>CAZYDV010000465.1:0-4026 GCA_964646405.1 uncultured Granulosicoccaceae bacterium | reverse complement strand
AACGGCAAAATATACGGGGTGCCGGCAATATCGGTTTTGCCTTCAGCTACGTTTTGCACAGAATTGGTCAGTGTCTGGCCGGCGGCAACCTGAATGTTGGCGATGCCCTTTTCGGCCGCAACCTCGCCCAGGTGTGCCATCGACAAATGGATTGATCCACCCGGCGGGCCGGTCTCACCGGTCAGGTTTTCCGCCGCCATAGCTGTGCTGGATATTACGCTGGCGACTATTGTGGCCGCCGTAAGTATCGATCTACACTTGATTGCTTTCATTGGTATTCCTCCTACCGTGGTGCTCGTGGTCAATGACAGTTGTAACCCGGATGCCTTAGTCGCGTTTTATTGATTTTTCAAAATAGGGTACCGGTGCGATCTTGGCCCGGATGGGGGTTACCTCATGTTGCTCTACGGTGCGACGGCGTGAATCAGGCTCGCCCCACACTAGCGTTACCTCGCGCCCCATTTCAACTTGGTCGTTGTCGAGCAGGGCAGTTGATAGTACCGCGCCTGCGTTTGAAGAATAGGAGCTCCATTGTGAATGGCCGATCATTTTACCGTCCAGCAGCACCTGATCATATTCGAATGTGGCGTACATCGGCACGGGCAAGGCAATGAATTTGGCGCGCGGAAAGTCGGCGCCTACCGAGCGTCGCATGACGTTGAAAACATCTTCGTTGTTCCACTCAAGCGTTACCTTCGTGCGACGGTTTTGTGGCCGGCTTTGCAGTGCATCGCGACCGATAAATTCGTGATCAAGATGCACCAGTGAACCGTACCCCAGCTCATAGGGTTCGACAAAATAATCCGCGATGGTATCAGAGACATAGCTGCCGCCGAGCGAGCTCCCGCCCTCAAAGGATTTTGCCGGCAGCCACTCGCGATAGCCGCGATTGTGATCACCACCGAGTACGGACGGAAAAGGCCTTGGCATCCAGCCCGATTCCTGCGCGGCTGTGGGGTAGGTCAGCGAACCGGCTTTTCGAAGGTCAAACGCGACACCGGCTTCCTCTACCTTGTCTCTCACCGCCTGTTGGCATTCCCAGGGGCCGTAGATTTCAAATCCCGGGCGCCCGGCCATACCGTGTCGGAGTGCGCGTACTGTGTGGCCGGCTATTTTAAATTCGCCCATGTGAAAGAACTTGATTTCAGGCAATTCACCTTCGACGATCTCGCGCAGCAGCGGCAGCGCGTTCGGGCCCTGCAACTGAAATCGGAATACATCGCGCGATGGGCGAGGAATAATCATATTCTCGTCGCGTGTGATTTCTACGTTGGGTGCAGATTTTTCTGCGTTGTACTGCACCCAGTTGCTGGCAGTGGGTGGGCCCACCACACGCAGAAAATCATCGGATTCACAAAATACGATGGCATCGGACACCAGATGACCGGTTTCATCCACCATCACCAGTTGTCGGGCGCGCATCGGCGTGAGATTGCTAAACCGATTGGTGGCTAGTCCGGACAGAAACGCTTTTGCATCGGCGCCGCGGACATGAGTTTCGGTCATGTGGTAGGACTGTTCAAACAGCACCACTGACTCTTTCCAGGCGCGTTGCTCATCGCGCCAGTTGGTAAACTCTGGCGGTATGCCAGGGAAAATAACCGGGCCCAGTTGCGAGTTGCGCAACATGTTCAACACACCGCCTGAGGCGGTTATCTTTTGTTCCAGACTGTCATGTGCCTGCATGGATGTTCTCGCGGGTAGTAAAAGCGGATTAGCGGAGATGGGCCGGGTCGATCTGGTGGCCGCGCCCGCCGTGATGAAATGGTATGACGGTGGTGTTGCGACCGATAACGATAGTCATTAGATCTTCAGCCACCATCAATGTGCCATCGAATTCCTGTGCGATCTGATCGGTGACATCACTGATTGGCAGCGGATCGGGTGGGAGTAGCACTACGTGGGTCAACATCGCCAGTTTCGGTTTGGTTTGCGCGAATACGCGTCCGACCTCAGTCGGTGATGCATGGTGATCGATAGCCACCTTCACGCGCGGGTAGTTCGCAAGCGTTGATTCTCTCGCCGCGGCAACCTCATGAATAAAGACATCGGCGCCGTGCGCCTGGGCAATCAGGTTCTCGTTGTAGCGGGTGTCGTGGCTGTGCACGAAAACATGATCGCGATACTCGACGCGGAACGCATAGGCTGGTCGAATGAACTCACCGTGATCCACTTCGATGGCGATGATTTTCAATCCGCCGTGATCGTAGACCACGCCCTCTTCGTGATACACGTGGGGCACGATACGCATGTGCTCGGGATCGATTTCACTGTCGGCAACGCGGATATCTCTGTCGGGTTTTGTTGCCAGCCAGGCACCTTCTGCGATGGTGTCAACGCCGGGTGGTCCAATCACCATCAGCGGGCCACCGCGGTTGGAGAATGGCTGCTGAATAGTCCCGGTCATGAGTAAATCAAAAATGCCGGAGTAGTGATCCGAGTGATAGTGCGAGAGGATCAGCGTGTCGATGTAGCCGAGCGGAAAACCCATCTGCGCCATGCGGATGACGGTGCCGCGCCCGCAGTCGATCATGACCCGTTCCGAGCCCGCCTCGATCAGCGTTGAGGTGCCAAAAGCATTGATATCCGGGTTCGGAATACCGGTGCCGAGCAACGTCACTTTAAGTGCGTTGGGGTCGATGTCTGTCTCCTGTATCGCTGTTGCAACGTGGTGTTGTTTGTCGATTTATACGAGCTTTTCGAGCTCGGCTTTGAGGGCGGCTGCCAACCCGGTATCGCTTAGTTTCCCGCTTTCGGCATCAAATGTATCGAAAAAACTGGGCACAGAAAGGCTTCCGCGTATATCGGCGGCGAAGAATCCGGCCGAGTCTGTAGCTGTTTTTAATACATTGGCGGCGCCGTACGGACCGGGTGAGGTAGACATAATGACCATGGGTTTGCCCTGAAATACCTCGGCATTGATTCGCGAGCACCAGTCAAAGATATTTTTAAAGGCAGACGAGTAGGAGCCATTGTGTTCTGCATAGGAAATCAACAATGCATCTGCATCCCCGATAGCTTTAAAAAATGCCCTGGCTTTGTCCGGAACACCGTTGGCGTTTTCGCGATCGGTGCTGAATATCGGCATCTCGAAATCGTTCAGATCGAGAATGGTGATATCTGCTGCCGGAATCAGTTGATCTTTGAGTACCTCTGCCGCGTGCGTGACCAGCATTTTGTTGATGGAGGTACTGCTGCTGCTCGCGCCGAATGCCAGAATTCTGGTGGGTGTTGTCATGGTATTTTCCTGTGAAAATGTTGGATAGGACGCCGTGTGGGTGTCCGCCTGTTTGTCAGGCCAGGCGCCCATTGGCCAGCCAGTGGGCGCAGTCTTCACCGAGTTCTTCGATGGCACGTGCCTCATAGGCGGCCACTTCTTCGGCACTGAGTGAGTCGGCCCATCGGCGATTGACCCCCTTGTGCAAAAAGCTGTCAGATCCGCCTTCCCACAGCGCACCGCCGAGTGGAGCGGTCAGGTGGCCGTTGGCTTTCATCCAGTCGAAGGTGCAATGCTCCACCAGCGCTGGCCAGTCCTTGTCCGGGTGTGAGACGTCCAGAAAATCGGCAATGCGGCGCATTTCGCCTTGGAGGTCCGATTTCATATCGGCAAAGTGAATCATCATCACATTGGGTAAATCACGGATAGCCCACCAGCTTCTGATGTTCTCCCAGAAGGGCCAGAAGGGGTAACCGTCTTGTTCAAACCATGTGGTGTAATAGGCGTGAGCATCAGTGCCTTCTTCCAAACGCGGGAACTCGGGCCCTACTAGCCCGGGCGTATCGTTCAGTGCGCTGTACCAGACGTCATTACCTTTCAAGTGATGGTTATATAAACTCCAGGCGACATCTCTGCCATCGCGGCCGACATAGACATATTTGGCTTTTTCTGAGAACACCAGGGCATCGGTAGGCAAGTGAGTTTTAACGAATCGTCGATGCTGTTGCGCTTCGATCTCTGCGAGCTTGACTTCCTTTGGGGGCACTCGCAGGTCCAGCCAGGGAGAGATGATGCCGGTCTCAAGTTCG
>CAZYDV010000464.1:0-4026 GCA_964646405.1 uncultured Granulosicoccaceae bacterium | reverse complement strand
AACCGCAGACGACCCAGCGGCAAAGCCGTGCTGGCAGAAAGGCTTCCTGGAATTGATACGGCTGAATTTGGCATAAGTGGGGGCAGAATAAAGGGGTCTCCGCTTCAGTGGCTGTATCGACCAACAAAAGTTTTTTGCGCGTGGTCTATATCTACCAACGATTTTAGAGCGGCAACGTTAGACTAGCGTTAGAAAGGCTGATGCAGGACCAAAGCGTGTTCTCAACCAGCTTGCAAAGCCGTAGTGCTGTCTGCAGACTGGTTCTGCAAATGAGCAGTTCGTGTGATTTCTAGCACCACATTAAAGAGGAGCAGCCAATGTCAGAACCTGGCAACAATAAGAATGTGATCACTTTCAAGGCCGGCACCGTCGTCAGCGGATTTGAGCACATGGGTCGATTGATTATTGCACTTGCAAACGAAGTGAATCACGAGCGAACGCTACCGGCCACCTGGGGAGCGCTCAAAAAATTCGCCGACGACAAAAAGCTGGATGTCACACTCGAAGGTACCGGGGCCGGCTATGGCGACTACGAACCGATGAAGGACGAGGACCCGGTCCACTTCGAAACGTACGACAACAAACAGAAACTGCGAATAATGCTGCCGTACTACGACGATATGTTGCTCAGTGCCGACGAGGAAAACGAGCTGGCCGAAATGAACAACTATCCATTGCCAAAATTCTATTCACAGCTTGCGTTTGGCGGACAACCTAAGAACATTGAAGATCCTGGTGCACTATTACTCCACCGGATCGGCGAATACACCACGCAAAAATGTCGGTAGCTCGGTCAAGTGGTACTCGCTGCTTTGCGGCGAGTACCCGCTGGACAATTGCCATATGATTGACTAAATCATAGAACGCTGATGCAAACTGAGTTCTCGCCTCAGGACAATGCGCACTCGGTAGCTGACAGCGCTCGACAGGCCTGGTGTAAGCACTCGACCGATGAACATGCTTGCGACGCGTTGATCGGGAAGATCCAGCACTTGCCTGGATTCAGGCATTGTTTGCTGTTGTGCGCACCAGACGCCCCCGGCCTCTTAATCGCTGCTGGCACACTGCGCGCCGGTGGCGAAATCGTTAGTTTTACCGGGGCTGGTGAGTCCATCGCTCAGGCATTAACATCGGCACTGGGCGAGGCGGTTGAAATTCTGGCTCTGGAAATTGCAGCAACAACCTCGGCACCGCCGCCTGCGAACCATTGTCCACCACTTGATATCGGCTGGATGAAAACGATTCGATCCATTTCCGACACTCAAAGCCACGAAGTCTTATGCAAACCTTACGGCGGTAACTGGCCAGCTACGGTGCCGGCCTGCATTTTGAGTTCAACTGATCTTCCACACAACTCGACACCCGCAATGCCACCGGTGTCTGCCGGTGCCGGCAGTGGTGTCGACCTGCTGGATGCCATTGAACACGGGCTGCTGGAACTGATCGAGCACGATGCCATTGCCCACTGGTGGTTTGGCCAACGGCAGGCGACACCGATTGACCTTACCGGGCATTCACAGGCGAGTGCCTTTTTAACCCGGATTCGCGGTGAGTTAGCCGATCAGCGCAAGACCTGCCTGTTTGAACTATCGGCGGCGACCGGCGGATGCTCGGTGGTGGGTGCGGCGTCGTTCGACATACAGGGTCAGGGATTTTCCTGCGGTACAGCCGCACGTGCCTCAACTGATTTGGCTGCCGTTGCCGCACTGCGGGAGATGGCTCAGATCGAGTTTGGTCATCACTGCGTCAGAGCACGTTTGACAAGCTTGGGTCTGTCGGAATTGTCCTACACTGACCGCAACTACATCAGGCGCTCGCAAATCATCACGCGCGAACGATTTTTATCGGTACTGACATCCGGCAATTGCAACACGGCGCCCAGGTCCCGGCCAACCACACCAGCGAATCTAAATACCCCGCTGTGGCTTGTGCAGCCACCTGACCGGTTGGCGGGTATCGTTGCCTGCAAAGTCATCGCACCGTTGCTCTCGCCACTCTCGGCAGATTTGTATGCCGCCGAGCACTCTGATACCGATCTCACCGCCAGTCATTTCCAACGTTTTGAGCAGCTACTCCCCTAATACCGTTTTTATCAGCAGCATGTGAAACGCTGTCGATACAGTTAGCGCTAGCATGCGCAGTCGTGGCCATCGAGAGCGGCTTTGGCTAAAATGCCATCGGTCAGGTCGCGCAAGGGCGCTCGGTTGGTCTCAATGGCACTTTTTCGGTTGTTGTTCAATTCACATTGAAACTCTCGCTATCCGTACTTGGCGAATTTTCGGCCACCTGTGGCGATCTTCAACTGGAGATCAAGTCCAGAAAGGGCCAGGCGTTGCTGGCCTTCCTGGCGCTAAGTCCAGGCGGTGTGGCCAGACGCGAAATTCTCAAAGCGTTATTCTGGGGCGATGTCGACGAAAAAAAGTCGCAATCCAGCCTGCGATACGCGATATGGGGCCTCAATGAATCGCTCAAACCGGCAGGGTTCGACGGGCTTGGCTCAAACCGACAGCAGATCCTGCTGGATCCTGACTCGATTCAATTGGATATCGTCACCGTTATCGATTCGGTAAAAAACGGCGACCCAGACCCGCGGCTGCTCGAAAACGAATCATTGATCGATACGCTGCTGATCAGCCTTGAGGATGTCAGTGCCGAGTTTGGCCATTGGGTGGCGAGCAAGCGCGCCCAATTACAGGGCTCATTACTGACCGCTCTGACGTCAATGATTCACTCGGACCCCGAGCGCAGCAAACATGATCCGAGCAATCTACTCGCCGCGGCAACCTTGCTGAATCGACTAGAGCCCCTGAACGAAATCGCCTGTCAGGTGCTGATGCGAAGTCGAGCCAGCCAGGGCGACTCCGCCGGTGCGCTGATGGTTTATCAGAATCTATGCAACGAGTTGGATCTGCAACAGGGCATGGATCCCTCCGAGACGACCAGCGATCTGGCGGTTGCGATCAAGACCGGTCAAATCGCAGCGCATGCCTCCCCCCCGGTTGCCAGCCTGAGCGCGCAGGTTGCTGACAAACCCAGCGTGCTGCTGTCGGCGATTGAGGTAATCGATACAGAAGCGCCACGCCCGCACCTGTTCGAGGGATTTCGCCGCGAGCTGCTGGCATCACTGATTCAGTTTCGCGAGTGGCAGATCTTCGACGATCGTTCAGGATCGACTGGCAGCCTGCCCGACGAATCTGCCCAGACGTACAAGCTTGAACTCTCGGCTACCGCCAGACAGGATGATATGCGGCTGGTGCTGACCCTGATGGACGCCCGCTCGGGCAGCTACATCTGGAGTGACAAAATCGAGGATCAAATCGAGACGTTTCTTGGTAGCCAGGCCAACATCGTACGCAAGCTTGCGATGGCCATGAACATCAGCATTTCAACCGAGCGCCTGACGCACCTGGCCAATCGCAGCGACTTCCCGCTGGAGGTTTATGATCGCTGGTTGCTGGCGCAGCAGCAGATCGACAGCATGACGCCTGCAGGCTGGGAAAGCGCTGGCAGGATCCTCGATGAACTAATCGCAGATCAGGAGTCATTTGCTCGCGCGCACAGCGCGAGAGCCGAGATGGAAACCTTCCGGCAACTTGGCTTTCCCGGAATCGTCACGACTGACGATCAGCGCGAGAAAGCCCTTATCCACGCGCGACGCTCCGTCACTCTCGACCCACAGGACACACGCAATCAATTGAGTCTGGGATGGGCGCGCGCCATGGATGGTCAATTCAAGGGTGCCAAGATGGCCTTTGAACAAGCGCACCAACTCAATGAAAACGACCCCTGGACTTCGATTTCGGTCGCCATGGGCCTTGCGTTTTGTGGCGATCAGGGACGCGCCAAGGCGCTCGCCACAGAAGCCGATACGTTGAATCAGCGTCCGACGCGACTGCACTGGTCCTATCATGCCGCCATCGCTTTTTTGCTTGGTGACGTCCACGATTGCATTCACTATTCGGAGTTGTCAGACGAGTGCACAGTAGACGTTCTCGCCTGGCATACGGCCGCCTTGCAACTCAGTGG
>CAZYDV010000463.1:0-4076 GCA_964646405.1 uncultured Granulosicoccaceae bacterium | reverse complement strand
GAGCAACATCATGCCGGCCTCGGCGCGGCGCAGATTGCCGCTTCGGTAGTCGGTGGTGGCGCGCAGCAGGGTGATAGCGGGGTCGTTGGGCAGGGCGTGGCGTTCGCGCTCGGCCTCTGCCTGATCCAGGTGAAGCTGTGCCTGCGGGTAGTTGCCCAATGCGGTGGCCACCAGCGCAAGGTTGAAGCGGGCGTCGATGATCTGTTGTCTGTCGTCGCGGGTGAGGGCGGCGTTCAGTACGTTCTGGTACAACGTTTGGGCTTGCTGATAGCGGCCGTTGCGATAGGCGCCGGCGGCGCTGCGTTGCAAGGTTTGCGTGGCGCTATCGACGGGGTCGGGCGCAGGCTTCTTACTCGCACAGCCTGCCACCATCAGCATGAACACCAGTACGATGACGATGGTGATCAGGTTGGTTATGTTTCGTAGCATCAGGGTTTCACTTCGGTTATTGACAGGCGCCCTCCGGTCGGTACGTCGTCATTGCCGCTGCCGCCGAGCAGCCAGTTGCCGCGCAATTGCCGCAACAGCCCCTCCAGTTCAGCCACGGTCTGTTGGGTGGCGCCCATGAGTACGGGCACGCTGGATGCACTTTCGTTGACTTCGGCCAGGGTCTCTTCTATCTGTGCAAGAATTGGTGCCATGGCGGCGATCGACTGGTTGGTACTGTCGAGCAATGCCTGTACCTGATCGCTTGTCGTGTTGCTGGTCAGCAGTTGTCCGACTGATCCCTGGCCGCTGTCGATGCGTTGGGTTAGCGAGCGAATATCGGCCAGCATCGATTGCAGGCTGCCGTTAGGGTCTGCCAGGTCTTCAGCCAGATCAGCCACGGGAATGATGGCGCGTTCGGTTTGTTCGAGGATGGGCATCACGCGACTGCGCACGTCTTCCATGATCTCGCCGATGCTGTCAGTCGGGGCGCGGTCGGCACGAGCGGTCAGCACGGCGTATTCCCAGTCCATGGGTTGTTGATAGCCGCGGCTGATTTGCAAAAAGCCGTCACCGGCGACACCAAACGTCTTGCCGATAATGGCCTCTGAGTCGCGTCGCACGAAGTCTGCCATGGATGAATCGATGCGGGCTTCGGCGTGAATTCTTTGATCCGGATCGATGACGATTCGGGTGATGCGTCCAGCCGGTGTGCCAAGAATTTCCACCTTGGCCCCTTCAGATAATCCATACAATCCTTCGTCCGGCAGGATCAGGTGTAGTTTTTTACTTGGGTCCAGCCACTCGCGCAGGCTGCCTGCCTGTAACAGCCCGAGTATGAATAAGGTCAGGCCGAATATCACGAACGCACCGAGCATGGCGCGATGATTAGGCGGTTGCATGTTCGGGTTCCAGTTCGATGAGTTGGCTGCCGAGCAAGCGATAGCGACGATTGGCAGGCAGGGCGTGATCAGCCAGAATGTTGTCGTCGTCTGTTATCCAGAGCACCGCGCCATTGCGCCGGCGCACTTGCTGAATGCAACTGATCAACGCGCTATGATTGCCGCCGCCCGGTAGCGGATACTCAAGTATCGCCAGTAGCGGGCGACCTAAAAATGCACGGATGCAGGCGCAGCGCTGCAGGTCTGCCGGTGGACAGTCGGCGGGCAGATTTTGGGGTAACCCCGGCAGACCGAAGCGACGCGCGAGATCGCAGGCCGCCGCGCGCAGTATGTCTTCCGGCACGATGGTGTGATGCATAAGCGGCAACAAGATATTGTCCATGACCGATACTGATTCGATCCAGTTGCCGCTGCTTTGAATACGGCCCACTTCGCGTCTTGCCGTGCGCGCCTGCACCGGCGGCATTGCTGCCCAGGACTGCTGTCGATAATAAACTGTGCCAGAGTGATGGCTTAGACCCAGCAGGGCATCGGCGATAGCGGTGCTGCGTGACTTTTCTGAAGCGTGCAGCAGAATCAGCTCGCCGCTATGTAACTGTAGATCCATTCGCACCGACGGGTGCATGCCGATTGCGGGGATAACCAGCCGTTGTGCGTCGAGTAAAGGGGCCGCTGTGTCTGTTGCATTGAGCATTACAGCATAGGCTCCAGCAGCGCGCTGATGGTAAACGTTGCCATCAGTGAGACGACAAATGCACGTGGCAGTATCTTTCGAATGCCCAGTACTCCCGGCTGCACCTGCATGCCATACCAGATCGATAACCAGCCGATGGTATAGCCAGTCAGCAGGGGCTTTACGATCAACAGTAGATGATCGGTGACGGCCATATTGCCGAGGACATCTTCGACAAACGCAAGTGCGGACAGATTGCTGAGCCCGGCCAGCGACGCGACGATGAAACCACCCCACAGCGCCGTATGCATGAACAGCATGGTCAGCAAAAAGCAGGCGAGTGCCATGGCGAATGCACGCGGTACGGTAATCAGCAACGACGGATCGATACCGTGCGAGTGTAAAAAGCGCAGGTGACCGCTGGACTGCAGTTGACCGATATCGTCGACGATCGCGGCGCCACTGCGCCCGATTAAAATCAGTGCGCAGGTGGTCGGTGCGATCTGACGCACCAGCACCAGTACCAGGAATTCGCCGATGCGATTTTCCTGGCCCGCGTAGTCGAGCCAGTAGATGATCTGCAGCACCAGCCCGCCGGCCACCAACACAGCGGCGACCAGCACGGCAGGGATCGCCAGTACACCTGTTTGATACAGGGTTCGGGTGAATTCGCGGCGCATGGTGCGGCGCCAGTTGCCGAACACAAGCCCGTTGCCGAGGGTGGCGCAATATTCACCCACCGCGTGACAAACACCGAGCGTGTTGTCGATCAGAAATCCGCCCAATCGCTCGAATACGCCGGCGCGACGTTGAGTGGATGCGGCGTTCATCACGCGCGCCCACTCAAAAGGTAGGTGGAAAATTCACCCACGCCTTCGAGGTAATGATGGCCGCGCTGCTGAAACAGATAGCTGTGCTGCAATTGCAGGTACACCGGACGGGTAACCTGAATGGCACCGGGCAGGCTGGTGTCGGCCATTTGCCCGGCGGTTTGCACCGCCTCGCCCCAGAAACTGAAGGTGCCGTCGGCCAAGTTGCCACCGACGACCGGGCCGGTGTCGATGCCGATGCGAAATGCCAGTGGCGAGTGATGTCTTGCCATCTGGCGTTCGCAAATGGCTTTGCAGGCAAGCGCGAATTCGGTGAGCTGGGCGAGCCCAAGATCGTCCTGGCCCGCCGGATCGATCGAGGCGATTAACTGATCGTTAAAACACTTCAGATAGCCGATATCAAAGTCGTTGGCGCTGTGATCGATCTCAGCCAGCACGCGCGACAGGGTGCTTTGATTCGAACCGTCGCTGCTGATGCCAGCCAGTGCGCCGGCGTCGCTAAAGCGAATCGTCAGCACGGCCAGTTCATCGATCACCGGGTCGTCGGCGCTCGCGTCTGCCAGCAGCCGGGCACGAAATGCCTCGGCCCGACGCGGATTGAGGCTGGTGTCGGTGTTGCGTGCGCTGAATCGAGGCGTGTCTGAGCGCGTCGGCGTGCGCTGGGCGCGGGTGTGGGTGGTGTCATCCACAGGCAATGACGGCGAGGTTTGTTGATTGTCCTGAACCTGGTGGCGGATAGCCAGCAAGTTGGCGATCGCGCTGGCGAAGTTGATCGTGTGAGCCGGCCAGGCGTCGCGACGGCTGCCATCTTCGAGCCACAGCAGACCGATGCAGCGATCGTCGTTTTCGATGGGTACGCTGAGCAGCGCCTGGCAGCCGACCTGTGTTAAATATTGGTGGGCGACCGAATTGAGCGCGCGTTCGCTGCTGACATCGACACTGGCAACCGGCTCGAGTGTGTGTGTCAGCAGGTCGAATGCATCCGGGTGTTCGCGCCGGTTAAGGCGCATGCCCTCGGTGTGGCCGTGCGAATCGCGATCAAAGCAATCGAGGCAGCGCAAGGTATCGCCATCGAGCTGCCAGATGCTGGCGCGACGCGCCCGTGTGGCGTTGACCAGCGCCTCGGATACCGGCGTGATCTGTTGTTCGCGATCGCGAAACAGCCCGCTGTGAGCGGCGAGCGTGCCGAACGCGCGGCCCTCGGCGTCAAGCTGCGCCTCGCGTTCCAGAATCCGAATCGCCTCG
>CAZYDV010000462.1:0-4079 GCA_964646405.1 uncultured Granulosicoccaceae bacterium | reverse complement strand
CATCGACGTAACTCTGGTACCAAATTTTCATAGCGCTCCGCCAGACTTTCAGATCGATCCATTACACCACAGGTGCCGCCAACGTCGGCAAGCGAAATTGCGCTGTATGCGGTTCATGCGATCATGGTGTAATAGGTCGCTACCCAGCAGCCGACCGGACAGCCCCATGCAAACTTTTCGCTTTGGACGAACAGACCTCGCGGTTTCCCGCCTCACATTCGGCTGCGGTGCGGTCGGCGGCCTGATGACAAAGGGCGAGGCGGCCGATCAGGATCGCGCCGTCGCGTGGGCACGCGACAACGGTATCAATTTCTTCGACACCGCGGCAAGCTACGGCGACGGCGCCTCCGAGACCAATCTCGGCCGCGCCCTGGCCGGCAACACCGACGGTATCATCGTGGCCACCAAAGTGGGTGTGCCGCAGGCCGAGCTTGGCAATGTCGGCCAACTGGTGGAAGACTCGTTGCACGCGAGCCTCAAGCGCCTGCAACTGGATCACGTTGACCTCTTCCAGTTGCACAACACGATCGATGAGGCCGATCGGCACGGCACCGTCAACGCCACGCAAATACTCGAAGAAATCGTACCCGTGTTCGAGAAACTGCGCGATGCCGGCAAGACCCGCTATGTCGGTTTCACCGCCAAGGGCGACGTCGCGCAATTGCATCAACTGGTTGAATCCGGCAAATTCGACAGCGCGCAGGTTTTCTACAACCTGCTCGTGCCTTCAGCCGGCGAGCCAGCCATGGCAGACTACCCGGCCGATGATTTCAAGCAACTGCTGGATGTCGCGGCCAAAAATGGCGTTGGCGCAATCGGCGTGCGCGTGCTGGCCGGTGGGGCGTTGTCGGGTCGTGAGGAACGCCATCCACTGGGCATGCCGCAGGTCGCACCGATTGGTTCACCAACAGACTACGCCACCGATGTCCGCCACGCATTGCAATTCTCGTCGCTGATCGACGACGGCGTCGCAAGCTCACTGCCGGAACTGGCGATGAGATATGTGATTTCCAATCCGGCCCTGCCAACAACAGAAATTGGCATCGCCACACTCGAACAGCTTCAACTGGCGGCCGATGCGGTGAACAAGGGCCCGCTGGATGATAAGGCTCTAGCCCGTATACGAAAGGTACAGGCAACGTTTGCCAGCGAGTAGACGCTACCCAACCCCACCGGGCAGCATTATCGCTAGATCCGTAAGCCGCGCGCCGCAGGCAATACCTTTACGTCAGCACTCACAATATTTGCACAATTGCCTGCGACGCTGAAGCTATCTAAATCAGTTAGAGATGTTAGCCCGGACTGTTCACGAGTAATCCCGGCTGATCCAGTAGCAAATGGCTTTTTCACCGGACACCCGACGATGCCCACAAATTTCAGTGGCCCGGATAGCGTAGCGAACCCACGTTGTCTAACTGCCGCATTGCTGGTTCTGTTGCCGACAGTGGGCGGGTCCCATCAGGCAACCGACATCACTAACGCAGTGCTGAGCTCACGCGCAACGGATTGCGCGCAATTTGTGGGCACGTTCAAGTCACAAGTGACCGAGCATCTAAACAACCGCACGATCGAGGGCGAAGTCGTCATTAGCGCCAGCGATGACACCTGCACCTTTTCAATAAACCAGATTCCCAATCACGATTTCGGACAAAACGCACGCTGGCCCCACAACCCAGAGAAAAGCACCGACACCATCCGTATCCCCAGAAACACCGCATCAGCCGCAGAGCCAACACCGGTGGGTCTCGGGCCAGCCGCGATTCTACTCAACGGCATCAAATGGGAGCCCAACCCGGCAGCGTGTTTCGGTGAGGGCCGCGGGTCGCCTGGCAAGGAACGCATCGGTTGCGGACCGCGACATATCGATCACCCGTGGCGCTACAACATCGGTTCCGCGCTAAACAACTTCAACTTCGATGATTACCACGCCCACGTCCAGCACGGTGGCATGTACCACTATCACGCCACGCCCAGGGTGTTGTACACCACAAACGCCCGCTTATTCAACGATGAAGACTGCAAGGCCAGTGGGGCGTCCCCGGTTATCGGCTTTGCACTGGACGGTTATCCGCTGTTCGGTCCGTGCCTGAAAGACGACACCGGCACCTTTCGGGCAGCGCGCAGCAGCTACCAGATCAAGTCTGGTGCCCGCGAAGCGATAAACGGCTATACCACACCTTATGTCACCGGTGACGTCGCCAGCAACGAATACAACGGTCAGTTCCTTGGTGACTATCAATACGTGGCAGGATCCGGCGATCTGGACGCCTGCAATGGGGCCACCATCAACGACCAGTACGGCTACTATGCCACCGCCGAGTTTCCGTATGCGATCAAATGCCTCACCGGCACACCGATCATGAAAATACGATAGCCGCGGCACATGAAAAACCTGCAAAAGGCCCTGGGCGCGCTGTTGATAGGCACAGCTTTGCTAAACGCCTCAAGCGCTGCGGCTGCCAGAGACAAATCCTCCCCCAATATCCTGCTGGTTATCGCCGATGACATGGGCCTGGACGCCACGAACTGCTACCAGGTTGGCACACAACAGGCGCCCATGCCCACGCTTGAAAAGCTCTGCGCCAACGGTCTGGTATTTGACAACGCCTACGCTGCACCGGTCTGCTCACCCACCCGCGCCGGTATCATGTCCGGTCAGTACGCCTTTCAGACAGGCGTTGGTGGTGCGGTGGCGCGAAGGGGCAATGCTGGCGGCCTGTCAGATTCCATCGTCAGCCTTTTCGACGTATTGGCAACAACCGATTACCGCTCCGCGTTGATTGGTAAATGGCACATCGCCAGTGGTGCAGAGGGTCTCGATCACCCCCACGCACTCGGGGTCGACCACTATTTCGGACTCTACTCCGGCCGAACGCCAGACTATTTCAACTGGCAGGCGGTGCAGAACGGCGCCACCCTGAACGTCAGCGACTATTCCACCACCGCGTTCACTGATCGCGCGATCGAGTGGATTGCATCACAACAGACACCCTGGTTTCTGTGGCTCGCCCACAACGCGCCGCATTCACCGTTTCATCTGCCACCGGCAGGCTTGCACAGCTTCGACGATCTGCCTGCCGATGAGTCATCGATCAGGCGCAATCCGCTGCCCTACTATCAGGCCATGCTCGAAGCGTTGGATACCGAGCTTGGCCGTTTGCTGAACAGCCTTGAACCAGAGATCCGCGACAATACCCTGGTGATCTTCATCGGTGACAACGGCACGCCCAATCAGGTATCCAAAACGCGGTATTCGACCCACAGCGCCAAGGGCACCCTGTACGAGGCAGGCATCAACGTGCCCATGATTATCGCCGGCCCCGCCGTCAAAAAGGGCCGCAGCGACGCATTCGTTTCAACCGTTGATCTCTACGCTACGATCGCCGCCATCACCGGTGCCGAGGCTACGGCCCCCGCCTCCCACGATTTTTCCGCCGTTCTAAACGGCGGTGAGACAACGCGCGATTTCATCTATGCCGAGCACTTTTCAGATCGCCCGGCCCGCGGTGCCAACACCTATGGCTGGTCGATCCGGGTGGGCGATATGAAACTACTGAACATCGACGGTAAGCCACAGGCGCTGTACAACCTCACTTCCGATCCGATGGAACAAACCAACCTGCTGGCCGGCAACCCATCGACTGAAACACAAAACACAGCCAAAGCCTTAGACCAAAAAGCCACCGAACTACAAGCCAGCAAACCGTAGGCTGGACAAGCCCAGGCGCGGTACAGGTAACCCGACGCGTAAGCGAGGCAATAAAAGCGCCGTGCCGAAGTTTCTTAGCGCGTATTACCTTGTTCACACTGCGGACGGCCCTCCTCGGTTACCGATCACAGGTAAGCCGACGCGTGAGCGAGGCTAATAAAAGCGCCGTGCCGAAGTTTCTTAGCGCGTATTACCTTGTTCACGCTGCGGACGGCCCTCCTCGGTTACCGATCACAGGTAACCCGACGCGTGAGCGAGGTGAATAGAAGTGCCAGTCGCCCAGGTCAAAACCGCCCCGGCGACAAATCCACTGCCGCAAGCCCCTGATCCAGAATGTACGCCGGCACCGGCTGCCCCAAAATCTGCGCCG
>CAZYDV010000461.1:0-4092 GCA_964646405.1 uncultured Granulosicoccaceae bacterium | reverse complement strand
CGACGTACTACCGATAGCAAAAAAGATTGCGCAGGACCTGGCAGGCAAACACCCGCGCGCGCTGGCTCATATCAAAACCCTGATCAAAGGCAGCACCCAGCGCAATATTAATGACGGGCTGGCTGATGAGCGCACCTTGTTCTGCGACCTGATGGTCGACCCTGACAGCATCGAATTGATGTCTGCGATGAACGCCGGAAAGATAGACATCAAAACTCGAGGGACACCGCAATGAGCGCCGAAATCGTACTGACCGCCGGTGTGCGCACAGCGCTGGGTAACTATGGCGGATCGATGAAAGGCGTTGAGCTCACCGATATGGCGGGTCACGCAGCAAGAGCAAGCATCGAGAAATCGGGATTATCACCCGATCAATTCGATCATATGGTCTTCACAACTACAGTCCCCACCGACCGCGACACCCTGTTTGCCGCACGCGTGGTCGGCATCAAATCCGGTATCCCCGAATCGGCAGGCGCACTGCACGTGGTACGCGCCTGTGCATCCGGTTTGCAGGCCATCATATCCGCAGCCCAACAGATCGACGGCGGTCACTCCAAGCTTGCGATTGCCGGCGGTGCCGAATGCTACTCACGCGCCCCACACGCCGTCACCAAAGCGCGCTGGGGTGTTGGCCGCGGCGGTATGGAACTGGAAGACATGCTCGAATGGGCCTATCGCTGTCCATTCAGTCTGGAGTATATGGGCGAAACCGCAGAGAATCTGGCCGAAGAATTCCAGTATCAACGCGAACCAATGGACGACTGGGCGGCAATGAGCCAGAGCCGTGCGATCGATGCGATCGAAAGCGGATTCATGGCGCGACAGATCACCCCCATCGATGTACCAGACGGCAAAAAAACCCGACGTTTCGACACCGACGAATCCGTTCGCCACGATGCCACGCCAGAAAAGCTCGCGCGGCTAAGACCTGCCTTTCGCGAAGGCGGCAAGGTCACCGCAGGCAACTCCTCAGGGGTGACCGACGGTGCCGGGTTTATCGTCGTCGGTGATCGCAATTTGATCGAGGCGCAAGGCGCAAAGGCGGAAGCAAAAATTATTGACTGGCACGTCGTTGGCGTGCCACCGCGAATAATGGGCCATGGTCCAGTGCCGGCTATTCAGGACCTGCTGGACAAAACCGGTCTCGCCATTAGTGATATCGACTACTTCGAGATCAACGAAGCCTTTGCCGTCGTCAATCTGCACGCCGAAAAACAACTGGGCATCCCCAGAGACATTCACAACCTGTATGGCGGCGGTATATCAGTCGGCCATCCACCGGGGCTGACTGGCGTGCGCATGTGCATGACAGCAATCGAACACTTAAAACAATGCGGTGGTAAACGGGCCATATTATCCATGTGCCTGGGGGCCGGCCAGGGCATGGCCATGCTGATCGAACGGATCGACCATTGAACCTGCGCGACCTGCCTGCCCAAATTGATGGAATGCCCGCGCAGCGGGCAGCCGAATCACTTGCCGCGCGCGCGAAATCGGTCTACGACGCCTTCGTCGATATCGCCACCCATCACCCACAGCTACCATTTTTGTGCATACCAGCACGGCCGCAACGCCCCTACCAGCCGGCTGGACTGGAACTGAGCTACGGCGATGCCCTGGTACGCATAGATCAACAGGCGGCAATTCTCGCCAGCGCAGGTTATAGCGCCGGCAGACGCGTCGCACTGATGCTGGATAACCGCCCCGAGCATTTCATCACCCAACTGGCGCTGTATAAACTCGGCGCCACACAGGTACCGGTCAATCCCGAATATCTCGATCACGAACTGAGTTACCTGCTCGAACACTCCGAAGTCGATCTGGCCCTGGGCCTCGAGCACAACATCGAGCAACTACAACGTGTGGCAGAGCCACTGAACATACCCGCCGTTTTACACTCCAGCCCCTACCCCGCCGCTCGCGGTGAACCACGCGAATCGGTATCCGGTCGTAACGCGGAAGCGGCCATTATCTACACATCAGGCACGACCGGTAGGCCCAAGGGCTGCGTGATCGATCAGGAGTATCATTTTTCCTCCGCCATCGCCTATGCAAGTCTGGGCGGCCGACTGGCACTTGCCCACCAAACCGATCGAATATACGTGCCACTGCCGGTCTACCATATCAACGCCGGCATCAACACCTTGACCACCATCATTCTAACCGGCAATTGCCTGATTCTGCCCGATCGATTTCACCCGGACAGCTGGTGGCAGGACATCGTCTCCACCCGCGCCACCGCCATGCACTATCTGGGCATCATCCCGCCGATATTGCTAAAGCAGGAACCAGGTGAACACGAAAACGCCCACACGCTTAGATTTGGTCTCGGCGCTGGCATCGATCCGCAACTGCACCAGACATTCGAACAACGCTTTGGCGTATCGATGGTAGAAGTCTGGGGCATGACAGAGACCGGCCGCTTCATCGGTGACTGCCACGAACCGCGACAAATTCACACCCGCGCCTTTGGAAAAGTGGGCAATAAACTGGAAGCACGCGTCGTCGATGACAAAGGCAATTCAGTACCACCCGACACCCCAGGAGAGCTACTGGTACGCGCACGTGGCGACAACCCGCGGCACGGTTTCTTCAGAGGTTACCTGAAAGACAATGCCGCCACCGACACCGCGTGGGCCGGCGACTGGTTCCACACCGGCGATGTCGTGACACAACATCCCGATGGCATGCTGCACTTTGTTGAACGACGCAAAAACATCATCAGGCGATCCGGTGAAAACATCTCAGCGGTAGAAGTTGAAAACGCACTAATCGATCATCCGGCAATAGAGGCCGTCGCCGTTATTGGCGTAATCGATGAGATGCGCGATGAAGAAGTCATGGCATGCATTGTGGCGACACGCGACACGCCGCAAACTGTTGATACCGCAAACACCATCTTCGAACACGGTCGACAAATGCTCACCTACTACAAGTTGCCTGGCTGGATAATTTTCGTTGATAAGCTGCCGAAAACCGGCACGCAAAAAGTACAAAAAGGCCTGATTTTCCAAGACCAGGAAGATCCCCGTCACGCCAGCGGCGCTATCGACTTGCGGCATTTAAAGAAAAGAAAACAATCACCATGAAGCGCGCTATTTTTCACCAGCACGGTACACCGCAAGACGTCATCGAACTGATCGAAGAGCCTGATCCAACCCCGGGTCCCGGTGAAGTCCGTGTCAGAAACCAGGTAATGACGATCAACCCGGCCGATCTACTCACTATCGAGGGCCGTTACGGCTTCGAGCCGGTCACACTGCCGTGTACACCGGGCACCGGCGCCTATGGCATCGTCGACGCGGTGGGTGACGACGTCAAACGACTGCGCGTCGGCGATGCCGTGCTGCCGGTTGGCAGCGGCGGCCTGTGGTCAGATACCATCGTACTGCACGAACGCATGGCACCAAAAGCGCCAGCTGATGCAAACCCTGAACAAGCGGCGATGATGCGCGCCAATCCTGCTACTGCTCATCTGATGCTAACCGATTTGCTCAAACTCAATCCAGGTGACTGGGTCGTTCAAAATGCAGCCAATTCCAGCGTTGGCCGTCTGGTTATTCGATTCGCTCGCAATCTGGGATTGCACACGATCAATATCGTCAGGCGGGACGACGTGGTATCCGAATTAAAGGCAGACGGTGCCGATGTGGTAATCGTCGACAATGGTTCAGGCAATCTCGCAACACAGATCAGTCAGGCCGCTCCACAAGCTGCCAAACTCGCACTCGACGCGGTCGGCGGCGCGGCTACCGCCGAACTGGCAAGCTCACTCGCGAATCGCGGTATGGTAGTCGTGTATGGGCTGCTGTCGGGTATCGACAGCACAATCGGCGCACGCGATCTGGTGTTCCGCGACATCACCACACGCGGATTCTGGCTGGCGGACTGGTACGCCACCGCCGAGCCCGACAAAATACGATCGCTGCATACTTTTCTGGCAGAGCAACACGAAAAAGGCAGCATCACATCCGCGGTCGATGCTCGCTATCCGCTCGAAGATATCAAAGACGCCGTCGCCCACGCCGCGCAGCCTGGCCGCAACGGAAAAATAATACTCACCTCATAACTTACACAACAACCGCACGG
>CAZYDV010000460.1:0-4108 GCA_964646405.1 uncultured Granulosicoccaceae bacterium | reverse complement strand
ATTGGGGCCAGAGTCAGATTAAAGGTGTCAAGCTCACCTTTGAAGTAGGCTTGCAATTGCGCGAGCGGTTTGGCAAATAATGCTTCGTTGTGGTGCCAGTGAGGCTTGGGTTCCGGCTGCTTTCCGGTAGGGAAGCTCACGATCGAAAGGGCACCCTGAGTGCCGGCCAGCAGCAACGGGCCAATCGGCGACGGGCAGTGGCACCAGTCGGTGATGGCGGTGGACGCGTCGGCATGGGCGATGGGTTGATACGTGTTCATCGGGGATCGCAAAATAGTATCCGGCCAGCCACCTGCGGGCTCGGCATCCGTGCCATTATAGAGATTCGCTCGTTTCCCACGCGGATTTTTCCATCAGTTCATCACCGACAAATCCATCGCAGGCCACCTTGTCTGAGCCTGTCACCAGTGTGCTGCGCGAATCTGACTTTCGCCTTTACTACGCCGGCATCTGGTTTTCCACCACGGCATTCTGGGTACTGAAAATCGCCATTGGCTGGGCCGCCTGGGAGCTGTCGCAGTCGGCGTTCTGGACCGGCATCGTCGCTGCCTGTTACCTGCTGCCCGCGTTTGTGTTGTCGCCATTCTTTGGCGTACTGGCCGATCGCATGCGGCTCAAACGGGGTGTGCTGCGAGTGGTCGCTGCGCAGATGGCGATCGGTCTGGTGATGAGCGCGGCTTTTTATTCGAATCTGTTGAATGTGCAGGGGCTGGCGGTATTGTCCACTTTGCACGGATTGATCTCGGCCGCCTATCACCCGATGCGGCTGACAGTCGTTGGTCGGCTGGTCGATCGTCGGCAGATTCCGGCAGCCGCCGGTCTCGCATCGATCGCGTTCAATACGGCGAGAATTCTCGGGCCGGCGCTTGCAGGCGTGCTGCTGGCGCGCTTTGGTACCGCCTTCACTCTGCTCGCGGGCTCGATTTTATACGCCCCGTATCTGCTGCTGTTCAGTCTGGTGACGCTGCGCACACGCGAAGCGGTCACCAGCCCCTGGCTGCGCGAGCTGGTGGGTGGATGGCGCTACGCCTGGCAACTGCCGGTGATGGTGCCGGTGATCGTCATGAGTGCCCTGAACGGCGTCGTCGGCCGGGCTCTGTTTGAGTTGTTGCCGGCGATTTCCGGCGACGTTTTGAATGCCGGCGCCCACGGACTTGCGGTACTGACCGGCGCCGGGGGTGGCGGCGCGGTGCTCGCCGGGGTGGCGGTGGCCCGTTTTGATATGAGTCTGGATCGGCGAATGGTCGCGTTGGTAGCGGTTGTCGCACTTTGCTGTGTGGCGACGCTCGCCACCGGCCTTGCCGATACGCTGATCGCCGCCGCGCTGGGTTGTATGGTCGCAGGCTTTAGTGCGTCCTACGCCGGTATCAGCTCGCAGTCGATACTGCAGGTCTCACTTGATGACGCCTATCGCGGACGAGTGATGAGTCTGTGGACGACGGTCAGTTTCGGCGCGCCGGCAACGGGTGCGTTGTTGATGGGGGCTCTGGGTGAAGCCATGGGCACCGGTGCCGCAGTCGTTGGCGTGGCGACAGCGGGTTTGCTGATTACCTTGCTGCTGGCACCGCGTTATCGCGGGATGGGCGGATCAATGATGTAAATGGTCGATCAGGCAGATTCGCGCATTTGCCGCTCACGAATGGTCTGCAGCGCGCCCGATGTGGTCTGTCGTTTGGGGTGTAGTGGCGGGGGGGCTTGCTCGTTGCCGTTTGCCGCTATCGATGCCTCGCGCGGCACAAAGGGTTTGTCCGCCAGTTCCGGATTGCCCGCCCAGTGCAGCTGCATGGAGGGGTCGAGCTGGTCGCCGGCATAGTCGCCGGCAAAGTCGACGGACGGATCGCGACGGTAGGGCAGCTCTTCGTCTTTTTTCCGTTTGAACAACGATGTGAGAGGCATAGACAATTCCTTGCCAGGGCAGTTCGAATCGACCTTACGTGCGAATGTAACATATGTGTGACAAATTGGTAATTAAATTCGCTTATGCATTCAGACTAACTGAAAACTCTGGTGGACAGGGTCCAACTGCTGGTGAACAAGTGTGAATCCTGGCGAATCGGGGGAGGGGCGCGCAGGTTTGTGCCCGCACCTGGCGGGATTCGCCCGGCGTTGACAGCTTCATCCGCATCGGAAAGACTCGTGCACTGGCAGCGGAGAATTTGCGATGAGTGATGACACAAGCGATCGACTGGCGCGATGCTATACCGGTGTGGTGCACGATGTCCTGCGCAAGATGGGCTATCGCGATTTCACCCTGCCACCGCGATTGCGGCCGATCATACCCGAGCAATCTATGGCCGGTCCCGCGTTTACCATACTGGGCAAGGTTGATCCTACGGCCGATGCGCACGAGACACTGCTGGCCTGGACCGGGTTGCTATCGCAATGTCCTGCCGGACACGTCTGGGTCAATCAACCCAACGATGCCACCGTCGCACACATGGGCGAGTTGTCGGCCGAGACTCTGGCGGACAAGGGCGTGCGCGGTGCGGTGGCCGACGGCATGATCCGCGACGTCGACTTTCTGCTCGAGCAACGCTTTCAGACCTGGTGCAGTGGATTCACACCCAGAGACATTGTCGGCTGGTGGCTGCCGGCCGCCAGTAACGTTGAGATTCGCATCGGCGAGGTGGATATTGAGCCGGGTGATTATATGGTGGGCGATCGCGATGGCTTGATTCGGGTGCCGAAGGCGATGGTTCAGGAGGTGATTGAAGCCTGTGAGAAGGACATTAGCACTGAGAGTGAGATTCGGAATGCGATTCGTAGTGGGATGGATCCACAGCAGGCTTATTTGAAACATGGGAAGTTCTAAACTGTACTTTTGAAAAGCACAAAAGTACCAAAACGCTTTTTACCTGCCTCGGATATGGCTATCGCCACTTTGTAAAGATTCCTCGCCTGCGGGGCCGCGCTGAGGGCGCGTCCTTGCGCCCACAGCGCTATGTGCGACGTCCTGTCCCACATACCCCTTGTCGATGAACCTTTCCAAAGCCCTCAGAATGGCGTGGAACAGCGAAATGGCTCGTGCTGACACACGTTGCTCTTGTTCTGGTGGGAGAAGGCCTCCGGCCCGCGAACAAGTTAAAGCGGCTGTATATCCTGTTCTGATGGGAGAAGGTCCCCAGTCCGCGAACAAGTCAGATACGTCTGTCTATCTACTTCTCCGAATCGCTGTAGGTTGGCCGACGAAGGAGGGGAGCAAAGCGAAGCATGTCCAACAATGCCGAGATAGCAAGCCAGCGAGCCACCACCAAACACGGCAATGCTAGCCGCGCCAGCGCAACAGACAGCCACCTGATCGAACAATCAGTGCGGAGATTTCCTGGCGCGCAATCGCCAACTAAAACTGTTACTCTCAACATCGGTCGAGAAATCACGGATGCAATCAACCATCTGAACCGGACAATGGAAAGGGTTTGCTATCCGTTTACCGAGACAAAGCGCCAGGAAATACCATCGATAGTTCGTTCGGCCGGTACAGCGAATCAATACTCGTGTCGCATCAAGCACGAGACTGGAGTAAAGCAGGGTGTACAGCAATAATTTAGCAAGCTACTTCGCGAGTTCGCCAGGCAGCGAACGCCAGAAAGACAAAAGCAGCGTTGTCCGCATGGTGAATGCCGCGCGCAATAGAACCCCTCACACCTGCCAACCAACTAGATCATCCAGGCTCGTCGTCCTCGCGCCACCATCGCGCAACCCAAGCGAGCAAAAAAGTATCCTCGTTCTCTTCGCCTCGATGGCGAACGCTCCGAAGCAGGAGTTCGCCAAGTATGATCAGGCGACATCGGCTTATCCCAGCAACTTCCAGTTGGATGCGCGAGATGGAAGTTTGAACTGTTTGATTGTACAGTTCACGGGTTTTTGTGTAAGTTTTGCTTTACGGATAGCGGGATTTGCGGGATATCTAGTGAATGGAAGATGCGGGATATCTGGTGAATTGAAGTTTCGGTATATCCGGTGAACGAAAGATTCGGGATAACATAAGTTAGATTCCGAAAATGAAAAAGCATAAAAGCATAAAAGCATTAGTTTATCTGCTTCGGTTATGTGCGGCAGGGGCAATTCATGCAGTCGTCGTAGATAGGCTTCGGTAGGTCTATTGATG
>CAZYDV010000459.1:0-4152 GCA_964646405.1 uncultured Granulosicoccaceae bacterium | reverse complement strand
GGCTGACAACGAACGGCTGCCGCAGTATGAAACAGAACGCATACTGCGCCAGCGCGCGGCCGATTTTCCGAACCTGCAATACCTTGCTGGCTGGCAGTTTCATGCGCTGCAAACCGGCACCGATGGCGTGCAGTGTGAGATCCAATGCGTCGATGACAGACAAACTCAAACGCTGCATGCCGAATATCTCGTGGCCTGCGACGGTAGTCACTCTGTTGTGCGCGATGCCGCAGGCATCGATGCCACTACCGACAGCCGCGGCATCAGGATGGCTTTGCTGGTATTTAATTCTCCATCGCTACACGCGTTACTTGAAGAAAGATTTCCGGGCAAGACGATATTCAACGCACTGCATCCGGATATGCGCGGTTACTGGCAGTTTTTCGGGCGCGTGGATTTGCAGAGCAACTGGTTTTTTCACTCGCCCGTGCCCGATGATGCAGATGCCGAGCGTTTTGACTTTCAGGCGTTGTTATCAAACGCGGTAGGCCGGCCGTTCGATGCAAAACTAGACTATATCGGCTTTTGGGATCTGCGATTTGAACAGGCCAATCACTATCGCAAAGATCGCCTGTTCATTGCCGGGGATGCTGCACACAGCCATCCGCCCTATGGTGGCTACGGCATCAATATCGGCTTTGAGGACGCCCGCAACCTCGGCTGGAAGCTTGCTGCTCAATTGCAAGGCTGGGGAACGCAAGCGTTGCTCGACAGCTACCACGATGAAAGACACCCGGTGTTCGCATCAGTTCGTGACGATTTCATCGCCCGAATGATCAGTACCGATGCCGACTTTGTCAGCCGTTTCGATCCAGAAAAAGATGCACAGGCATTCGCCACAGCGTGGCAACAACGCGCCAGCGGCGGGCAACAAGAAGTACAAGGCTACGTGCCCCATTACCGTGGCTCACCACTGATTGTGCCCGGCAAATACGCATCAGAGCCAAGCCGTGCAATTGGTGCGCACACGCACTTGGCTATCGCGGGAGAACATTTGTCGCTTGGTCACGACCTGGGTGACGCAGATTGCTTCGAACAGACCGGCACGGGTTTCAGCCTGTTTTACCACACCGATGCCGCATCGACCGCCAGTGATTTTCAAACCGCGGCCGCACACTTGAATGTGCCACTTAAAACCATTGCGATTGGCGATGATCTGGCACGGCACTGGGGCACACAAACGATACTACTGCGACCTGATCACTATGTGGCGTTAGCAGGCAACGCTGATCCGGTGGATGCCAAGGCGTTGCTGCGCAGGGTGGTTGGCTTGCTCTGAATGGCCTATTTTACCCATCGACTTCGGCCAACCCATTGGCACATGCGCCTGGCGGCTTATGGTCCCTGCGGTGGCGCCACTGCTTTACACACGTCGTTGGCTGCGTGTCGAGTCAGCCCACCGCGCCGGTACCACACAGGTGACTTGCGGTACAGGCGCGCGGGCTTCCGTCTATTCGCTGCAGGTTTTAGCGGCGTGACTATCGACCAGTGAGATCGCGCCGTCGTTAATTTCCACGACATAGGCTGGCAATTCGGCGTCACCATTTTTATCAAAACAAATGGTCCCGGTGACACCCTCATGGGTCATCGTTGCCAGGGTGTCGCGAATGGCGGTGCGCTCGGCGGCGAGTTTGTCTGCATCACCGGTGACGCCGGCGCTCTCCATCGCTGCTTTCAGGATATAGGCAATATCGTAGGCCGACGCGTCGACGTGATGCGGGCCGGATTTTTCGATTCCGCGCTTGGCGTTCTCGGCGTTGAATTTCTCGGTGAATTCGCGCGTGCGGTCATCGCGATCCCACCAGAACCAGGCCGCGTACAAGGTACCGTTACCCTCTGGACCAATCTTTTCTGCCAGATCCGGATCAGCGGAAATGCCAGAACCGATAATGCGACCCTTGTGCCCTTGGCGGCGCAACTCTTTGGCGGTCTTGACCATCGCCTCGACGATACCAGCCACGGCGACGGTGTCGGTTTGATTTTCCATCAGCTGTGCTACTTGCGGTGATAAATCGAAGGCCGCGGTTTGAAAGCCAATCGGCTCTCCAACCAGCTCGACACCCTGTTTTTTGAACACCGCCGGCATCAGCTGGGTACCCACCGCCTTAGAGACAAATTCGTCAGAGACGTACATGATCGACGTGTCGCCAATATCCATGCCCTTGGCTTTCATCGATCCGACCAGGCGATCGAATTGCAGAAATTCGCTTTCGGTGACGCGGTAGGCATAGGAGAATTTTTCAGCAAGCCCCGGTGCCGACGAGGCGTTAGGGATTTGCACGATACCCAGACGTTCACCGGCGGCGAACGCCACGCGCGCCTCACCTGATGAAAAGGGGCCAATAACAGCCAGTGCGCCCTCGTCCTCAGCGAATCGTCGCACCGCGACCTGCGCCTGCTTCGGATCGCCGTTGGTGTCGAATTTAACAAGCCTGACCGGTTTGCCGTTGATACCACCGGCGGCGTTGATTTCTTCTATCGCGATGTCGATTGAAGTTTCGGTCGTTCTGGCACTGGTGGCATAGCGCCCCGTCTTGGCAAGTGTTGCACCGATGACAATCTCTTCTGCCGCCTGTACTGCCGACCCGACAAATGCCAGTGTCAGCAAACACGCATACCAACCCTGTTGAAAAAGTTTCATCCCCCATCCTCCAGTCTGTTGAATAACCACTATAACAGCCGACACTGAATCTACAATCGTTTTCGCCGGCCGGTTTCACACCTTGGCACTACTCGCCCAGATAGGCACTTTGCAACTGTTCATCAGCGGCAAGTTCAGTCGCCGGCCCCTGCATGACCACGCGCCCGAGTTCCAGAATATATCCACGACCGGCTACTTTCAGTGCCATATTGGTATTTTGCTCAACCAGCAACAGCGACAAGCCTTCAGTGTTGAGTTGCTGCAGCAGCGAGAACAACTCCTGCACCAGCAGCGGACTGAGACCCAGTGACGGTTCATCGAGCATCATCAACACCGGTTTTGCCAGCAACGCGCGACCGATCGCGAGCATCTGCTGCTCACCACCAGACAGCACGGATGCCGGCATGTCGCGGCGCGCTGCCAGGTTGGAGAAGCGCTGATAGATGGCGTCGATATCGGCGGCGCGAACATCACGACGCGGATAGGCGCCCATCAGCAAGTTTTCGTGCACGGTGAGGCTCGTGAGAATCTGCCGTCCCTCCGGCACCAGTGCCAGGCCACTGCCAACCCGTTTGGGCACCGACCAGCGTCCGATATCCTCGCCGTCAAAACGAATCTGCCCGGCTGCGGGCTTAACGATCCCGTGAATCGCCTTTAACAACGAGCTCTTGCCCGCACCGTTGGCACCCAACACGGTGACGATCTCACCGTGATCAATCTGCAAAGATAAATTCTGCAGCGCGTGATTGCGGCCGTAGCGAACATCCAGGGCGTCGATCTCAAGCAGCATGATCACTACCCAGATAGGCATCGAGCACGGCGCGATCGCGGCGTGCG
Source organism: uncultured Granulosicoccaceae bacterium (assembly GCA_964646405.1). Taxonomy (GTDB): domain Bacteria; phylum Pseudomonadota; class Gammaproteobacteria; order Granulosicoccales; family Granulosicoccaceae; genus CAKZSB01. The sequence continues at coordinate 674 of CAZYDV010000459.1, read as the reverse complement.
GCGGCCGGTGAGCCCTGAAACAACAGCCGCCCGAAATTCAGTACTACCACCTGCTGACACAGGCGACTGACAAAATGCATATCGTGTTCAACGATCAGCAGCGTGACGCCTTGTTCTGAAATTTTTGTCAGCAGCGCCAACAGGTCATCGGTCTCGTTCGGGTTCAAGCCGGCAGCTGGTTCGTCCAGTAGCAGCAGTTTGGGCCTGGCCGCCAGCGCGCGCACCACTTCGATGCGCTTTTGAATCCCGTAGGGTAAGTCGGCAACTACCTGTCCGGGGAATCTCGATAAACCGGCATCATCGAGCAATTGCTCTGCCTCTCGCACCCAGCGATTGCGCCACATTCCCAATGGTGCCAGCATGCCAGGCATCGATGCGCGGGCGTGCTGACCGAGCATGACGTTTTCAACGGTGCTTAAGTGTGGCATCAGACGGATGTTCTGAAAACTGCGCGACAGCCCTAACGCACCACGCCGATGAGCAGCCACACCGGCAAGGTCTCGCCCGTCAAGTTCAATGCTGCCGGCATCTATGGAGTAGACACCGCTGATCAGATTAAAAAGCGTGGTCTTGCCGGCACCGTTTGGCCCGATTAGTGCCGAGCGCGTGCCGCGTTCGATCGCAAACGACACATCATCGATGACCTGTAATCCACCGAAGCTTTTGCTGACCGA
>CAZYDV010000458.1:0-4158 GCA_964646405.1 uncultured Granulosicoccaceae bacterium | reverse complement strand
TTTACCGGGCTGATTTATCTGCTGCTGACCTACAGCATTATTTTCGTGTTGCGCCGGATTGAAAAAAGGCTCAATGCGCATTTGCCGTCGCAGCCGGGCCAGGGGAATATTCGCGGGTAGGTGGTTGGTTGTGCTGTAAAAGGTATATCGAATCGCATGCGCGAATTGCGCGCCGAATCGTCGTAGGCCGGGTCCCAGCGGTGCAAAGCGAAGCGTGCCCGACGTGTGTTGCCCAAACGACATTGTTGGGCAATCAAATTTGAGGTTTATGGTCGGCTTATCGTCGTGCGGGTATTAAACAACGCCACCCTTGCCGCTGGCTTTGCCCAACCTGTGCTCAACCGCCGCCGTGTTTCAGCTATCGCGCAATTCGCGCCTCAGGATTTTGCCAACATTGGTCTTTGGCAACTCATCGCGAAACTCAATGTGTTTAGGCCGCTTGTAGCCAGTGAACTGCTCATCGCAAAAAGCATCCAGTTCCTCGACGGTCAGATCCGGTGTTTTCTTGACCACAAACAGTTTCACTGCCTCGCCGGATCGCTCGTCTGGCACGCCCACGGCTGCACATTCCATGACCTTCGGGTGGGTTTGTACCACGCCTTCAATTTCGTTTGGATAGACGTTGAAGCCGGAGACCAGGATCATGTCCTTTTTGCGATCGACAATGCGAATATAACCGCGCTCGTCCATGATGCCGATGTCACCGGATTTGAAAAAGCCGTCTGCGGCCATGGCGTTGGCGGTTTCGGTTGGACGCTGCCAGTAGCCATCCATCACCTGTGGTCCGCGGATCGCGATCTCGCCGGTCTCGCCAATGGCCAGATGATTGCCATCGTCGTCGAGAATCGCCACTTCGGTGGAGGGCAGGGGCACGCCGATGGTGCCGCTGAATTCTGATGCATCGGCCGGGTTGCAGGTCGCCGACGGCGAAGTCTCCGAAAGACCATAACCCTCAATGATGGGGCTGCCAGTTAACTCAAACCACTCTTTGGCTACCGCTTCCTGCACGGCCATACCACCGCCGTTCGAGACGCGTAGCTCGGAGAAATCCAGTGCGCGAAAACCATCGTGATTGACGAGTGCGTTGTACAGTGTGTTGACTGCCGGAAAATGCGTAATTTTAAACGGCGAGATCTCTTTGACCAGCGCTGGCAGATCACGGGGATTCGGGATCAGCACATTCATCGCGCCCTTGCGAATGCCGAGCAGGCAGCACACGGTCAGCGCGAAGATGTGATAGAGCGGCAAAGCGCAAACATAGACCGATTGCTCCGGCGTCGGGCCTTTGGCCGGATTGGTCATCGCGGGCTCGCTCCAGGCCTCGGATTGGAGCACGTTGGCCAGTATGTTTCGATGCAGCAGCACCGCACCCTTCGATACGCCGGTGGTGCCGCCGGTGTACTGCAGGAAGGCCAGATCATCGAGGCCGAGTTCGGCAGGCTGGTAGGGCAGGTTGCTGCCCTCGGCCATCATCTGCTTATAGCTGACAGAGCCTGGCAAGCTGAAGGACGGCACCATTTTCTTGATCTTTCGCACTACAAAATTAACGATCGCCCCTTTCAATGTACCCAGCGTATCGCCCATGGCGGCGACCACCACGTGTTCGACCTGCGTCTCGTGGCGAATCTCTTCGAAAGTGGCGGCAAAATTCTCCAGGACGATCAGCGCCTTTGCGCCCGAGTCTTTGAGCTGGTGCTCCAGTTCTCGCGGGGTATACAGCGGATTGACGTTGACGACAACCAGTCCGGCCCGCAATGCGCCAGCCAGCACAATCGGGTATTGCAGCACATTGGGCATCATCAGCGCGATGCGATCGCCCTTTTTCAGTCCCTTGGCTGTCAGGTAGGCGGCCGCTTGCCGCGAGGCGGTGTCTACCTCGGCGTAGGTGATGTGTTTGCCCAGCCCGACATAGGCTGTTCGGCTGGCGTATTGCGAGAAGCCGTCGTCGATCAGCGAAACCAGCGAGGTATAGTCGCCCAGCTCAATCGTGTGTGGCACGCCATCGGGGTAGTGCTCAAACCAGGGGTGGCTCATATCTGCTCCGCGCTGAATGCTCAACTGAATATTGTGGCAGATATTTCCGGGGACGTGCGTTGTTTACCGGCTGCCCGACTGGATTGACACATTTGCGACCCCGGAGTTCGGGTGGTGTGCTCAGGTGGTCTTTCGATCATCGACGATATTCATCGTCGCCACCCCGCTGTTGCCAAGCTCGACTGATGCAAACGGCCCGCCGTGGCACGTCTGCCCGGGGTCTGTCGGATCGGCAGCTGGTGCCTGTGCCAGAATCGCTTCTGCGAACTGCTCGGCGTTGTCCTTCGGGCGATAGCCAAGAAAGCTTGCGCCAGCGTTGTCCACGGGTACGCGATCGTTGTTCGATACGCCGTACACCACACTGAAACCTGTGGTCGGTGTGTCGATTGATCGCTGCACGAGCTGAATCAGATCATCGTAGGATAGCCACGAGCCGAGGGCGCGCGCATTACCCACCTGAGCGCAGGATAGTATCCGCAGGCAAACCGCCTCCATGCCGCGTTTGTCCCAGTAGAGGCTGGCCAGATCTTCGGCAAAACACTTGGCCAGGCCATATAACGTATCGGGTCGATGCGCCGCGTCGATGCCAATGAAATCAGACTTCGGGTGCATGCCCACCGCGTGAATAGAGCTTGCGTAAACCACGCGCTTGAGATTGTTCTGGTAGGCCGCTTCCCAGACATTGTAGGCGCCCACAATATTCGCGCTGAGAATGGCATCGAACGGTGCCTCATCGCCGATCGCGCCAAAGTGCACCACCATGTCGGCACCTTCCAGCAACGATTTAATTTGCGCCAGATCGGCAAGATCGGCCTTCACGTATTGCTCGCTGTCGTAGAGATCGCCAACAGAATCCGCTAGATCGCTGGATACCAGCGTCTCTGCCATTTTTGACAGGGGCTCGCGAAGGTAGGAGCCCAGTCTTCCCGCGGCGCCGGTCAGGACAAGTTTTTTCAACATGGCTGTATGCTCTTTTTAGTTCAGTTTGCCCACACTCTGGGCGATTCGATCCAGTGCTGCGGAAAGTTTATCTTCGGATGAGGCGGTCGACAGTCTTACAAACGGTGCCAGGCCATACACGCTGCCGGCCACTGCGGCGACGCCGGCATCTTCCAGCAGATAACGGGTCAGGGCCACGTCGTCTTCAATCGCAACACCGTCAGTGGTTCTTTTTCCGAGCAACTGTTCGCAACCCAGCAGGGCGTAGAAGGCGCCGCCGGGCGGATCGAGGAAGAGTTGCGGGATGCGTTTAACGCGATCAACCACCAGATTGCGCCGGCGCTCGAATGCGGCGGAAAATCGGGCGACATCATGCTGCGGGCCATTGAGCGCCGCTGTGGCGGCAGCCTGTGCGATCGAGCATGCGCCCGAGCTGATCTGCGACTGGACTTTCGTCATCGCAGCGATCAAGGGTTGCGGGGCCGCACCATAGCCTATGCGCCAGCCGGTCATCGCGTAGGCTTTGGAGACGCCATTGACGCAAATGGTCTGATCGCGAAGCTGCGGGCAGGCGGCGGTTAGCGACTGGTGCTTTTGATTGTCGAAAATAATGTGTTCGTAGATCTCATCGGACAATACCAGCAGTTGCGGGTGTTGCACGATGACGTCCCCGAGTGCGCGCAACTGTTCCGCGCTGTAGGTTGCACCAGCGGGGTTGGAGGGCGAATTCAGAAACAGCCAGCGCGTCTTGGGCGTGATCGCGGCGGCCAGATCCTCCGGCTGAAGCCGAAAACCGTTTTTCGCGGGGCAGGGCAGTACTCTTGGTACGCCACCCAGCACCAGCACAATGTTTCGATAGGAATCAAAGTGCGGTGCGCACAACAGTACTTCCTGGCCCGGCTCAAGGGAGGCCATCACCGCATCGAAGATCACCTGCTTGGCGCCGTTGCCGACAATGATTTCGTTTGGCGCATAGTCCAGCGCGTTGTCGCGCTTGAGCTTTTGCACCACCGCCTCTTTCAGCTCGCCACTGCCGTCGGTCGGCGGGTAGCGGGTTTTGCCCGCCAGTGCTGCCTGGTGAGCGGCCTCAATAATATGTGGCGGCGTGTCGAAATCGGGCTCGCCGAGTCCAAGATCGATAATATCTCGGCCGGCGGCACGCAATTGGGCGGCCAGTTGGCTGAC
>CAZYDV010000457.1:0-4172 GCA_964646405.1 uncultured Granulosicoccaceae bacterium | reverse complement strand
GCCTACGCGGGTAAACAAAAATCCGGTTTTGGCGTTGGGTGTGCCAATGCGCAGATCCGATGCCATCGCGACGATCGCACCGGCGCCAACGCAAATGCCGTCCACCGCGGCGATAATCGGTTTACCGCAATTGACCATGGCCTTGACCAGATCTCCGGTCATGCGGGTAAACTCCAGCAGGCCTTTCATGTCTTTCTGCAACAGCGGGCCGATGATTTCGTGCACGTCGCCACCGCTGCAGAAATTCCCGCCGTTAGAGCCAAACACCACGGCTTTGATGTCGTCGGCATAGGCCAGTTCTCGAAAGTAGTCACGCAGTTCGGCGTAGCTGTCGAAGGTGAGCGGGTTTTTGCGTTCCGGCCGGTTGAGGCAAATCAGCGCAATATCGTTTTCCACCCGATAAGTGAAGTGACGCGCGCTGTAGTGGGCGAGTGTGCTCATGATGGATCGCTCCGGTCGGTGATCTTTTGCAGTGAGTGCTGCAGTGATTCGATGTCGTCTGGGGATAGCTCACGCAGGATGTTATCCACCCACGATTCGTGGGCGGCGGCCAGCGCTTCAAAGTGTTCGATACCGCTGCCGGTCAGTCGCACAGACATGGCCCGGCGATCGCCCGGTACCGGCACACGTTCGACCAGCGCATCGCCTACGAGGCGGTCGATGATGCCGGTGACGTTGCCGTTGGATACTCGCAACACCCCGGACAGCTCACTCATCTTCAGTCCGTCGGGATGGCGGTGTAAGGCTGCCAGTACGTCAAAACGGGGCAGGGTGGATTGATACTCGGCACGCAACGATTCGCGCAGTTGCGCCTCGATCAGTTTGGAGGTTTTCAGTATCTGCAGCCACAGCCGCAGTCGAGCTTTTGATACGGGCGGTGTTTCTGTCTGGAGCTTGTCTGCATTTGTACTCACAGTTCGACGGCCTCGCCAGAGCGCGTGTCATCGGCGATCAGGTCCAGCACACAATCTGCAATCTGCTGTGGCGCGATAATGCGGCCATCGCGGTTTTGTGCGGCCAGATCTGCGCGCGCTTGCTCGCGGCTGCGTCCGGTCAGTGAGACGATATTATCGATCGAGCGCTCAAGCATGGGCGTGTCGATGAAACCCGGGCACAGTGCATTGACGGTGATGCCTTTGCGTGCATACTCCAGCGCCAGTGCGCGCATCAGCCCGATGACGGCGTGTTTCGATGCGCAGTAGCTCGCAGTATAGGCGTAGCCCTGCAGGCCGGCCATTGAGGCGACGGCAATCAGACGGCCGGATTTTTTCTGCAGCATGTTGGGTACGGCCAGTTGCCAGGTGTTGAATACACCCTTCACATTGACGTCGAGCATGTGGCCAAGATCATCCACCGAGCTGCGATCAAACGGACTGCTGGCGGCGATGCCGGCGTTGGCGATGGCGATGTCAATGCCGCCGCTTTCGTTGGTGATGTTATCGATGGCGGCGGCGAAGGCGGTTCTGTCTGTTACATCACAGCTGCAGGTTCGGATGTTGGTGGATTCGACGGCGATCGCGTCCAGCGCCTGTTGATGGCGACCGGTGATGGTGACAGTGGCACCATTGGCTGCTAGCGTGCGGGCAATTGCCGCCCCCACACCGCTGCCGCCACCGGTAACGAGTGCGTGGCAATGCTGCAGTGGCTTCACGATTTGCCACCCGCGGCTTCGAGCTCGCGATCACTCAGGCGCCACAACTGATCGCGACCGGCCAGATACGGCAATGGCCACGGTTGCTGGCGATCACCGATCTGGCTGCCGCTGTGCAGTGTCCAGTAGGGGTTGGCCAGATGTGGCCTGCCGATACACACGAGATCGGCACGCCCGGCCATCAGGATCGAGTTGACGTGATCGGCCTCAAAGATGTTGCCAACCGCCATGGTCGCGATGTCTGCCTCATTGCGAATGCGATCTGAAAACGGCGTTTGAAACATGCGCCCGTAAACCGGTTGTGCCTCGATTGATGTCTGACCGGCGGAGACGTCGATGATGTCGGCACCCGCGGCCTTGAACATCGCCGCAATCTGCACCGCATCAGTGTCGGTGATGCCGTGATCGCCAACCCAGTCGGTCGCGGAAATTCGCACGGACATCGGTTTGTCTGCCGGCCATGCCGCGCGCATGGCGGCGAATACCTGCAGTGGATAGCGCATGCGATTGTCCAGCGTGCCGCCGTATTCATCGCTGCGTGTGTTTGACAGTGGCGATATAAAGGATGAGATCAAATAACCGTGTGCGGCGTGCAACTCGATCATATCGAAACCGGCCTGTGCCGCCCGGTGTGCGGCTGTGGCGAATTCTGCCTGCACGTGTTGCATCTGCTCGATCGTAATCGCCTCTGGTGTCGCGTTGTCCGGCGACCACGGCACGGCGGATGCCGAAAGCAGCGGCCAGTTGCCGGTCGCAAGCGGTGCGTCCATCTGTTTCCAGCCCAGTTGCGTGGAACCCTTGCGCCCGGAGTGTCCAAGCTGACAGCAAATCGCGGCATCGGTCTGCTGGTGGACGAAATCACAGAGGCGGCGCCAGGCGGCGGTGTGCTCGTCGGTGTAGAGCCCCGGGCAACCAGGTGTGATGCGGCCATGATCGGATACGCAGGTCATCTCGGTAAACACCAGACCGGCACCCCCTTTGGCGCGTTCTGCATAGTGCACGAAGTGCCAGTCGTTCGGCGTGCCGTTTTCGGCCTTGTACTGAGCCATTGGTGAGACCACTACTCGGTTGGCCAATGCCAGTTCGCGCAATTTATAAGGGGTAAACATGGGGGCGCGAACTGTGTTGTGCGCGTTTGCGGCCACTGGCGAGAACGTCTCGGCGTACCATTGTTCAGCACTGCGCAACCAGTTGGCGTCACGGGTGCGCAGGTTCTCGTGGCTGATGCGTTGCGAGCGCGTCAGCAGGGCATAGTTAAACTGCACCGGATCGAGGCCGAAGTAGCGCTCGATATTTTCGAACCACTCGACTGAGTTGCGCGCCGCAGACTGCAGGCGCAGGACTTCAAGCCGGCTTTGACTCTGGTACGTTTCAAAAGCGCTATGCAAGTCTGACTCGCGATGGATATTGGTCGCAAGCGATATCGCACTCTCCAGTGCCAGTTTGGTGCCAGAGCCGATGGAAAAGTGCGCCGAGGCCGCGGCGTCGCCCATCAGCACGATGTTGTCGTGCCACCAGGTATCGCACAGCACTTTGGGGAAGTTGATCCACGCGCTGCCACGAATGTGGTTGGCGTTGCTCATCAGCGAGTGGCCGCCGAGATGATCTTTGAAGATCTCCTCGCAGACCTGCATGCTTTGCTGCTGTGACATGTCGCCAAAGCGGAAGGCTTGCCAGGTTTCCTCGCTGCACTCGACGATAAACGTGGCCGTGTCTTCGGAGAACTGATACGCGTGCGCCCAGACCCAGCCTTTGTCTGTTTGTTCGAAGATGAAGGTGAAGGCGTCGTCGAACTTCTGGTGGGTGCCGAGCCAGACGAACTTACAGGCGCCGCTGGCGATTGTGGCTTTGAACTGATCCGGATAGCACTGCCGTGCTCGCGAATTGAGGCCGTCGCTCGCGACCACTAGATCGTATTCTCGCTGCAGCGCTGCGATGTCATCGACTTCAGTTTCGAACTGCAGTTGCACGCCCAGTTCGGCCGCCCGTGCCTGCAGCAGTATCAGCAGTTGTTTGCGGCCGATGCCGCAGAATCCGTGGCCGGTGGAGACGGTGCGTGTGCCGGAATAGACGCAGGCGATGTCGTCCCAGTAGGCAAAGTGCTGGCGAATGGATGCCGCGCTGATCGGGTCGTTGAGTTCGAGGTTGTCGAGCGTTTCGTCCGATAGCACCACGCCCCAGCCGAACGTGTCGTTGGCCCGGTTGCGCTCGTAGATCGTGATCTGCGCATCGGGTTGTCGCAGTTTCATGGAAATGGCGAAATACAAACCGGCGGGGCCACCGCCGATGCAGGCTATGTTCACGATTGGGCTCCGCCGCCTGAGTCGTCTCCCCCGGATGGGGCTCGCGGCCAGGCAGTTATCGCCTAACTCTAGTGTCTATATCCAGATACTTCAAGTATAAACATTTCAGGGTTGAAATATACGCGAGCGGCTGGTTGCCGCCGGCCAGCGCCAAGCCGTCATTCGTGCACTCGGTGGCTTAGGTTCCCTGTGGTGGCGTACAGATAACCGTAGGGAGG
>CAZYDV010000456.1:0-4192 GCA_964646405.1 uncultured Granulosicoccaceae bacterium | reverse complement strand
GGCACCAATGCGTCCAACTACCCGGGCCGTTGTGCAGAGGATTACGATCAATACCTGCGCGACAACGGCATGGCTGGCGACAACCCCTGGGAGCAATGGGCCAATACCGGTGTAACCGAAAACGGCGAGCTTCGATCCGGCTGGTTGCTGGAAAACGCCCCGCTACAGGCACGCGTGCCGAAGGAACATTCCGAGAGCGCGTGGCTGACCACCCGCGGCATCGAGTACATTGAGGCACAGGCCGAGCAACCGTGGCTGTGCCACCTAAGCTATATCAAACCACACTGGCCCTATTTAGTGCCGGCGCCCTATAACGATATGTATTCTGCCGCCGATCTGCCGCCGGTTAATCGCAGCGAGCTCGAACGCCAGACCGATCATCCGCTAATGCGCGCGTGGATCGACATGCGTGTGAGTAAGAGTTTCTCACGCGATCATATTCGCGATATTGTCACGCCCGTGTATATGGGGCTGGTCAAAGAGCTGGACGATCAAATGGGCCGCCTGTTCGACTACCTGCGCAGCAGCGGCCGCATGGACGACACCATGATCATTTTCTGCTCCGATCACGGCGACAACCTGGGCGATCACTGGTTTGGCGAAAAGGATCTTTTTCACGATTGTTCGGCACGGGTGCCGTTGATTATCTATGACCCGCGCACTCAGGCAGACAGCACGCGCGGCACCGCATGCGAGGCACTGGTCGAAGGCATCGATCTGGCGCCCACGTTTATTGAGTACTTCGGCGGCACCAGTCCGCCGCATATTATCGAAGGGCGTTCACTGCAGCCCTTGTTGTACGGCAGCAATGAGCCGTTACGCGAATTTTGTGTGTCGGAATACGATTACTCAACGCGCGATGCCCGGCGTGCAGTGGGTGTCGATCAAAACGATGCGCGACTCGCGATGATCTTTGATGGTCGATGGAAGTATATTCACGTCGAGACCATGCGGCCGATTCTTTACGACCTGCAAACCGACCCGAATGAATTACAGGATCTGGCAACCGACCCCGCCTATGCAGAGCAGCTGGCACGCCTGTCGGCCATGCACTATGAGTGGAGCCGCAGACACCACAACCGTATTACAAGAGACGCGGCAACAATCGAGCACATGACCGATGAACGCGAGCCACCGGGCATATTGATTGGCTATGCGAATCAAAAGGAACTGGAAGACGACGGCCTGACCATGCCACCGCACACACATCCCGAAAATCCGTAGGGTTGGTAAGCCTAAGCGCACCTACCGTTTTGCGCTGTATGGTACGTGCGCTTTGGCCTACGGCCCCTACCCAAGGCGGGATGCAACACGCGCGGTTGGCGTGGACCAGAGCGATGCCAGGCTCGCGATGGTATTTGATGGCCGCTGCAAGTACATTCACGTAAAGACCGTGCGGCCGATTTTATACGACCTGCGAACTGACCCGAATGAACTGCATGATCTGGCCACCGACCCGGCCTACGCAGAGCAGCTCACACGCCTGGCGGCAATGCATTACGAGTGGAGTCGCCGCCATCACAATCGCATTACCAGAGGCGCGGCAACGATTGAACGTATGACCGATGAACGCGAGCCGCCGGGTATTATTATTGGCTATGCGAATCGCAAGGAACTCGAAGACGACGGCCTGACCATGCCACCGCATAAGCCTGAAAATTAGAGCGTTTTGCAGGGTGACGCGGTTTGGATAAATCGCACAGGTTCAACTGCCCTCGGGCTTCGAATGGTACATGCGCCTTGCGGCTTATGGCCCCTACGATTCGGTCGACATAAAATCCAGGGCTAACCAGACAAGCCCAATCGATCGAGCAACGACTCTAATCTGGATCTTGCGGCGGCCTTATCTTTCTGCCGCGCACTGCGCATCGATTCACTGAATGCACGGCAACTCATGGTACGCGGGCTATCGCCGAGCGAATCGGTATTAATTACTATATCGCGATCACCCAGCAGGTGCTGCACCGATTCAAACGGGAGCGGACAATGGATCGCAAACCACCTCTCTGTGGCCGACTTGTCGAACGATTCCATCGACTTCGCCCAACGCTCGTCGATCTGCAGATCAACGCGCAGATGATTGGCGTCCAGCACAGTGTTTTCAATCGTGGAATTAGCGCACAACGCGCGCGCGTAGTAGTACTTATTGATCCAGTTATCGAGCGCGGATTCATCTGCAACGCCAGACGATGCCAGACCGGCACACAGCAACACACCGATCAGCCGAATTGTCGATCGTGGACGCACGCTACTGAATCGACGGGTACTCGACATTCACCCCGGGGTGAAACTCCCACTTACCAAGACCGGTCCCGTCCGGTGAAATCTCGAACACCTGCCACTTGCCGTCTGTCGACTGATCGATGCGATGAAAGAAGATCTTGTCTCCGGAGATGCTCCAGCCCGGCTTGCTATTCAGAAATCCATCGCTGATCACCGGACTGGCGGAAGACCCATCCGGCTTCATCAGGTAAATCGACCAGGCGCCAACGCCGCCGAACGCGTTCGGATCTTCAAGGCGCAGCCAGGCAATGTCTTCGCCATCGGGTGAGTAGTAGGGATCGTAATCGGCGATGGCGTCGTAGGTCAGCCGTTGCATCTGACCGGTATCGACTGCCATACGGTAGATTTCGAGCTCGGGCAGTTTGTCACCGCCACAACCCGGAGTCTCGCAGCGGTTGAACAGCACGCTGGCGCCGTCCGGCGACCAGGAGGGATCACAATTCCAGCCGCCATCGTAGGTGAGTTGCGCGGCAGCCTTGCCGGAGGCGTCTGTGGTGACTAGCTGCAACACGCCGTCGATACCCGCGCACATCACCAACTGGCTGCCATCGGGCGACCACTCCGCGTGTGCCTGAAGGCTCCAGCCGTTGTCGGTCATATCGATCAATTTGCGGTGCGAGAGACCCAGCGCGTCCGTCTCCCAGAGTTCCGCGTGTGCGTAACTCTGTTCCGCCCAGACAGGTGCCTTGTAGTACAGCAGGCGTTTGCGATCAGGCGAAATACGCGGCCACCAGTGGTCAAAGTCTGGCTCATCGGTCAGCACCTGCGACTCGCCGGTTTCAGTGTCGACGGTATAGACCTGGTAGGAGCCGGAAATCTCTGAATTCAACACCAGCTGATTGGCGGCAAAATCAATCGACGGCACGGACTCTGCTACCTGCTCGGCCGTTTCACATCCGGCCAGTAGCAACAGTCCACTGCCGATCAACAGATTTTTAAGGTGGAGCATGAAAGCACCATGAAAGTGAGCAAAGCAAACCGGCAAGTATTGCACCAGCAAAAGCCTGGACTATCGCCGCCGTGTGGCCGCATCCACAATTAAGACCACTGGCCGGCGAGCGGGTTCTTGACAAGGCAGTAATTTAACATAATAAACTTACTCGCGCCGCCGGCAAACGTGGCGCGGACAGGCCACCGGCCGAAGCTGGCCAGCACCGCCAAACCCAGGCTATTGTGAACTGCAACCCACTGATCGCTGGTTTAGCGCGGACCAGACCTGCCAGAGCACGCCAATTGCATCCGCCACGCTACTCGAGCCGTTCAGAAGTAACATGCCAGTCCGTAAAAATGATATCGCAGTCACTCTCCCCCGTCGCAAACCCACAAGCATCGCCGTCCGGAGCTTGGCGGCCGCCACGCTGATCGGCATTTGCGCCTGTTCAACCGTCTACATAGACGACGATCAACGCACCACCAATCCTGCATTCGACGGCATTTGGCACGGTACGATAACCTCAAGTCAGATCCAGCTAAGCCCCCAGAATCAACTGTACTTCTGCGATCCGATTCAGCAGACGCTGACACTGCGTGTCGAGCGTGGGCAACTGCACGGCCAGTTTCCAACCGATAAGGCCATCGCTTTCATCACCAATCTGAATGATCGCGGACGTTTCTATGCCGATCGCCCGAAAGAAAGCACCTACCTGATCGACGGCCGCAGCCGATTTGGCGCGCGGGAAAATCATGTGCTCAAGGGATTGCTGAATCCCCAGACCGGACACGGCGGGGGCTCCTATCGTGATGCGCTGGGGCAGATCGGATCGGGCGGATGTCTGTATGAAATCGAATTTATGCGGGAGGGTGTGAGTTTTAAGTTAGAGGGTTTGGAGTGATTTTTTATGGCTCGTGGCTATGGGTCGATGCAAATTCCAGGGTGCCGGAGAACCACCTCGCTTACGCGTCGGGTTTT
>CAZYDV010000455.1:0-4197 GCA_964646405.1 uncultured Granulosicoccaceae bacterium | reverse complement strand
GGGCAGATTGGTCGAGGCACGGTTCCAGAAGATTGAGGCGCTGACCATGGCTGAAAAAAACCTTGGCAGCCGTCTGCAGCAATCCGTTCACGCCAATCCGCGGTTACTTGCAAAGACGCTGACTCTGTCGCCCGCCGCCACAAGCGATCGCGAAGACTGGCTGGCAACGGTTGAACAACTGATAGCTGAGCGCGAACATACCCGTGTGCCGGAACTGATCGAAGGTCGAATTTCGCCCGTTGCACTTTGTGCGGCCGTGCAGCGCCAAATCGAGCGTCTCGATGCTGCGGTACTGGTTTGCGATGGTGGTGAGTTCGGCCAATGGGCGCAGGCATGCACGCAAGCGCGAGCAAGAGTCATCAATGGACCTTCGGGTGCGATTGGCGGCTCGATCTGCTATGCCATCGCAGCGTGCCAGGCACGCCCAGAGGCAAGGGTCATTGCGATGATGGGAGATGGCACCAGCGGTTTTCATCTGGCCGAATTTGAGACTGCGGCGCGCGAAAATACGCCGCTTATCGCGGTGATAGGCAACGACGAGTGCTGGAACGCCGAGCATCAGATACAACTTCGTGAGTACGGTGAGGATCGTCTCACGGGTTGTATGCTTAGCGGCGCACGCTACGATCTGGCTGTGGCAGCCCTTGGCGGCCACGGTGAACATGTCACTGACCTGGCTGATCTGGACGCGGCCCTGCAGCGCGCGATCGATTCGGGGAAGCCCGCGTGCGTTAATGTTCGTATTCAGGGACTGCCGGCGCCAAATGCCAGTAGTTAGTGATCGTCTCTGCACCGATGGCGGGCGTCACGCCCTTACCGTCAGCGCAAGCTTTGGTGTGCGCTTGATGTTGCCAATCACCACGTTCGACTCAATGCTGCTGACGCCGGCGTTGGCAGTGAGAATGGCACCGATGGCCCAACGGGCATCGTCATCACAGACTGCGAGACATTTGAAATCATTGGGCAGTACGAGTTGGGCCGCGGCTCACCGGATAAATACTAAGATTTTTGGTGGAATCTGCCGCAGGATTACATTGGTCAGTTACCAGCCCCTATTGGTCAAGTGTGTGGCGGTAAGTCTGGGTGTCGCTGATTCCCCTCGCGCTTCGTGGTACGTGCGTCTGGCACTTACGGCCCCTACGTCCCTACGTCCCTACGTCCCAACGGATGTGCCGTACCGAAAAGCGGTACGAATTACTGTAGGGTTGGTAAGCCAAAGCGCACCTACCACTGAGTCCTTTTGGTGATGTGTGTGGCGGTAAGCGTGGGTGTCGCTGCTCCCCTCGCGTTTCGTGGTACGTGCGTCTGGCACTTACGGCCCCTACGTCCTAACGGATGTGTCGTACCGAAAAACGGTACGAATTACTGTAGGGTTGGTAAGCCAAAGCGCACCTACCATAGCGTCAGGCTCTCGCGCGGCTACGGGTGGGATCGATGAAGGGTATGTCACAGCACTCGGCTTGCAGCCGTTTGCTGTGGCCGTCCAGCTTGCCGACTTCCAGTGCGGCACCGGTTTGCGCGTGCTCTACTGCAAGCCGCGCCATGGCGACCGCGCAGTCGAGTGCCGGTGATACCGTAGCGCTGGTGACAACGCCCACCTGCCGTCGCCCGATCATCACCGGGTCACCTTGGATAGGGGCTTCGTGGCTGTTGAACCGCAGGCCTTTTAACACTCTGCGCGGGCTCTGCTGATTGCGTTCAAGCGCCGCCTTACCGACAAAATCGGGCTTTTGCAGATCGACAGCGAAACCAAGACCCGACTCGAACACATCGACATCGGGACCGAATTCGGCGCCAGCGGCCATCAGGCCCGCCTCGATGCGAATGGTCTCCAGCGCTTCCAAGCCCATCGGCACAATGCCAAGGTCCTCGCCGCTTGTCATCAACGCGTCCCAGAGCGGCAGGGCCGAATCCGGATGACAGAATATTTCATAGCCCAGTTCGCCGGTGTAACCGGTGCGGGTCAGGTGGAAGGGCTCACCCTCGCGATCGTGCAGTCGCGCAACGGTGGAGCCGAACCAGCGCAGCTGTTCCACTGCGGTGGCGGTAGGCTGGGTAAATGACAGGCGCTGCATCAACTCGCGGCTGTTGGGCCCTTGTACCGCGAGGTTTGGCAGCGCGGAGTAGAGCGATTTGATCCATACATTCAGGCCATTGCTCTCAGCCAGTTGTTTTAACTGAAGGCCGCTGTCGTCGGAGCCGCAGCACCAGCGAAAGGTGTCAGGGCCAAGCCGGAACAGGGTGCCGTCATCGACAACCGCACCGGTGTCGTCGCAAATCAGCGCGTAAATACCCCGATTGACACTGAGTTTGGCGATATTACGGGTCAGAGCCTTTTGCAATAGTGCCTCGGCGTCCGGGCCGAGCACGTCGAACTTGCGCAGCGAGGACATATCCTGAACCGTCACCGCCTGACGGCAGGCGTGATACTCCTCGATGTTGCGCGTCGCCTCGAATGATTGCGGTAACCACAGATCGCGTGCCACGCCGTACTGGCGAGTCAGTGCGCTGGTGCGTTCGTGAAACGCAGAGTGTTCAGTCAAGATTGCCTCCGAGTCCGGTTCGCTGCGATAAGCCACTGCATGGCGTACCGGGGTTGTCTTCTTGTAAATCCGTACGTGTATGTCGGTGGGGTTCCAGCCATTGATCGGATCTACATCGTCGGGGCAGGCAGTGGATACCGCCACCAGATCAGTCATCGCCTCCATCGCCACATAGTCGCCCGGGCGCGACCATGCCTCATCTGCCTGAATGCGATTGTCGCGATGGTCGATCCATGAGTTGAAAAAGAAATTGATGGCAGGCCAGGCCGAGCGCGGTGCAATCGAGTACGGACGATAGGCGTGGCTGATGTTATCGGAGCAATTCAGGTGGCCGAAGAAGCCGCGCTCTTCATAACCCCGTGCGGTACAGGCCAGCGCGAAGGTGTCGTGTCGGCCGACGGTATCCTGCTTCAGCTTCAACAGCGGGCGCATATCCTGATCGTAGAATTTGTCGAACAGGCCGGGGATAGGGTAGGCGCCGCGAATCATCGAACGCGTGGCGGTTGAATCGATATAGCGCTCCAGCCCGCCATCCAGTGCGTGCGCATTCATCGCCATGAAATCGGAGCACTGCTGTCCGTCGACATCAATAATCTGTACGTTCTCACCAGCGAACAGCTCATAGGCACGCGCAGTGCCGCGAGGAATGGTGAACTCGTCGCGCACATCGCCAAAAGGCTCGGGCAGCGTTGTGGCTGGCGCGCCGTTGCGTACATGCTCTATCGAAATCGCGCCGCCCATGCCGCCGTTAAAGACTCGTGCGCTGTGATAGACCAGCGCCGGATCCACCAGCAGCCACAGGGCAGTATCCGTGTTGGCGCGCAGCGTGAATCGTTCGCCCGCCGCGGTGTAGGCATCGAATATCGTCACCGATGCCAGCGCATCAGGATCGTTCAGCCTGCCGCCGCGGTTGGCGTACCACTGGGCGAGCTCGGCAAAACCTTGCGCCTGCAAATTAATTGGCTGGTGGGGATTATCGGCCAGACCAAGCGATGTGAAATCGCTTTCGCCGGCGTCGCTGACCGGCACCAGCAACACCTGCGTTGCGCCATCGATGCAGGTGAGCGTCAGCAGATCGGCGGCTTGCAATGCCAGTTTGACAGGCCGCGCCGGCCGCAGCAGCCGAGGTTGACGATTTCGATCCCAGCCGCGATAGGCGCGAGCCACTGAGTCCATGCCGCCATCGGCGGGCTGATACAGCCAGTCCAGCGCCGGCGGCACGCGCGGCTCGTACTCGCTGAGCGCCGGGTGCGGTGTAGTCCGTGACGATCTGTTCGATGTCATATCGAGCGTCGTCTCAACCACGGACGACGACTGAGGTCTGTCTTTTCGACAAAATCCATGGGTTGAAATGTAACCGGTTACATTTGTCGCTGCATTATTTATCGACACGCCCTGATCGTCAAGCGCATGTGCGACAATGACTGGCGATGACTGAGCCCAGTGCCAACAAATCCGGAATTCGCCAGATTGCCCAGCAGGCAGGGGTTTCCATCGCCACCGTCTCGCGCGTGTTGAACGGCACAGCCAATGTCTCGGCAGCGACGCGCGAGCGCGTGATGAGTGCGGTATCGCAGCATCAGTACCTGCCGAACGCCGCGGCCAAGGCTCTGGCCACACGCAGAACGCGCACGGTTGCCGCCGTCATTCCAAC
>CAZYDV010000454.1:0-4213 GCA_964646405.1 uncultured Granulosicoccaceae bacterium | reverse complement strand
GTGTGGCCGCGCAGCGGCCACACAACCCCAAAGAGACGGCCTGCTGCCCCAACTTAAGATAACGGGTAATTTTGAACCCTCGACATCGTGTCAGAAACGAAAAGCTTGAAGAACCCGGAAACCCCCACTAAAATCTAGCCAATCTAGCCAAAACGAGTAAACACATGAAATGGCAGCTGGCAGAAGCAAAAAATCGCCTCAGTGAAGTGGTCAACCGAGCCTTGAAAGAGGGCCCCCAGAGAATCACACGACGCAATGATGTCGTACTGGTTATCTCTGAGGCGGACTATCAATCTGCTGTAGGCGAACGGCAAAGCTTCTGCGAATATTTGAGTTCCGCCAGTCTGGAAGAGTTGGATCTGGAGCGTGACAAATCTTCCCTGCGCGATATCAGTCTATGAAGGTCTTGCTGGATACCTGCGTGCTGTCAGAGCTCAATCGGGCGCAGGGCTCACAAAGCGTACGCCTTCAAGTGATGCAGATCGCCGAGGAAGATACTTTCATTAGCGCAGTAACCATAGGAGAGATTGCCAAAGGCATCGCATTGCTGGATACCGGTGAGCGACAGCGGCAACTGCTATCGTGGTTGAACGGGCTTGAATCCCGGTACTCAGATCGTATCCTGGGCTTCGATTCGAACACAGCTCGAATATGGGGGGAGCTTACCGCGCGTGCGCAACGAAGTGGCCGGATCGTGCAAGCCGCAGACGGTATTATTGCAGCAACTGCTATCGGGCATGGTTGTCATGTGATGACGCGAAACGTCTCTGATTTCGAACCTACCGGCGTTCTGGTACTAAATCCATGGTAGATGCTTGATGTTGTGCCAAGCGCAACCGCGTCACTGGAGGCGCGACTCCCCTGACTGATTCGACCGAGGCAAACATCAACACTTCCAACCTGGCAGACCAACACCCCCACACCTGACCGAAGCCCCACAGACAACCCGACGCGTCAGCGAGGCGAACAATCAGCTCCTGGCTGAGATAAGTCGATATGCTGCTGTCTCCAAATGGTGCCCTCAGCGCTATCTCATCAAGCTAAATCTCATACTGCGTCGTGTCATCCGGGTTAGCCACCAAATCACAAACCGCCTGCGTATCCACCGGCTGCCGCGCGCCAAAGCTCTGCAAAACGCTCATCTTCTGATCGACTACCTCGACTAAATGCACCGGTGTAATCACATGATGCGTTTTTGCATCGAGTGACACCTGCCCGACCGGTCCACGCAGGAGTACACCGGATTCCAGCGCCTCGATTACCTTTTCTCTTTCCAGTGATTTTGCCGCACGCACCCCCTGCGCCCACAGGTGTACGCCCTGGTAGGTCGCGACGGCGAGTTCATGTAAGTCGTCAATGGTGCCAAAGCGGTTTCGCCAGCGTTTCAAAAAACCGCGATTGCTGCCGCTTTCAAGCTGTTTGGCAAAGCTGTAGACCATCATGATACCGTCGCCCTCTTCGCGGGTCAGTGCGGTGTGTTCATTACCTGCCCCCATCGTGGTCGACGCCAACGAGATGCGTTGTTTCATGCCACTGGCCGCCCATTGGCGATAAAACGACAGGTGGCGTGAGCCGACCAGTACGGAAATGACGACATCCGGTTTTAATGACTGAATCTTCGCTATGGTGTCACCAAACTCCGCCACGTCAAGCCCAAAGAATTCCGTCGACAATACCTTGCCGCCATTTTGCCGGGCAGTTTCCTCGATCCACCTGGCAGTGATATGACCGTAGTTGTAGTCGGCGCCGAGTACACAAATATTTTTGCCCCAGCGTTTGATCGCCGCAGGCACCAGCACCTGGGTCTGTTGTGCCGGTGTGATGCCGGTGCAAAATATATTACGATCGCAGACCCCACCCTCATACTGCGTATTGTAAAAATACAGCGTATTCGATTCACGCAAGATGGGCCGGATCGCCTCGCGCGCCGCGGACAGTACGGCACCGTGCACCACATCCACATCATCCTGGGTCGCGATAGTTTTTGCGTACTCGGTGTACAGACCAATGTCCGATCGAGTGTCATACGCGACCTTTCTCAGTGGCCTGCCGAGCAGGCCGCCCAGTGCGTTGGTCTCTTCGATGGCAAGCGTCATGGCCTTGTCCATCGGGCGTCCGTATAATTGAAAAATACCCGATGTATCCAGCAGGCTGCCGACTTTTATCGCATCGTCGGAGACGGCAGAATTTGCCATCGCAATACCGGCACCTGACGCTGCAGTGGCTTTGAGAAACGATCTTCGCGAAACACCCATGACTTATCCGATTGTTTGCCGCACCATCGCGCCAGACTAATCGGCGACCGCTGGCTCGTCAACGGTGCCGACTGGCGTTTGCCATCTGCTTTTTGGTCCCACTGGTGGCCTGCGCCGTCAGCGGGTCCTCGGGCCAGTAGTGCTTCGGGTAGCGGCCCCGCAATTCGCTACGAACTTGACCATACCCGCTGCGCCAGAATTCGGGCAGATCACGCGTCTGCTGCACCGGTCGGCGCGCGGGTGATAGCAAATGCAGCATCAATTCAAAGCTGCTCTCGATGATCGATGGCGTGGCCATCATGCCAAACACTTCCTGCACGCGAACAGCCAGCACCGGCAGGGGTTGCGCCTGGTAATCGATCGCGATGCGCGAACCACTGGCAACGGTAATCGCCTCCGGCGCCAGACGGTCCAGCGCCTGGCGTTCATTCCAGCCGATCATGCCCTCAATCGCCGCGTGCAGGTTGATCTGATCCAGTGCCGCAAGCGAACTCTGGCCGGTCAGCAAGGGCTCCAGCCATTGCTCCAGATGATCGAGCAGCCATGCCCAGGACAGCGGCGGCAAATCGAGCGCCGCCAGACTATGTTCTTGCGGTGGCGTATCAGGATTGTGTTTAACGCGGTTAAGAAACGCCACGCGCGCCACCAGCGCGCGGGTTTTATCGTGCCACTGCAGGCGCTCAAGGCCTGTCGTTCGAATGCCGTCGAGCAGCGCGGCGTGCACCAGCACCCGCTCCGGTTTAGCCTGCCGCCGAGCGCCGAGCTGAATCGCGCCAAGCGATTCAATCTCCTGCGCCTCGACCCGAGCGCTGTCACGATTCCACACAACCGAGCTTTCGCGCTCGATCAAATGTCCGAACCACTCTCTGACTTCGGCTTCATCCAATGCAACCGCACGATAGATGCGCGCATTGCGCGCCGAGTCATCGAGTTCGGCCACCACCAGGAAGTCCTGACGGGCCAGTGACTCGCACTGATTCAGTTGAGCACCGCGCCCATTGGCCAGTACAAAATCACCATTGCCACGGCGCGCCTTGGCAATTCTGTCCGGGTAGGCATAGCCGAGCAGCACCCCGTTGCCCGGGAGATCGCCGCGAGTTCTATCGGTCTCGATCAGGTCGCCAAGCCGTTTGCGCAGTTGTTTGCTTAAGGTCAGAATTCTCGATACCCGCGCATTGCGTGTTGAATCGAGCGCGGCAAGTCGCGATTCCAGATCGACGCCGGCATCACGCGGCAGAAAATCCGCTTCAGACAAGATCGCCGCCAGTCGACAAGCCGTGTCAGCCAGGCCAATACGCGCACCTGACAGGACCATATGGGCCAGCCGCGGCTCGATACCAAGCGTCGCCATGTGCCGTGCATGATCGGTGACCAGGCCCTGCACATCCAGCGCCGCCAACTGCGTCAAACAATCGCGTGCCTGGGCGACCGATGCTGGGGGCGGTGTGTCGAGCCAATCGAGTTCGGCGGGATCGCGTATGCCCCAGATGGCAAGTTCGAGCATCAGTTGCGACAGATCGCTGTTGAGAATCTCCGCTCGACGCTGTTTGTCGATGCGTTGATGGCGCGCGCGAGTCCACAGACGGTAGCACACACCCGGCTCCGTTCGCCCGGCGCGCCCGCGCCGCTGATCGGCCGAATCCTCGCTGACGAATACCGTCTGCAGTCGATTCATACCGCTGCCCGGGTGGTACCGATTCTCACGCATCAGACCGCTGTCGACGACCACCCGCACGCCCTCGATGGTCAA
Source organism: uncultured Granulosicoccaceae bacterium (assembly GCA_964646405.1). Taxonomy (GTDB): domain Bacteria; phylum Pseudomonadota; class Gammaproteobacteria; order Granulosicoccales; family Granulosicoccaceae; genus CAKZSB01. Next base: position 208 of record CAZYDV010000454.1, on the reverse strand, counting down.
GCTGGTCTCTGCGATATTAGTCGCCAGCACGATCTTGCGCTGCCCGGGCGCCGCTGGCTGCACTGCTGCCGCTTGCGCTTTAGCGTCGAGTTCACCATAGAGTTGGTAAACAGCGATATCGCCGCCAGCGGGCAACGATTGCTCCAGCAAACCAGCCGTGCGGCGAATCTCGGCAGCCCCCGGCAAAAATACCAGCATGCTGCCGGAT
>CAZYDV010000453.1:0-4225 GCA_964646405.1 uncultured Granulosicoccaceae bacterium | reverse complement strand
AGTCGGCTGCTCGCACACCCGCTTTTTTCCGCAACCGATAATCGTCACACTGCATGCAAAAATTTATTCCGGGCCAGCGCTGGATCAGCGACGCGGAGACCGAGTTGGGCCTGGGTACGATACTCAAGGTAGAGCACAGAACCGTCACTGTGGTCTATCTGGCCAGTGGCGAACTGCGGACCTATGCAGCCGAAAATGCACCACTGACCCGGGTCTGGTTCGATAGTGGTGACCGTATCAAAGGCCACGACGGCCGCGATCTGATGGTCAACAGCTACACCGAGACCGACGGTATCCTAAGCTACACCGGTGTACACGATGACGGCACCGAGGGCAGGCTCGACGAAACTGAACTGGACAATTTCATTCAGTTCAACCGGCCATCCGATAAACTGCTGAACGCGCAATTTGAGCGCGAGCGTGTCTATTACCTGCGGCTGGCGACCCGAGAGATGCAAAGCCAGCTCGTGCACTCGGACACCTACGGCTTGGGGGGCGCTCGCGCCGAACTCATCGCCCATCAACTCTACATCGCGCACGAAGTCTCATCACGACTGGCACCCAGAGTACTGCTCGCCGACGAGGTTGGCCTGGGTAAGACGATCGAGGCCGGGCTGATCATGCATCGGCAGCTTGCGATCGGGCAGATAGAGCGCGTCCTGGTTATTGTGCCAGAGCCACTGACCCACCAGTGGCTGGTGGAGATGCGCCGCCGTTTTAATTTGTCGTTCGGGCTGATGAACGAAGACCTCTACGACATCGAATCGGCAACCGATGGCAATCCGTTTCTCGATCACCAGCTGATTCTAACGACGCTGCCGTTTCTGCTCTCCGACACCGCCGTGGCCGAGAATGCGATCGCCGCAGGCTGGGACATGATCGTCGTCGACGAGGCGCATCACCTGCAGGCCGGCACTGATGCAGACCGCTCGGCCGAGTACCAGTGTGTCGCGCGCCTGGCGGCCAGTGTGCCGGCGCTGTTGCTGCTGACAGCAACGCCGGAACAACTGGGTCACGACGGACACTTTGCACGCCTGCAATTGCTCGATCCGGATCGCTTTCCGTCACTGGCGCAATTTCGCGACGAAGAACAGCAGTACCGACAATTGGCCTCTATTGCGGACACTCTGCTCGGCCAGCAGTCGCTGGACACCTCACAGCAAGACTTGCTGCAATCGCTTGATATCACCGTCGACGCAGACAATCCGCGCGCCACTGTCGATCATCTGATCGATCACCACGGCACTGGACGGGTGATGTTTCGCAATACCCGGCAGGCGGTTAGCGGCTTTCCGAAGCGGCATTTCAGCGCCACGGCAATTGAGGACGGCCCTGCCGCACTGGCGGCCTGGTTGGCCGAGCAGGTTCAGACGCTGGCCCCGGCCAAGTTGCTGCTGATCGCGCGCAGCGTTGCGCGGGTCGAACAGATTGCCGAACAACTTCGCGTCGCCCACGGTATACACGCGGCCGAATTCCACGAGCAGATGTCGATTGTCGAGCGCGATCGCGCGGCCGAGTTCTTCGCCGACGAGGAGAACGGCAGCAGCATCATGTTGTGCTCGGAGATCGGCAGCGAAGGGCGCAACTTTCAGTTCCTGCAGCATCTGGTGCTGATCGACCTGCCCGACAATGCCGATCTGCTGGAGCAGCGAATCGGCCGGCTGGATCGAATCGGCCAGGCCGCCGAGATCTTCATTCACCTGCCCTACGTCAGCGAGAGTACGGATGACTTTCTGCGCCGCTGGTATCACGAAGGGCTGAACGCGTTCGAGCAGACCTGTCAGGTTGGCAGCGCGGTGCAGCAAGCCTTGCACGAGCGCTTCAGTGCCGCATTGCACGGCGATCTGGCAGAACTCGATTCGCTGATCACGGAGGCCTCGGCGCTGGCGGGCGAGCAGCGCGAGCAAATCGAGCAGGGCCGGGATCGACTGTTGGAGCTGAGCTCACACCGCGAGCCGGTATCCGATGAGCTGATCGCATCGATCGACAGTTACGACACAGATCCCGCCCTCCAGCGATTCATGGAACGCGTGTTCGATAATCTCGGGCTCGATCTGGAAGATCAGGCCCTGCACACCTGGATCGTTCGACCCGGTGATCACATGGCAATCAGCGATTTCCCGGGTCTGCCCGAAGATGGCTGCACGGTGACCTATCGGCGCCACATCGCGCTGGCACGCGAGGATGTACAATTTCTAAGCTGGGAGCATCCGCTGGTGCGCACCGCGATAGATCAGGTCATCAGCGGCGGCTTCGGCCAGGTCACCATCGGCGCGATGCAATCAGACTGGCTCAAGCGCGGCAGCGTCCTGCTGGAGGCGCACTACGTCTTTGATTGCCCGGCACCGCCAGCACTGGGCGTCGAGCGCTACCTCAGCGGCGAGCTTTTGCGGGTGGTGCTGGACGAGTCCGGCACCGATCAGGCCGACGCACTGCCGCGCGATGAACTGGACGAGGCCTTTCGCTCGATCAAGCCACAGCTTGCCAAGCAGTTGGTCAAGGTCAAGCGCGCCGAGCTTGCATCACTGCTCGAACGGGCCGAGCAGTCGGCGTTGCAGACACTGGAACAGACGCGCGAACAGGCGATCACTCAGGCACGTGACCAGCTTGGCGCAGAGCTGAACCGGCTGGAGTCACTGGCGCGGCGAAATCCATCGGTTCGGGCCGATGAAATCGAGCGCTTGCGCGAGCGCCGCGATCAGACTTGCGAGGCGCTGGGCCGGCTGCGCTGTGTGCTCGACCTGGTCCGGGTATTCGGCATCGCCTGACGAATTCCGCGCAGCCAGGAGCCAGTCCGCAATCATCACCGACGCTGTCATCAACAGGGGCTGAATTACCCGTGAAAATCGTATCCTTCAATGTCAACAGTGTGCGCCTTCGACTGCATCAATTGCAGGCGGTGATTGACCACCACAACCCCGATGTCATCGGCCTGCAGGAAACCAAGGCGACCGACGCGGATTTTCCGGTCGCCGACATCGAGGCAATGGGTTATCACGTCGAGTACTTTGGCCAAAAGACGCACTACGGTGTGGCGATGATGTCGCGCCTGCCGTTCGAGTCAGTCGCAAAGGGCCTGCCCAACGATGACGACGACGCGCAAAAACGCCTGATCACCGGTTGGTTTAAAACGCCGGCTGGCCGTGATCTGGTGGTCTGCAACGGCTATTTCCCGCAGGGTGAAAAGCGCGATCACCCGGTCAAGTTCCCTGGCAAGGAGAAGTTCTACGCCGATTTAAACCACTGGATGCGCAGCGACTTTAAACCCACCGATGCAGTGGCCATTATTGGTGACTACAACGTGGCGCCGGTCGACGTCGACATCGGCATAGGACCAAACAGTACCAAGCGCTGGCTGCGCGATGGCAAGGCGAGCTTTCTGCCCGAGGAGCGCGAGTGGTTTGAGACGCTGCGCGGCTGGGGATTGACCGATACCTATCGCAGCAAATACCCGGACTCGAGCGACTACTACAGCTGGTTCGATTATCGTTCCAAGGGCTTTGAGCGCGAACCCAAACGCGGCTTGCGCATCGATCATATCCTTACCACGGCGCCGCTCACCGACTGTCTGGTCGACAGCGGTATCGACTACGAGGTGCGAGGCATGGAGAAACCGTCTGATCACTGCCCGGTCTGGAGTGAATTTACCTTCGATTAAGGCTGCCGCCGCGGTGCACAAACCTGACCCGCCGCGCTTCAATAACCCGCGTTTATAGTCTACGCATATAGGAGGCTTTCACCCGCACACAGCGCGCGGCGGATACACGCTGCAGGAGCAGGCATGGTTTCCATACTGATGGACGTTGGCATCGCGTCAATCGATCCCGATCCCGAACAACCGCGAACTCAATTCGAGCCCACGTCGATCAAGGCACTGGGCAAGTCGATCGCCGATGGTGGTCTGATTCAGCCAATCCGGGTCCGCGAGCATCCGGAGAATCCGTTTCGCTTTCTGATCGTCACTGGCGAGCGTCGCTGGCGCGCGGCCAAGTCCGCCGGACTCGACAGCATCATGTGCATCAAGGTCGACGAGGCATCCGATCACGAAGAGATGCAGTTGGTCGAGAATATTCATCGCGAAGACTTCACGCCACTGGAAGAGGCGCGCGCCTACAAACGCCTGATCGACAAATACCAATTGACGCAAACAGCGCTGGCGAAAAAAATTCAGCGCCCGAGGGTCAGCATTACCGAGACGCTGGCGCTCAACAATCTGCCCGACTAC
>CAZYDV010000452.1:0-4266 GCA_964646405.1 uncultured Granulosicoccaceae bacterium | reverse complement strand
GCAGTGAAATCACCGGCGCGCTGCTGGCACTGTCAAGTTCAAGCAGCGCCAGATCGGGATAACCCTGCGATGCATAGTCCGGATGCACGATGATGCGACTGACCGATATTCGCTCGCCGCCGCTGCCGTTCAGATCGCGTCTGCCCAGCAATACGTCTGTCGATGACGCGGTCTCCTGTTCGACGCAGTGTGCCGCGGTCAGTACCCAGCGATCGGCGATCAACGAGCCACCACAAAATTGCGCGTTGGCGGCATCGCTGGCGCCTGCCGACAATAACGCTGCCATCCACGGGTAACGGGCATCATCAACCTCGCTGCCGCCGACAATAAATGGCACGCGACTAGGGCGCTCGGCCGAGACACTGGCCGTCAGTGCGCTGGCCACCGTTTGCGCCGACGCGGCAGAGTCGGCACCGCCGCCTCCACCGCAACCCGACAACGCCATTGCGCTGATCAGGCTGGCAGCCAATACAGATTGGTTTACAGTGAGTGTCATTGCATTTCTCTTTTGCTTGTGAGTGCGAGAGAAATTTACGACTGACGGCAGGATTACTCCGTGGAGGTTTGGTTGTGTGAATGTACGCCCGGTGTCCACTGTGTAGCAGCCCGCACACACCAAAAGCGGCCCATTTTCGCTGTTCAGCACGTAAACTCGCTAACAGCCGCATGGATGGGCTTTGTAGCAGACTGATACAAACTTCATACAAAAGCCAACAATCCTCACCACTATCATTGTCGTTAGCAAGGCATCAACACCTAACAGGCTGCGACCGACGCAGACCGGGCGCTGATACAACCCATAATGACAACAAGGGAAACGACTGTGGATCGACCCGACATACTACTCGTCGATGATGATGAATCACTCAATCGGCTGGTACACCAGTACCTCGACAACCAGGGTTTTGCGGTCCGCAGTGTCACCGACGGCGAGCAGGCAATCGAGCAGATCCTTACATCGAACCCTGATCTGGTGATTCTGGATATCATGCTGCCAGGCGCTGATGGATTATCTGTCTGCCGCGCCGTCCGCCCACATTACCCTGGCCCCATTTTAATGCTTACCGCGCTGGACAATGATATCGACGAGGTCGCCGGACTTGAGACCGGCGCCGATGACTATCTGGCAAAGCCCGTGCGGCCGCGGGTGCTGCTGGCTCGAATACGCGCATTGCTGCGACGCGGTACCGCTAGCGACACGCGCACCGACCAACAGATTGTAACAGCAGGGGAAGTCACCATCAGTCGCAGCGCCATGTCAGTGCACAGAGCGGGTCAGGCCATCAGCCTGACCGATGCAGAATTCGAATTGCTATGGTTACTGGCAAGCCACGGCGGACAGATTTTAAGTCGCGATGAAATCAATCAACAACTGCGCGGACTGGAGCACGATGGTCTGGATCGCACGATCGATTTGCGTATTTCACGGTTGCGAAAAAAATTGCACGACGATCCTAGAGAGCCTGCCATCATCAAGAGTGTACGCGGCAAAGGCTACATTTTCCCGCGATGAAATCGCCGCCCTTCAACCGGTTGTTCGCCACTACCGCGCTGGCCCTGTTGCTCGCACTCGGGCTGTCTGCAGCGGTATCCTACTGGCTGGCGATGAACCCGCCATTTCAGGCCGATGCCAATCAGACTGGCGAGACGCTTGAAAACACCGCAGGCATGGTCGAGGCCCTGCTCACTGACCTGCCATTGCGACGCTGGGACAGGGCGATCGAGCAGTTCGAAGATCAACACGACTATCTGGTTGACTGGTATTCAATCGACGATTACACAGGCCCGCTCGATGAACACGCCGCGCTGCTGAATCGGCAACGCCTGGTCAACTACACTTTCGATGGCACGCCCATTCTGGAGCTGCTGTTTCCGGCTCAACGCCAGGTAGTGGAAATTCTCCCCACCCAAGGCTTGCGGCTGCGCGATTTTCTGAACGTTGCAAGCACCGTCATTGCCGTACTGACCATTGGGCTAATTACCGCCGCGCTGGTATTGCTGCCGATCGCGCGGCGCCTGGGGGCACTGCAACGACTGGCCGATGAGTACGGTGCGGCCAACTGGCGTGCCAGCAACAACGATTACGCCAGCGATTCGATCGGGCGACTGGGTTCATCAATGCAACAGATGGCCGGAAAAATCGAGTCACTGATTGGCGACAAGACTTCACTGATCCAGGATCAACAGGATCTGATGCGGGCGGTTGCACACGAGTTCAGAGCACCGATGGCGCGCATGCGGTTTGCGCTGGAGATGGACGACGAGGACGCCGACCACCCAAATCGCCGCGAGGCGTCGCGGGCCCTTACCGAGCTTAACGAGTTGGTATCCGAAGTATTGCGTTACGCCCGCTTACAGTCCAGCGCGCCGAATCTTGACCTGCGATCACTATCGGCCAGACAACTGATCGCCGAGGCGATCGATAAGTCACAGGTGCCGAATCAGAGCAAAACCCTGCAATCGCAGTTGCCACAGGCTGACATCTACATCATGGCTGATTCTGCGCAGTATCAGCGCGCGCTGGGCAATCTGATCGCCAACGCGCTGAAGTATGCAGATCACACGGTGTCGATCAGTTGCCAGATTGATGGCGATGCACTGGCCGTGCACGTGGATGACGACGGACCGGGCATACCCCCCACCGAGCGCACGCGCATACTCACACCCTTCGTGCGGCTGGACGCCAGCCGCGCCCGCCATCTGGGCGGCACCGGACTCGGCCTTGCCATTGCCAATGGTGTCGCCGCCAAGCACCATGGGTCGTTAATCGTTGGCGACAGCGGACTTGGCGGGGCTCGTTTTACACTGCGTATCCCGCTGGCGACAGCGCCCGCTGCTTAACGCTATTATTGGTGTTTTTTTACAGGATAATCGTCTTATGCCAACCGCACTCGATCATCTGGTTATAGGTGCCACCACGCTACAACAGGGCGTTGACTACGTCCATGACACGCTGGGCATCGACATGCCGTTCGGCGGCATTCACCACAGCATGGGCACCCACAATCATCTAGTGCGGCTCGGTGGTGAAGTATTTCTGGAAATCATAGCCATTAACCCGCAAGGCAGCCCACCGGCCAGCCCGCGCTGGTATGGACTGGATGATCCATTGGTGCGCCAACAGATTGCCCGTGAGCCCACCCTGCTTACCTGGGTCATCAATACCGACCATCTGCATGATCTGATCGGCAAGGCCACCGTGCCATCAGGCACCCCGCAGCAGGTGGTGCGCGACAACCTGAGCTGGTACTTCGCCATCCCGGAAGACGGCAGGCTACTGGGTGCCGGCATGTTGCCCTACCTCATCCAGTGGCAGACACCCCATCACCCGTCACGCGATATGGCGGAGCGCCAGTGCCAGTTGCAACGGCTGGAGGTTCACCACCCGATGCCGCAATGGCTAACACAATCGCTGCAGGCAATTGATGCAGATTCGCATGTTGAGGTTGTGCCACTGGCGGCAGACGGCACGGCGAAACTGGTCGCGATTATCGAGACACCCAAAGGCGTTTGTCGCCTGGAGAGTGCTGGCTGATCTGCCTGCTGACACCGCAGGCTAACTTCTGGTGCGATTCAGTTCTTCGAGTAATGTCATTTGTGCAGAGAACACGTCGCCGTCGACTTTGCGTCGTTTGTATTTACCTTCGGCGTTCAATTGCCAGCAGAACCGATTGTCGTTGAAGTAGTAGTCGAGTGACTCGCGCACTACACGTCGGCGCAATTCATCGTCGAGTATCGGTACCGCAAGCTCTACCCGGTGGTGCATGTTGCGTGACATCCAGTCAGCGCTGGAGATATAGACTTCTTCTTCGCCGTCGGGGCCAAACGCAAATACACGCGAATGTTCGAGAAAACGTCCCAGTACCGACACCACGGTGATGTTTTCGGAAACGGACTTCAATCCCGGCTTCAACGCGCAGATGCCTCTGACCAGTAACCGGATCGGCACGCCGGCACAGGAGGCTCGATACAGTGAAGAAATCAGCGCAGGCTCTGTCAGTGAGTTCATGCGCGCTTTGATGCCGCAAGGTTTGCCATTGTCGGCAAGCCGCGCCTGACGCTCGATCAGTTCGACCATTCGATCGTGCATCGTAAACGGCGCGTGCAGGGCTTTTTTCAGATTGGCGACCTTGCCCAAACCCGATAGCTGATTAAAGATCTTTTGGATGTCGCCGGTGATCTGGCGGTTGAAGGTGAGCAGGCCAAGGTCGGTATAGGCGCGCGCGGTACGGGTGTGGTAGTTGCCGGTGGCGATGTGACCATAGC
>CAZYDV010000451.1:0-4269 GCA_964646405.1 uncultured Granulosicoccaceae bacterium | reverse complement strand
GTCTACTATTCCGTTTGAACTGGCGGTAGTGCTGCGACCCCTGCTGGTCGATCCGGCTCAAATGACGACCTTCCTGCTGACCGCCCACCTGATCGTATTTTGGCTCAGCCAGGATAGCAACGTCACGCCACCAGTCTGTCTGGCGGCGTTCACCGCCGCCGGTATCGCAGGCTCCAGACCGATGATCACCGGAGTCGAGGCGTGGAAGATTGCCAAAGGCCTGTATATCGTGCCGCTGCTGTTTGCCTATACACCGATGATCGGTGGCGACTGGTTGACCGTAGCGCAAATTGCCGTGTTCTCACTGTTTGGTATCTATGCGGTTAATGCCCTTGTGCAGCGATATGCTGAAGGGGCGTTGCAGTGGTGGCACTATCCTTTGCTGGTGTTGGGGGCGGGGCTTGCCTTTATGCCGCAGCAGTGGGTTTTCAATCTGGCAGGGGCGGCATTGGTGGTTGTCTGCGTCGTGCTGTCGAAGCGCACCAGTCGAGACGCCAGTACGGTAGTCACCTGACCGGGTGCAAGGACATCTTGTTATTGGAGTACAACAATTCTCGTCACTCGGTTGACCGGATAGGCCAGTAGCTGTCTGGCCGCGGCGACTTCTGAATACTGTTGATTTAACGCAGCGCGGATGCCACCGACGGTACCGCGGCGAGCAGTGCTTTGGTGTAATCGTGCTGTGGGTTGTTGAACAGCGTCAGGCGATCAGCGTACTCGACGATTTTGCCCTTGTACATGACCGCTACGTGATCACACATATGCTGCACCACACCCAAATCGTGCGAGATAAACAGGTAGGTGAGTCCAAGGTCTTTTTGCAGCCTTCGCAACAGATTGAGTATCTGCGCCTGCACGGCCACATCCAGTGCAGAGACTGGTTCATCGCAAATGATCAGGTCCGGGTTAGTGGCCAGCGCTCGCGCGATACCGATGCGCTGGCGCTGGCCGCCGGAGAACTGATGCGGAAACAGCCTTCGCTGTTCAGGTCGCAGGCCAACGGCTGAAAAAAGTTCTTCCACGCGCGCGTCGCGCTGCGTAGCGGGCATCCGGTTCTGGTTATCGAGCGGCTCGCGCACAATGTCTTCGGCGCGCAGGCGCGGGTTGAGGCTTGAGTAGGGATCCTGAAAAATAAACTGCATGCGATTGCGCATGTCGCGCAACTCGGCCCCTTTTAGCGCCAGCAGATCAATATCGCCCAGTTGCACGCTGCCCGAGTAGGCCTTTTGCAGGCGTGCAATAGTCAGCGCGGTGGTGGTTTTGCCCGATCCCGATTCACCAACGATGGCCAGGGTTTCGCCGCGTTTCAGATTGAACGATACGCCATCGACTGCGTAGAGGTAATCGCGTTTGCCAAAACCGTTACGCTTGAGCGGGAATCGCACTCGCAGGTCTTGTACACGCAATAAGTCGTCATTGCTCATGGTTGCATCTCGTGTGCGTAGAAGCACGCGGCGCTATGCCCGTTGTCGAAGGCTTGATCGTCGGGGCGGGCACCATGGCACTTTTCTGTGGCGTTATCGCATCGTGATGCAAACAGGCAGTTGGGGCGACCGAATTCACTCAGCGGCGGAACGATGCCCGGTATTTCGAGTAGTTCAGGGCGGTCTTCGGTGATGGTGCCGAGCAAGTGCGGCACGGCGCTGATCAGACCTTTGGTGTAGGGATGTCGCGGTTTTTGAATGACATCGCGCACACGACCTTCCTCGGCCTTTCTGCCCGCGTACATCACCACCATGCGCTCAGACATCTGCGCGACAGCGCCCATGTCGTGGGTGATCAGGATAATCGCGGTGCCGGTGACCTCGCGCAGCTCGGTGAGCAAGTCAAAGATTTGTGCCTGCACCGTGACATCGAGTGCGGTGGTCGGTTCGTCGGCGATCAGAATACGCGGTTTGCAGGCCAGCGCCATCGCGATCATCACCCGCTGACGCTGCCCGCCAGATAATTGATGCGGATAGTCGTTCACCCGCTGCGATGGCGAGGGAATATGCACGGAGTCGAGAAGCTCGATCGCGCGTTCGTGTGCCTCGCTGCGGTTCTTGCGCTGGTGACGGCGCAAGACTTCGGCGATTTGCTCACCAATGGTGTAGACCGGATTGAGCGATGTCATCGGCTCCTGAAAGATCATGGAGATATCATTGCCGCGAATCTCGCGCAAGCGTGCGTCACTGACCTGTGACAGATCCTCGCCCGCAAACAATATTTTTCCACCGGCAATGCGCCCGGCAGGCTGTGGCAGCAAGCCCATCAGCGCCAGTGCGGTCATCGATTTACCGCAACCGCTCTCGCCGACAAAGCTGATATTGCCGCCCTCGGCAAGATCGAACGAGAGATCATCGATCACCGGCACCACGCCATCGCGGGTTTTGATCTCCACCCGCAGATTCTGCACCGACAGCAGTGGCTCGCCGGCGGGTCGGTCAGTCTGCTCGTTCATCGCTGGCGAAGCCTTGGGTTCAATGCGTCGTTCAGGCCATCGCCGACCAGCGAGATCGCGAGCACGGTGACAAAAATAGCGATCCCCGGAATGGTCACGGTAAAACTGGCATCGAGGATGTATTGCCGGTTGGAGCCGATAATCTGCCCCCAACTGACCACGTTCGGATCACTCAGGCCAAGAAAGCTCAAGCCGGCTTCGAAAAGAATCGCCGAGCCCACCATCAACGCTGCCTGCACAATGATGGGGGGCAACGCGTTTGGCAGAATGACAGAAAAGATCAGCTTGGCGTTGCTTGCGCCGGTGGAGCGCGAGGCAGTGACGTACTCCAGTTCGCGAATTCGAAGAAACTCCGCCCGCGTGATACGGGCCACCGCGGTCCAGCTCACGATGCCGATCGCGAAAGTAACAATGGGTAGCGATGCCCCGAACAACGCGACGATCACCATCGAGAACAACAGTGTCGGCAGTACCTGGAAAAATTCTGTGATTCGCATCAGGACCTCTTCTACCCAGCCGCGATAAAAGCCCGCCAGTGCACCGATCGTGATGCCGATAAAAACACTCATGAAAGCGGCGGCAAGGCCAATCGCCAAAGATACCCGAGCGCCGTTTAAAAGACCGGATAACATGTCGCGACCCAGGTAATCGGTGCCGAGCAAAAATCCTTCTGCACCGGGTGGCGAGAAAGGGGCCCAGACCATTTCAAACGGGTCGGTGGGATAGAGCATCGGGCCAAATATTGCGGCCAGAATGATCATCACCAGGACAACCAGTGCGGCAACCGCTGCGTAGTTGCCCAGGAACATTTCAAACGCCTCTGCCATCGGGTGGCGGGCGCGAATGGTGTCGCTGCTGTCAATGGGAACACTGTCGTTCATGATCGTGTTCCTGTGCTGGATTGTTCATGAAGGGTCAAGCGAGAAATCGTCAATTTTATGAATAGTCCAGGCTAGCTCTGATTGCGAATGCGCGGGTCGATCAATCGCAACGCCAGATCGGTGAGCAGGTTGCCAACGATAACCACCAATGCCGAGAAAAACAAAATCCCGAGTATGGTGGGTGTGTCGCGTGCGAGTATCGATTGCAGTGCGAGTGAGCCAAGGCCTGGCCAGCTGAATACCGTCTCCACCAGCACCGCGCCGGATACCACTGCCGAGAACTGCAGACCCGCCAGCGTAATCACCGGGCTGAGTGAATTTTTAAGCGCGTGCTTCAACACGATCTGCGATTCGGATAAACCTTTGGCGCGCGCTGTGCGAATGTAATCGGAGCCGAGTACCTCCATCATGCTGGCGCGACACAACCTGCTGTACAACGCCAGAAAGATAGAGGCCAGCGTGATGGTTGGCAAAACCAGGTGGTGTGCGATATCCCAGAATCGGGTCCAGAAACCACCTTCCAGAGTGACATCGACCATACCGGCAACCGGAAAAATCGGTATCAGTAGCGAGAAGGTGATGAGTAACATAATGCCGGTCCAGAAAACCGGGGCAGAGTAGCCGAACAGTGCCAGCAGCGATACGAAATGACTGGTGATACCGTTGGGCTTGCGAGCAGATATCACACCCAGCAGCGTGCCGATGATCAATGCCAGTAGCTGTGCGCTGATCACCAGTAACAGTGTGGCCGGCAAACGCTCGGCAATGAGTTTGGTGACCGGCTGATTGAAAAAATACGAATGGCCAAGGTCGCCCTGTAATACGCCGCCAACGTAGTTGCCCAGTTGTACCAGCATGGGTTTGTCGAGGCCGTAGTCCTCGCGAATTTCCGCCATCACTTCTTCGGTGGCCCCACCCATGTCGCCGGCAATGGTGTCGGCAATATCG
>CAZYDV010000450.1:0-4272 GCA_964646405.1 uncultured Granulosicoccaceae bacterium | reverse complement strand
AACAATCTAACGAGATTCTCAGGAGTTCCGATGAGGCAGCCCCGCGACTTGAAAAAACGATACACCCCCGCCCTGTTTCTGTCAGGGTTCATGTTCTTTGCCATGACCGGTGCGGTGCTCATTCAGACCGTCGCCCTGCCCTCCGTCGCGATGGCGCAGGACGGCAGGCTGCAGCGGCGCAAGTCCAGTCCCACCAGCACTGATGCCGCCGTGATGCAGGCGGTCAGCGATTTTATTGCAGATGTCGGCTCAGCGCCCGACCGCATTGTCGTTGCCGCCGCCGGCGCGGTGGCCAACGGGGGGGTCACGCTCACCAACGCGTCGGAAACTCTGCTGCACGAATCATCGTTTGCCAAACTTGCCCGCACCGGTCAGGCATGGATCATCAACGACTTCGAGGCCGCCGCGTGGTCACTGCTGACAGTCGCCGCCGAGGACACCCATGCGCTGCAGGGGCCAGCAGCACTGCCAGTCGGCAATCGCATGGTCGTCGGCCCCGGTACCGGGCTTGGCGTCGGGGCGCTGGTATCAGGCCAGGGGCAGCCGGTCGTAGTGCCGGGTGAGGGCGGTCACATCGGTATATCGCCCTCGCGGGCGGACGATATCCCGGTGTTCGAAGCCTATGTCGATATCAGCAATGATATGCAGATCGGTGCCGCCTTGCGCTTTGAGGCGGAAGCTTTCCTCAGTGGCACTGGTGTGCCGCATCTGTACCGTGCGGTGTGTGCTGTGCGGGATCGTCCGCCGAAATGGGGCAAAGGCGAGCAGATCTTCGCTGCGGCGCGCGACGGCAGCGATGCCGCCGCCGTGCAGACCGCGCAACTTTTCAGCCGCTATCTGGGCCAGGTCGCCGGTGACCTCACACTGTTGTTCGCACCCCGGGGCGGGCTCTTTATCACTGGCGGCGTCAGCCTGCGTAACCGCTGGCTGTTCGATGACGCCTTTCTTCAGGCCTTCAATGCCGGCGGCCGCGATACCTACACCCGGTTACGCAGCGCTACACCGGTCTATCTGTACACTGACGAACAATTCGGTCTGGCGGGCTCAATGAACGCGGCACAGCATCTGGCCGACAAACACGCGTTACAATAATCAGCACAGGCTACCAACGGAGCAACAAAATGCGATATCTACACACTATGGTTCGCGTGCGCGATCTCGACGCCTCGATGGATTTCTGGTGCAACAAAATGGGGCTGGTTGAAACCCGCCGCAAGGAAGTCGAGGCCGGCCGCTTCACACTGATCTTCCTCGCGGCACCTAAAGACAAATCCCGCGCCGTCGATGAAAACGCCCCCGAGCTTGAACTCACGTACAACTGGGATCCGGAAGAGTACGACAGCGGCCGCAACTTCGGCCACCTGGCGTACAAGGTTGACGACATCTACGAAACCTGCCAGCGCCTGCAGGACGCCGGCGTTGTCATCAATCGCCCGCCGCGCGATGGACGCATGGCGTTTGTGAAGTCGCCGGATAACATTTCTATCGAACTGCTGCAGGAAGGCGATGCGCTCGAGGCCGCAGAGCCATGGGCATCGATGGAGAACACCGGTACCTGGTAACAGATGATCGCTTGTTGCCAGTCGCGATGTATTTCCCGCACGGCATATTCGCTCGACGGAGTCGGTCTCCCACCATAAACGCGTGGTGGGATCGAGGTTGGAGTGCAGGCTTTAGCCAGCTTTACCAGCAGTGTAACGGGCGGCTGAAGGCTGTACTCCAACACAGTACGTGTTCGCGCAACGCAGTTGTGCTCCCACCAAGAACACCGGGTGATACCCGATCTTCGATCAGGGAACAAGTATGGGAGCGATAAATGCCTCCGCCAATCAACGAGCCAAACCCTATGCAAGTAAGCTGTCACTGCGGCAATCATAAGATAGAAGCTGCGCCACCGGTACAGGTGACCACCTGCACGTGCTCCATTTGCAGTCGCTACGGCGCGATCTGGGGTTATTACCAGCCGAACGACGTCACGATTACCATGGTCGGTGAGGCCGCCTATGCCTGGGGCGAAAAGGAACTTGAATTCGTCCGCTGTGAACACTGTGGCTGCGTCACTCACTACCGTACATTGCCGGATAACCCGAAGCCATTGATCGCGATCAATTTCCGCATGGCACCGGCGGCGGACATCGCCGATATTCCGGTGCGCGAATTCGACGGTGCGAATCTGTTGTAAGCTGAAGTACTGATCACCCGTTGCGACCCGAACGGCCATCCCCACCTACGAGGCATCGATATGAGCAAGCTACAGTATCACCAGTTCCCCTATATGAACGACAACTACGGTGTGCTGGTGCATGCACCTGATACCGGCGAGACGGCCTGTATCGATGCCGGTGATGCCACCGCTTACGAAGCAGCACTAAAGGAGACGGGCTGGACACTGACCCATATCCTGATTACTCACCATCACGGTGATCACACGGCGGGCCTGTCCGCGCTCAAGCAATCCACTGGTGCCAAAGCCATTGGTCCGGCACAGTTGTCATCACCGATCGATGGTCTCGATAGCAACGTTAATGATGGCGACACTTTCGAGTTCGCAGGCTGTGAAGTCAAAGTGATTCACACCCCTGGCCACACTACCGACATGATGAATTTCTATTTTCCATCAGAGGGTGTGGTGTTCACTGGCGACACTTTATTCACGCTCGGCTGCGGACGTGTTTTCGAAGGCGATATGGCCATGATGTGGTCAAGCCTTGAAAAGCTGATCGCACTGCCGGTTAACACCATCGTCTACAGCAGTCACGAATACACCCAGGCCAACGCCGCCTTTGCGCAATCGGTCGATCCCGATAATGCAAAACTGAAAGCGCGTGCGGCCAGGGTTGACGAATTGCGTTCGCAGGGTAAAGCCACGGTGCCCAGCACACTCGCAGAAGAACTTGAAACCAATCCGTTTGTACGTCCGTCTGACCCTGCCATCAGAGCGCACCTGGGCATGGCCGATGCGACTGATGCGGCGGTATTTGCCGAGATCCGTAAGCGAAAGGACAATTTTTAGCTGGGTACAAGCCACGATCGCAGAACAGGTATTCGATGTTGCTTCGGTAGCCGTGTTTAACAGCATCGGAATAGCTCGCTAAACGCCACCCTCACCAACACCGACGATCGTGGCATTTCCTGCTCGCTGACACAGGTTGCCAGCAATGACGAATCGCACCGTCAACACAACGCACGGTCCACGGATGCCTGTGTCGGAATAGAGTTCTGCTGAGTCTTGACTCACAGGCACAACGGGTGCGGTTCTTCTGGCTCGTGAATACCCAATGGAACGCGGCAATACCAGCGACCTGACGCAGCGTGCAATAGAGCAGTGACGAAACACACCACACACTCACCGTCAATGGCAACCAATTCACAGGCCATTGTGTGAATTGACACGGCGCTTTCAAAGAAAGCTTTTACCGTGTGGTCTGCTCTGGCAAATATCTCGCTAGATGCGCTGCGATGAATTAGTGTGGTGATAAGTATGAAGTCAATGATCAGTCGCAGTGCTTTTATCCTGCTTGCCTCAGGCATCTTTTTGACAGGCTGCAGTTCAGTGAAGTATTACAAACCTGCGGCCAGTGGCAACAACACGGCCTGGGTTCAGGTCGATGGCAGTGAGTCTCGTCGAGGAATACCTTTGATCGGCGCCAGGTACTACACCTGGTTACACGTGTGGCGCATGTACCCCGACACCTGTGAATCCTACTATTATGGGGTTATCAAGGCCGCTAAAAACAAAACGACCGGTCGCATGCCCCTGCAGGCCGGTGTGCCGGTGCAAATAAATGCCATCAGGGAACGAACCAGCTCCAGTCGCGGTGCCTATACGACCAATCATCACTCTGACATGCTGAATCGTCGGTTGTTTTTTACCCCTAAAGCCGACCACGGCTACGTGATCAGAATTAATGATCTGGATCGAAATCTCTACGATGTCTCTCTGATAGAGGTCGCCGGTAACGATAGTCAAAAGATTCCGTTGACGTCAGTCGTGTCGAATGACAATTGCGGCGACCGTTACAAAGATCTAAAAAGGTTGCGTTGAAGTGAACAGCTCACTGCGTGGTTCTTGCCTCGTGCTGTCACTGTCCATCGTCGTGCTTTCGGGCTGCACCATTGTGCATAGTCCATCAGAGTTCAGGCAAATGGCCAAGCGAAAAAGCCAAAGCTTCGAGGTGACAGCGTCGTTTGATTCGCTACGAGAGCGCTTACAGAGTCAGATAGACAAGTGCTTCACGGGTTTTTCCCGTGTTGACCAGGGTTATGGTGGAG
>CAZYDV010000449.1:0-4318 GCA_964646405.1 uncultured Granulosicoccaceae bacterium | reverse complement strand
AATGATAACTAGCAAAGCCGATGTAAATCTTGCATCGGTTAATTATCACTTTGGCAACAAGGAGCGGTTGTACGAAGCCGTCATTGCGCGCCGTGCAAAGTCGCTCAGTGCGGCGCGCGAGGCGCGCCTGGAGCAAGTGTGCCCCACTGATGGCAATGCGCTTGAACAGATATTCGAGGCGCTGTACCGCCCCAACTTCGAAGAAAAAGACGGTGGCAAGGCGTACGCGATGATCTTCAATGCGCGCTACGTGAGCGACGCGGATGCATCGTACATGGTCAACAAATACTACGACGCCACCGCCGAAAAATTCATCGACAAACTGCTCGCAGCCAGCCCGGGCGCCAGTCGCGAAGCGGCGTCCTGGACGTATATTCTGGCAATCGGTGCGCTGCTTACCGCACTCATTCGCGACGGTCGGCAGCAGCGGCTGGCAGGCACTGAAAAGAGCCGGAATGCCACAGAGAAAACGATCCGTGCACTGGTGATAAATGCTTCGGGCGGTTTTTTAAGACTGGTCGATGAATTTTGATTTCGGATGAATTTAGTTGCCGGGGCGCTGTGATCGCACCGGTCAGTGGTAGCAGTGCCCACACAATCAGGAGGAAGAAATGAAAAGAGTTTCACGGTTAGTCGCGCTCACGCTACTGGGTGCCTGTGCATTGCCGGTGATGGCAGATAACTTCACCGCCACAATTGCAGCCGGTCATCCGCCCGTGTTCCGCTGGGTGAAAATGATGCCTGAGGCATTTATTCCCAGTGTCAATCAGTCGCTTGAAGGGACTGGCCACGCCATTTCGTTTTCTGAACAATATGGTGGGGCGATTGCCGGTGTCGGTGAGGAACTCGAAGCCGCCGAGGCCGGTCTTGCCGAAATAGCGGTTTGCTCATCCCTGTTTGATCCAGCCAAGCTCGCGGCGCAAAACGTCACCTACTACACACCGTTTGTCAGTGCCGACCCGCTCGCGGTCAACACAGTAATGACCGAACTGCAAACGCACCCGGCGATGGCACAGGCGTGGGCCGACAACAACGTGGTGTACCTGGGCGGCAACGTCGGCATTGATGACTACCTGTTGATGACCAATTTTCCGGTCGAGTCACTGGCCGATCTCGAAGGGCACAAGATCGCGGCACCGGGGCCCGCGGTCAACTGGCTGTCCGGCACCGGGGCGGTAGCGGTTTCAGGCAATCTCACCACGTACTACAACGAACTCAAAGCTGGTGTTTATGACGGCGTGATTGTGTTCGCCTCTGCCGCATTGCCGGGCAAATTATACGAAGTTGCCCCCAACGTATTGAAGGTCGGATTGGGGGCGCAGTTTGCCGGTGCGCTGTGCGCCAACAAGGGCTGGTACGACGGGCTGCCGGCTGACGTGCAGACCGCGCTGACAGATGGTGCCGCCGCCGCGCAGGCCTGGTACATCGATAATCTTCAGAACTTCGTCACCACGGGTTTTAAGGGCATGGCAGATGCCGGCGCGACAATCACTGATGCCAGTGATGACATGCGCAGCGCGTGGGCAGCCGGCATGGATAACGCCGCCGCCAAGTGGGCAGCCGAGCTGGACGGGCAGGGCAAGTCCGGTTCGGAAATCCTGTCTGCCTATATGGATGCGATGCGCGCAGCCGGCGCACAACCTGTGCGTAACTGGGATCGGGAGTGACCCGCAATGACCCATTGGTTATTCGCGCTGTTAACGCACTGACCCAGGGATTAAACGTCCTTGGGTCAGTGTTGATCATGGCGTTGATCATTCTGGTCGGTCTCGATGTGGTGGGGCGAAACTTCTTTGCCGCACCCATCAGCGGGGTGCCGGAGATCGTCACCCTGTCGATCGTGGCGATCGTGTTCCTGCAGGTGCCACAGTCACTGCGTGAAAACCGCATCCCCCGATCAGACGGCATCGCCTCGCTCATTGCGGCGCGTTTTCCCCGTGTATCGGTGTGGTTGGAAACACTGTTTGATCTGGCTGGCATCTCGGTGATGGCGGTGATCGTATGGACCACGTGGCCGCTGTTGCAAAAGGCGTGGCAGCGCAATGACTTTATCGGTGCCATTGGAGAATTCACCGCGCCCACCTGGCCCATTAAATCCATCATCATGGTGGGTGGCTCGGTACTGATCCTGCAGTTCGTGTTGCGAATTTATCGTCGCCTGTCGCCATGAGTGCGTTTGAGATCGGCCTCTTCGCACTGGCCGCTATGACCTTACTGGTCATGCTCGGCATGTTGGTGCCCGTGGCGCTGATACTATGTTCTTTCGTGGGTGTGTGGGCGATTAAAGGCTCGCCGTTGCTGGCGTCCAAACTGCTCGCGCTGGCCGCCAACGATGCCATTGCCAATTACTTTTTCGGCGTTGTACCTCTGTTTGTTTTTATGGGGTTTGTCGTGTCTGAAAGTGGTCTGGGGCGCGATGCATTCGATGTGGCGAATGCGATGTTTCGTCGTTTCATTGGTGGGCTTGGCGCAGGTACCGTTGGCGCCAATGCCCTATTCGCCGCGGTGACCGGTATCTCGATCGCATCGGCGGCGGTGTTTACCAAGGTTGCGGTACCTGAAATGGTGCGCCACGGCTATCGCAAGCAGTTTGCCGTCGGGGTGGTGGCCGGCAGTTCCGTGCTTGGCATGTTGATCCCGCCGTCGCTGCTGTTGATCCTGTACGGCATTATCACCGAGCAATCGATTGGCGATTTGTTCATCGCGGGCGTGGGGCCCGGGCTTTTGTTGTCGCTGTTTTTTGTCCTGGGTATTGTGGCGATGACGCTGTTTGCGCCCGGTTTTGTTGGCCGGCCGGATCAGTCGCAGCACGCCGCGCAGTCGCGCGTTGAGCTTTTGAAAAAAGGCCTGCCGATATCGGCGTTAATTATCCTGGTACTCGGTGGCATCTACGCCGGCTTTTTTACCCCGGTTGAAGCCGGGGCGGTCGGTGCGCTTGGGGCGCTGGCGATTGGCTTTGCACGGCGCACGCTAACACTTGCCGCACTGTGGCGCGTGCTGGTGGAAACTGGACAGGTCACCGCGGCGGTGTGCTTTTTGATCATTGCGGCGCAAATGTATTCCCGTATGCTCGCGTTTTCCGGCGTGCCGGTTGGTTTTGCAGGCTTCGCCGCCGAAGCCGAGCTTGGGCTGATGGCGCTGTTGTCGGCGTATGTCGTTTGCGTGATCGCGATGGGGATGATTCTCGATTCCTCATCGATCATGTTAATCGTCGTGCCATTAATGCTCCCGGTGCTGGCGCCTTTGCAGGTTGATCTGATCTGGTTTGGCATCATCACGGTGCTGGCGGTTGAAATAGGATTGCTCACACCACCGTTTGGCATCTCGGTGTTTGTTATCAAATCCACACTGGATGATCCGTCGATCTCGCTTGGGGAAATATTCATCGGTGCCCTGCCGTTTGCGCTGATCATGGCGCTGGTGCTGGCACTCGTTATTCTTTTTCCACCGATTGCAACCGGGCTTGTGCAATAAGGGAGTCACCCATGGCACGCAGATTTATCGATATTTCGGCGACACTTGAGGCGGGAATCGCATCGGATCCACCGATCATGCTGCCTGAGATCAATTACTTCAACCATGCGCAAACGACCGAACAGATAACCTCGTTTTTTCCGGGGCTCAGTCGCGATGACCTGCCCGGTGGCGATGGCTGGGCGGTGGAGACCATGACAGTCAGCACCCATAATGGCACCCATATGGATGCGCCGTATCACCATCACTCGACGATGGATGGCGGCAAGCCTGCGATAACAATAGATGAAGTGCCGCTGGAGTGGTGCATGAACCCCGGCGTCAAACTCGATTTTCGTCATTTTACCGATGGGCACGTCGTCAGCGCCGCCGAGGTAGAGGCGGCACTCGCCCGCATTGGCCATCAGTTGCAACCACTCGATATCGTCGTGGTCAATACGTCGGCAGGGGCGGCTTACGGCGACGATGACTACATCCATCGTGGCTGTGGCATGGGTCGCGAGGCAACGCTGTATCTGCTGGAACAGGGGGTGCGTCTGACGGGCACTGACGCGTGGTCATGGGATGCGCCATTTTCCGCGACTGCGCGCAAGTGGGAGGCGACGAAAGACCCGTCAATCATCTGGGAGGGACATCGCGCCTCGATCGATATCGGCTATTGTCATATCGAAAAGCTCGCCAACCTGGATGCCTTACCGGCCACAGGTTTTACCGTTTGTGCATTCCCGATGAAAATCAAAGCGGCCTCGGCAGGCTTTACGCGCGCGGTGGCGATCGTCGACGACGAATCCTGACGCCGCTTTGTACGTGTTTATAAGCATTACCAACTGATGTACCCGTTTAG
>CAZYDV010000448.1:2589-4319 GCA_964646405.1 uncultured Granulosicoccaceae bacterium | reverse complement strand
TTTGCACGGTCCACAGCAATTGCAGCAACCCGATATCAGGCAACAGTTTGAAGACTTCTCCCATCAGCTTTGGGAGCGGCTGAATCGCGTCTCCCGCGCCGACAATGCGCCGGGCTACGCACGCCGTGAAAACCATTTTTTCGTCGGCCGCGATCGCGAGCTAAAAAACCTCGAAGACGAACTTCAGGCGGGCGCCATTGGCGTGGTAACCGCACTGCACGGGCTGGGCGGACAGGGCAAAACCGAGCTGGCCAATTGTTATGCCTACCGCCACGCCTTTCGCTACCCGGCCGGGCTATGGTTCATCGAGGCGGAAAATGAAACCAATCTACTGGCGCTGTTTGGCAAGCTGGCCTCAGATCTGGGGCTGCCTGAGGCCAGCAGCCCGCAGGAAACACCGACCGAACGCGGCAGGCGTGTACTGCTGAAACTGGAGCAAATGGCAATCGCCGCCGCACCGAACGACCCGGATGGCAACGCCGCCTGCCTGGTGATTCTGGACAACGTCTCCAAAACAGAACTGCTGTCGCGCACGGCACTGGCGTCGATACCGCGCAAGCCCTGGCTGCAACTGGTCGCCACCACCCGCCTCTCACCTGAAGAGCTGGATGCCGGGCCGCAGTCAATGGCCTTTATTCCGATTGACAAACTCGATCCCGATGATGCGCTGGAACTCATGCGTCGCCACCAGCCCGACCGCCACAAAGATGGCAGCCCTGCCGCCCACCAGCAGATGGACTCAATCGAATTACCACCGGGTGGCTACGGTGATTGGCGCGGTTTCGAAAACGAATTTGAGCAACAGGCTGCGCGCGAGATTGTCGCCGAGCTCGACGGGTTTACCCTCGCGGTCGAATCGGTGGCGATCTATCTGGGGCTTTATCACGACGAGGTGAAACCATCAGACTATCTGCCGGTTCTTCGGCGGCAGGGACCCGACAGCGTCGATGAGTTGCTGCCCGATACCGCACAGAAAATACTTCATCGCGACAAACAGCTCGCCACTATTCTCGACAGCACGCTGGATCACCTGCGTCGTGAAAGCACGCACAAACAGCCCGAACTCGAAGAAGTCGCCGCCCTGGAATACGCCTCACTGCTGCCACCGGATGCGATTGTCTGGCCCTGGCTGCGAGAGATGCTCGGCCGCGAGTTTCCAACGCTGTTAAAAGATTCACCCGGCCGCGCATCGCGCTGGCGACGGCTGCGCCGACGCCTGAACGGATTGCGCCTGATCATTGATACCAATGCCGGCAGCGCCATGTCTGAGGCAATCCACAACGCCGCGGTACACGGGCGAATTCATCGGCTCAACGCGGCGGTTATCAGACAGGCACTCAGCAATGACAGGCAAAGGGAAATTGCCAGTAATATCGATTCAGTAATAGATTCGATCACCACTGCGTTCAACAGCCAATGGGAACACGACCCAACCGTTTCATGGCAACTGCCGTTGCTGCAAAGCACCGTAAAACACCTGATATCCAAGCACAGCACAATCAGTTTGGTTCAGGCTTGTGGCGTTCTCGGCCAGGCCGAACGTCAGCTTGGCAGGCTGGATACGGCGCTGGAGTTTTTTCAATTGGGTCGAGACTCGCTGGGTACAGCAGCCCTGGCAGATGAATCAGAGTCGCAACGACTGCTATCTGCGTTTCAAAACGAAGTCGGCGATTCATTTCTCGCCCGCGGACAACAAGGCGATGCCGAAAACGCACTAAAACACTTTCAAC
>CAZYDV010000448.1:0-2489 GCA_964646405.1 uncultured Granulosicoccaceae bacterium | reverse complement strand
AGCTGCACCACGACAACCCAAACTCCGCTCAGGCCGCTCGCGATCTGAGTGTCTCCCTGGAAAAACTCGGCGACTTCTTTCTCGCCCGCGGACAACAAGGCGATGCCGAAAACGCACTAAAACACTTTCAACAATCGTTACACATTGCTCAACAGCTGCACCACGACAACCCAAACTCCGCTCAGGCCGCTCGCGATCTGAGTGTCTCTCTGGAAAAGCTGTCGGCCTGGCATGCGGAACAGGATAATGAGGCATCGGCCGAACAAGCACTGGTTTTGCAACAACAGGCATTTTCGCTGGCTGAGCAACTGTATCAAAGCGCTCCCGACACCGAGTTTTACGCGCGCACAGCGGCGATAAGCTGTTGGCAATGCGCGATACGCGCTAACGCACACGGCGCCAACGATCTGGCCATGCAGTATGCCGGCAGATGCTTTGAAATACTGGAGGCGATGCGAACGGCAACGATGCCACTTCGGGATTTACAGCCGCTGTACGATCACCTGAAGCCGGATGGATAAAACCGGCTGACGCACCCTACTCCAATTGCAAGCGCACAGCCCGCGTGCTAGCGTCAACTTCAATTCACTCGACACGGCGCCTGCAATGACACAACCTCAACTACCCGGCAAACTTGGCGATCCAGACATGCTGATCAAAAATGATCCGCGTGCCGATCCGCGCATGCAGGCGGTGATGGCGCCTCTGGGGCTGGATGTCGCGCCGCCGCCAGCCGGGGTTGACAGCAACACGCCGATCGATGATCTGGTCGCCTTTGCACTGGCGGCCGAAGGCAATTTCTCGGCGCTGGGTCCGATCCTGCTGGCCGATGCACCGGCGATCGATAGCGTCGACCATCGAACCGAGGTGATCAGCGGCGTCGATGGCAACGATATCAATCTCTATATTCATACACCCAAGGGGATGTCTGGCCAGTTGCCGTGTATCGTTCATATACACGGTGGCGGCATGGCACTGATGTCGGCCACCGAGGTGGGCTATGTGCGCTGGCGCGATGAACTGGCGGCAACCGGCCTGCTTGTGGTGGGTATTGAATTTCGAAATGCCGGTGGCAAGCTCGGGCCACATCCGTTTCCGGCGGGTCTCAACGACTGCGCCGAGGGTTTGAAATGGGTGCACAAGAATCGCCGCCAACTCGGTATTTCAAGTATCACGATTTCCGGCGAGTCGGGTGGTGGCAATCTGTCACTGGCTACTGCGCTCAAGGCAAAAAAGGACGGTTTTCTCAACCATATTGACGGCGTCTACGCACAGTGCCCCTATATCTCCGGACTTTATGCCAACAAAGATCCGGCGCTGCGCTCTTTGTACGAGAACGATGACTATTTTCTCAATTGCACGATGATGGGGGCACTGGTCAGGCTGTACAGCCCGGATGGCGCGGACGATAAAAACCCGCTCGCCTGGCCCTACCATGCCACTACCGATGACCTGACTGGCCTGCCCCCGCATGTGATTTCGGTCAATGAACTCGATCCATTGCGAGACGAGGGACTGGTTTATTATCAAAAGCTATTGGCGGCAGACGTTAGTACGATTGGTATCACCGTGAATGGCACCTGCCATGCGGGTGATTGCCTTTTTAGAATGGCAATGCCGGAAGTTTACTTGAATACCATTCGCAGCATTCGCGAGTTTGCCTGTTCACTTTGAATGAGAGTTCTGGTCAGCCGATATGCTCGATGAAATCGAGGTTGGGTGTGGTATCAGCGATGGAGCGTGAATCACCAAGATCAGCTGCTCTGAATACGGCCGCTTTGCCAAATTTTTTAAGAACCGCATCGGTGGTTCGCTCCAACGCACGCGGTTTGATGTGCTCGTCGAATAAGTCCAACTGCACGGGATCACCCTCGCGCACCAGATCATAGGCCGCAAGCCCCACCAATCGGTAGGGATGAGTGTGCTGGAATTGGTTCAGCAGTGATAGCGCATGGCGGTAGAGCTGATCGGCACAGTCGGTGGTATCGGGTAACAACAACTGCCGGCTGTGCAGTTTGAACTGGCTGGTTTTAAGTTTTACCCGCACACCACGCGCGAGATAACCTTTATCGCGCAGGCGACGGCCAATACGATCTGCTGAGCAGCGCAGGTAGTGGGCAATGTCTTCAAGGTTTGATACATCTTTCAGCAAGGTTCTGTCGGACCCCATACTGCGCGCCACGCGCCGCCGGGCAACTCTGCGTGGATCTTGAGCGTTTGCCAGCGATTGAAAATGCACCCCCATGCTGCCTAAATGGCGGTGTAGCCAGTTTGGATCGGCGCGGCGCACGTCACCGATGGTATTCAGGCCGATGCGCTGCAGACGCGGTACGGTTTTAGGGCCCGCCCCCCAGAGCCTTGACACCGGCAGTGGATCGAGCCAGGCGATAGCTTCATCGGGTGGTACCACAGTAATGCCGTTGGGCTTATTGAAGTCACTGGCCACCTTGGCCACGTACTTGGTGCTGGCGATGCCGACAGAGGCGGTG
>CAZYDV010000447.1:0-4335 GCA_964646405.1 uncultured Granulosicoccaceae bacterium | reverse complement strand
GCCGCAAACTTCCAGATCGCGTGCCCAACAATGCCGTGACGGAAAACCACCACACACGCATGACACCACCACCCGCCCTTGGAAATTAGCTTACACTTTCCACCACAACCCCAATCCCCAATTCAAACCCGATCCAAAACAACCGCCCGCGCCTCGCGCCGGCACGCTGCCGGCGCCACACCAAAAAAGCGCTTGAACACACGGCCAAACGCAGCCTCCGACTGATACCCTGCAGATTCCGCTATCAACACAATCGGATCCGTACTTTCGGTGAGTTTTTCCCGCGCCAGTTGCATACGCCAGTGGGTGATGTAGTTCATCGGTGTGCTCGACATGGTTTGCGCAAACCGGTTAACAAACGCCGTTCTCGACATACCGGCGACATCCGCCAGCTTATCAACTGTCCAGGCAAACGCAGGATCTTTGTGCACGGCCGACAACACCGCCGATATTTTTCGATCCGCAAAGCCCGCCATCACTTGTCGGTCGGCGCCGGACTCGGTCAGATACGAACGCAACGCCTGCGCCAACAGAATTTCTGACAACTTACGCGCGATCAATTCGCTCCCCAGTTGCTGCATGCCCGCCTCGGCGCTGATCACACGCAATGTGTTCTCGATCCAGGTACCAGCACTGTCTCCGTAGTCGCGCAGATGCAACGTATCGGGCAAGGATTCAATCAACGGATGGCTGGTCTGCGTTTCAAACGCAAAATGCCCGCACACCAGTTGCGTTTCGTGACCCTCATCGTTGTTGCCAAACACCAACGTACCAGTGCCATCAAATCCGGACTCCTCCAACACCCGATCGAGCATCACCGCACTATGCTCGGTGGCCGGATCACAGTACAGGGTGTGCGCAGCCCCGCGCGTGATGATGATCAGATCCCCCTGCTCCAGCAGGTGCGCCGGCTGCGCATCACTGACACGGATATAACAGCGACCGCGCCGGGCGTAGTGAAATCGGGCCACATTCTGGTAGTTCGGTACACGCACACCCCAGGAGCCGGTAAACGACGTTCGAAAGTACAACGTACCCGCCAGCTTCATGTGCGAAAGAATGTCGCTAAGTACATCCATTGGTGTCAACTCCGTATCAACTGAACGCAACGATCAGCCCGAACATCAGCGGCAGCCGTGCCTCGAGAGCAGCACCGACAGCAAATCGCGAGCGGTCGGCGAAGTGTTTTGTCGATACTACAAATCCTGCAACCCGCTGGCTACGAAAAGCACCCATCAACCAGCATTCCCGGCCGATTGATCAAGAAATCGGGATTTTCGATCATTCTAACGACGGGTCGGATTCCTATACTGATCCTCACTGCACACCCACGCTGCAGTGACCTCACAAAGGAAAACACCCTGCATGATTATCAAACTACAACACATTGTCCTATCCGCCGCCATCGCCTTTGCCGGATGCGCGGTCGCTGCCAAAACACCGGCGGAACTCAATGATCTTGAGATTGCACATGTTGCCTACGTGGCGGATAACATCGATATCCGCTATGCGCACCTGGCGCTGGCAATATCTGACAACCCGGCCATTCATGAATTCGCCAACAGCATGATTCGCGATCACACCGCCGTAAACGAACAGGCATTGGCACTGTTGGCGAAACTCGGCGCTGAACCACAGGACAACTTTCTAAGCCAATCTCTGGAGAAAGGAGCCGAGGACATTATCAATAAGCTGTCGTCGCTGCGCGGCGCAGAATTTGATCGTGCCTACGCAGAAAACGAATTGAGTTATCACCAGGCGGTCAACGATCTGGTGGCCAATGCGTTTATTCCGAATATCGAGAACGTCGAAGTCAAAACACTATTCGAAGCCGGATTGAAGATCTTCAAGGCGCATGAGGATCACGCGCAAATGATGGTCAAAGGGCTGAAGTAGTTGTTGCGTAATCGACGGCAGTTTGTGCTCAGTGCGATGGCAGCACTGTGCACACTGCCCCACCATCTTCAAGCCAACTCGATGGCAAGCCCCAAAACGCATGTGATCGAGATTGTCGGTGCCGCGTTCGAACCGCAAACGATCAAGCTGGCGCCAGGCGACAGCGTGACGTGGATCAACCGCGACATCGTACCGCACACTGCCACGGCGGTAGATGAGAGCTGGGATTCGGGCATACTGCAAACGGGACAGCAGTACACACAGCAGTTCAACTCTGACGCAACAGCCGACTACTTCTGCCGACTACACCCGGGTATGCGCGCCCGGTTGCAGTTTGCAGAATAGCGAAAGACGCAACGGACGCGGCGGGAGTTATCTCGCCGTCTCAAACCGCACTTCGTGATTCATCACATGTGCGGCCAGCGCATCATCGATTTTTTGCTGCAATTCTTGCCGCCGGTTGTCACTGGCACCTTTTACCGTAACGGTGGCAAGACTGCCATGCGTGCCGTGGGCGCCAACGGCAACATCAATATTCTCACTGGCCTCGGCTAATCCTTCTAACGCGGCAGCAAACACACGCTGTGCCGCCTGCCACCGCAGCGCTGGTTTGAACACTTTGCCCACACCGGTCAACGGCATATCGTCGATCAATAGAATCTCCACCGGCACGGCGGCGCGCTCGGGTGTCTTGGCGCGCACCACTTCATGCAACTCAGCACCACTGACGGAAGCCCCGGGTTGCAATTGCACAAACGCCAACGGTTTTTCACCGGCGTAGGCATCTGGCTGGCCCACCACCGCGGCCAGTGCCACTTGTTCGTGACCGAACAGGACATCTTCAACGCCCGCCGGATCGATGTTGTGCCCGCCGCGAATGATCAGATCCTTGGCCCTGCCGGTAATCCACAGATAGCCTTCGCCGTCGAGCCGGCCAAGGTCGCCGGAATTGACCCAGCCCGGTTCGACGAATGCACCGGCGTTATGTTCATCATTCAGATAACCCGTGAATACACCCGGCCCCGCCATCGCAATCACGCCGATTTCATCGACATCACAATCACCGATGCAATGGCCGTCGCCATCGAGCTTGACGATACGCACCCGACTGTACGGCACAGCGTGCCCTGCCGAGCCGAGCTTAACCTGCCAGTCGCGGTAGGCAATGGTGTGCACACTTGAAGTCTCCGTCATGCCGTAGACTTCAAGCACCGGTTTTTGCAATAGATCACCGAGGTTTTTACCGATCGCCACCGGAATTGCCGAGCCACCACCCGAACTACAGGTGATGCTCGATACATCGGCACCGTCCAGCGGCACAGACGCCGCTGCCGCAAGCACCGTCGGCACCGCACCGAATACACTGGGGCGATACTTTTCTATAAGCTTCCAGACGTTGCGAACACTGTTCGGGTTACGCCACCCAACGGGCGACAAGATAATGATGCAGGCGCCAACGGTAAGCGTAGATATGCCCTGCGTCAGCGCCCCGCCCACATGGAACAGCGGCAGCCCGAATAACAGTTTATCCGTCGCCGGCCCGGCCAGCATTCGATTGCAGACCCAGGCCTGATACACCTGATTCAAGTGCGAGTGACGAACCAGCTTTGGCGTGCCGGTGGTGCCGCCGGTATGAAAGAACGCTGCCGTGTCGGCACCATCGATTACGCGCCCGCTATCCAGACTGTCTCCATTTTGCCGCGCCATGGCGGAATCGAAATCGACAGTACCCGGTTGTGCTTCACCGCCAATTTGCACCACGTGCTCAAGCGCGGGCAACTGATCGCGAATCGATGCCACCTTATCCCAGATATCGGTGCCGGCTACCGGCCCAAATGCCACCAGCACGCGGGTATTGGCGGCACGCAGAATTTCTACCAACTGATGCGGTTCAAGCAACGGGTTGACCGGATTGGCCACACCGGCGGCCTCGGCGCCAAACAGAGTGTAAAAACTTTGCGGCAACAACGGCAGCAGAAAACTCACCACATCATCTTTGCCCACACCTAACTCATGAAAGAGATTCGCAGTTCGGGTGACGTTGGCAAAGAAATCCTGATACGAAATCACCACCGATGGCTCATCGGGATCGGCGTTGGGCAAAAATTCCAGCGCCGGCGCCGCCGGATCGATCGATGCCCCCAGACGAATCGCCTCATAGGTACTGTGCGCCGCCAGTCGCTGCTCGATGGGCAATTTTTCGATTTCACGCAAATCGTCTATCGACAGAATCGGCGTGAGCGCATCGTCGCCTGTGCTGTCGAGAGGAATGACACCGGGCTGTTGAGTCATGAGGAATGCTCCGATCGTGATAGCTTGTTAGGCCGTGAAAAAGACTGGTTGCGCAGACAGCGGTTCACTAAAGAACCGGCAGGCAGCCTGCCCCACCTACCCCAGATGCTTGCCACCATCCATCAGCAACAGCTCACCGGTGATCAC
>CAZYDV010000446.1:0-4335 GCA_964646405.1 uncultured Granulosicoccaceae bacterium | reverse complement strand
TCATGTCCATTGCCGGCACGCGAAAGATTACGATGAACGCATCACCCACCGCCTGCCGCACACGCCGCATGACCTCCACCGGGAACCGCATTCGCTTTTCCCAGCTACCGCCCCACTGATCGGTGCGTTGATTGGTCGAAGCGAGCAAGAAGGTGCTTAGCAGATAGCCGGCCGAGGAAATGATCTCCACGCCATCGTAACCGGCCTGTTTCGCCTGCGAGGCGCAGTGGGCGAAGTCGGCCAACTGTTTTTCGATGCCGGCCTCATCCAGCGCCTGCGGCACCTTGCGCGCGATGCGGGATTTCACCGCCGATGGCCCCACCGGCGTGCCCGCTGCCAGCGGTCCGGCGTGCAGAATCTGCATGCAGATTTTCACCTGCGGGTCGGCGGCGTGCACCGCCTGCGTCACCTGCCGATGCACCTCTACCTCCTCATCGGTTTGCAGCTTGGCGCCAACGCCACCCTCAGGGTTGGGCGCGATACCACCGGTGATGATCATCCCGACACCGCCTGCCGCGCGCTCGGCGTAATAGACGGCAAGCCTGGCAAAGCCGTTGTCCACTTCCTCAAGGCCGGTGTGCATAGAACCCATCACCGCACGGTTACTGAGCGTAACGTGGCCGAGATCGAGAGGTTCGAACAGGTGCGGGTAACGGGTTTCGCCGATCCGTTGAGCGTTGGTCATTAGAGCCGATTTGCCTTTCAGGATTATGTTGCGCACTTTAACCGCGTGACCCATTGTGTACAAACCGCGTGTCAGGCCGTATGAGCGGCCGCCCGTGAATCCTGCCAGCACCGCAATTGCCGATCACAGAATCATCACGGCATTCGACTGATTCTGGAAACCTTATCCAACCGCTGACGGAATCACCCCATGATAAAACCGATCGCCACTGCGGCCAGCCTGCTCGTCGCAGGCATCGCCAGTGCAGATGTCACTGTAAGATTTGTCGAAAGCGCTCCTAAGGATCGCTTTGAATTTGAGAACACCGGCGATTGCCCGCTCACCGATCTGCAGGTGGCCATCGATCTGACAGATAGCGCAGGCAAGCTGATTTTCGACACGACAGGGGCAGGCGCAGGTGTGGAGGTGTTTCAACCGTTCGAGGTTCGCGCCGGCAAATTATCCCTGCTGGGCCAGGTTCGAGACGGCGACACGCAACTGCAGATCAACATCGCGCAGCTTGCCACTGGCGAGCGCGCGAGCTTCACCATCGACGTGGACGATACGTTGCGAAACTCTGCACTGGGCAACATCCGCGTGGCGGGCAGCGAAATCGCACGCGGGCAAGTGAGCCTGAGCATCGAAGGTGAACAGGAGGTCAACTCACTGTTCAGTGATCGCGGCGTGGCAACCGTAAATCTGTCCGGTTGTTAGCATCGAGCACAACTGCGCTCGCGGCTGTTTATCAGACCCAGCTGGTTTTGACCCTATAATGGCTGGCGTGTGAATGAATGGCCTGCGAACGCGATACCGATTCGCCCTATCCGTTCGCAGACCCATACTCAACCTGCGGGGCTCGATAGTTGGACTTGGTTGACAACCTTTTTTTGCAGCGTGTGCTCTCGCCGCTAGCGATAGAAGACTTTCTCGATCAGCATTGGGAAGCCGGTCCATTGCACATCGGCCGCGCCGACAGCAACCACTTTTCTGATCTTCTGGACACACCTCAATTAGAGAAACTGTTTTCGACCCAGCTACTGTCGTTCCCGCAAGTCCAGCTAACCCAATCAGATCGACCTGTCACCCCTCCGGACTATTGCGACGATAGCAATCGCGTCGTTCCAATACGCGCCATGGCGCAACACGCACAGGGGGCCACGCTGGTGCTGTCGCACGCGCAGAATCTTCTCGCCGGTCTGGCACGCCTGTGCCGCGATACCGAGGCCGCGATGCGTATGCCAAGCCAGGCCAATGTGTATTTGTCACCCGCCGGACGCCAGGGATTTAATCCCCACTACGACACACACGATGTTTTTGTTCTGCAGGTCAGCGGCTGCAAGACGTTCAATTTCTACTCCGGTGGCGCACAACTTCCATTCGAACATCAAAAGCACGATCCGGAACAATCGCGCTGCGGCACCAAAGACAGTGAAATCAATATGCAGCCAGGCGACTGCCTGTACATCCCCAGGGGGTTTGTCCACGACGCCCAGGCACAGGGAGATGCCTCGTCGCTGCATATCACACTGGGCGTTTTCCCGGTCACGGTCAGTGAACTTTTACAGCAGGCGATCGGACTTGCCGCCGAACGAGATCCCGATCTGCGGCGGGCAGTGCCGCACGATGCCTGGCCTGTAGGCCACAGCAATCACACAACCACGGTGAGCCGATGGGCAGCCAATCTCCCGGGCAATTTGTTGGGTGCCGAAAATATCCAACGGGCACTGGCCGAACTGCAAGACAAGCTGGCGATTGAGGCAAAACAGGATTGCACAGGCTTACTGACGGCAGCGCAGGCAAGCGTTGCGACCAGCGACAGCATCATACCTACGGCCAATATTGATCTGCAGCGAGTCGATAACACAGTGACACTGCGCGCCCAGGGCCAGATACTGGAACTTGCAGAACCGCTGGCGAGTGCGGTTGAAGAACTTTGCATCGGGGGTAAAACTGCCCTGCGATCATTGACCGGCCTCAACGATGAGCAGCGCGTAGCACTGGCAACGCAACTGTTGATGTGCGGCATGTTCAGACGCGAGAGTTGATTCGGGCAACCGATGCCCGCGGCTTGACACTACCGACAGCGGCCTGTTAGCGTCAATTGACAGCCTATCGGCAACGTGGACAAAACAACCCATGAAACCAACTGACAGGGACCTCGTGGTCGTTCAGGATCGATCGAGCCGCCGAAATTTCATTCGCAATGGCAGCGCATTTCTAATCGGCGTAGCCAGCCTGCCGGCCACCGGCATCGCACAACAAGGCACCGATTGCGATAGCAGCTGGAACGGCGAAGGCGAAAAAAAGGCTGGCGATGGCACCGATAGCGATACCGGCGTCGGCGCTGATCGTCCCGGCTGCGGCCGCGGCCAAGCGCCACTCACGCAACACAGGCCCGCACAGCCGATTGATCGCACGGTGATGGTGAAGAAGATCAAGGTATAACGTTCTTCTCCAGGCAAGGCTCACCGCGCACAGCGGCGAGCCTTGTTGTAGTGCGTTCAACTGGAAAAGTGTTGTGTACCTCGGTGCGCGCCCGACAGTTACAAGTTACCTGACACCCAATCGGCACTGTCCCCTATTCGCCTGCCGCCGGCCATATACTCATCAATGATACTAATCATTCGCGCGTGGCCAAATGAGTCGAAGTGACCACCGTGAATCGTGTCGACTGGCAATTCTTTCAATCTGCTCAAAGATTCCTGCAACTGTTCCGGTACAGAGTGATAGAGGTTATCCAGCAGGTCGCCATCGTAGATCACATCTCCGCTAAACAGGGTGCCGGTCGCACGCTCGAACAACGCAACCGATCCGGGTGAATGGCCCGGCAGATGAAACACCTGCAGTAACCGATTCCCCAAATCGAATCCGTCTCCCTCATCAATAGTTTGCGTCAGTGGCGCCGATTGCACTCGATACTGAGTTATATCAAAACCCGGATACGGTAATGCGGATATCGTCTCCGCACGCAGATAGCCGATGTCTGCAACCGTGTTGGCAGGCGTAGGCTGACTGATGATCGCAGCCTCCAGTGCGTGACCGCAGCGATGCGCAAACTGATGAAGACCACCGGCGTGGTCGAAGTGGCTGTGCGTCATCACCGCCGTGACCGGCCGCTCAGCCAGACTCGCAATCTCCGCCACCAGCGGACGCAGCCCGAGACCCGTATCGATAATCAGATCGCGATCACGGCCCCGCACATGCCAGATATTGCAACGCAGCCAAGGCGCCACGTAGCGTTCGCGAATCAGACAGACATCGTCCGCCATCGAGATCACCTCGTACCAATCGAGCGCTACTGATTTGTTCATGCAATCCCCACGAGGCCGTCAACCACAGACAAACGACCCAAGCCTGCCGAAGATTGTCGTGGCAGACAACCGGGTTCAGTGTGCTCGCCGCAGCCAGGCACCCGGCGGAACAGACCCCGATAGTACGGGCAGCACCAGAATCGCCGAATGAGCAGGAATCCCTTCCCGACACTGTTGGGCACGCAGATCCGACGCTGGAGATGGCCCAACCGCCGTGCTGATATAGAACAACCACCAGCCGATCCACTGGCTTTGCCCTACCTACCCCGCTGCTGATCAAGGGTCAGCTCCATCGGCCAATCAAAAGCGGACGAGCAGCAATGTGCGCAAGCACAAGCCAGTTCGCTGTTTCCGGCCATT
>CAZYDV010000445.1:0-4360 GCA_964646405.1 uncultured Granulosicoccaceae bacterium | reverse complement strand
GGTCGATTTAACTTTAAGGGTGGCATGGCGCTCAAGCCCGAATTTCTGGCGCTTTGGCTGGCGCTTTCGCTCTACACCGCGGCGTTCATCGCCGAGAACGTTCGATCGGGCATCGAGGCGATCAGCAAGGGTCAGTCCGAGGCGGCACATGCGCTCGGTTTGCCGCGTACCAAAACCATGAATCTCGTTGTTATTCCGCAGGCGTTGCGGGTGATCATCCCGCCATTGACCAGTCAGTATCTAAACATCACCAAGAACTCGTCGCTCGCCATCGCAATTGGATACATGGATATCGTGGCTACCATCGGTGGCATAACGCTCAACCAGACCGGGCGCGAGATGGAGTGCATGATCATTGTGCTCAGTCTCTATCTGCTGTTTTCGCTGACAATCTCGCTGATCATGAACTGGTACAACAAGCGCATGGCGCTGGTGGAGCGATAGCATGAGCCAGCAATATTTGCCCGGGGAGCATCCGGATCTGCGCCCGCCGGTCGGTCAAACCGGCGTTCTGCTGTGGTTGCGGAAGAACCTTTTTTCTTCACCGTTCAATGTGGCCCTGACGTTTGTCACGGCCTACTGTCTGTACCTGATGATCCCGCCGTTGATGAACTGGCTGTTCTTTGACGCGGTTTTCATCGCCGAATCTCGTGATGCCTGTCGCGCCGCCGGCGATGGCGCCTGCTGGGGGTTCATTGAAAAGCGGGTGGGGCAATTTACATTTGGCTTCTATCCCGAAGAGGAGCGCTGGCGGGTGGTGCTGGCTTTCATCCTGTTGATACTGGCGCTGGTGCCGGCACTGTGGGACAAGTGCCCGAACCGCCGCCATGCACTGTGGTTTTCACTCGCCTATCCCTTCATCGCATATTGGCTGTTGCTGGGCGGTATGGGGCTGGCGCCGGTTGAGACTTCGCGATTTGGCGGGTTCATGCTGACGATGGTGATCGGTGTCACCGGTATCGTCTGCTCGCTGCCTTTGGGTATTTTGCTGGCACTCGGTCGTCAGTCAGAGTTGCACATTATTCGTTGGCTGAGCACCTCGTTTATCGAGTTTATTCGCGGCGTGCCATTGATCACGCTGCTGTTTGTCGCCTCGACAATGCTGAATTACTTCCTGCCACCCGGCACTACGTTCGACATCCTCTTGCGGGTGCTGATCATGGTGACGCTGTTCTCTGCGGCCTACATCGCCGAGGTAGTTCGTGGCGGTTTGCAGGCCATTCCCAAAGGACAAAGCGAGGCGGCCGACGCGCTGGGGCTGAAATACTGGTCGTCGATGCGGTTGGTGGTGCTGCCGCAGGCGCTGAAGATTTCCATACCCGGTATCGTCAACACGTTCATCGGTCTGTTCAAGGATACGACGCTCGTCATCGTGATCGGTATGCTCGATCCGCTGGGGATAGGTCGGGCGTCTCTGTCGGATATCAAATGGACGGGCCTTTCGACGGAAGTCTATGTATTCATTGCGATGTTTTTCTTTCTATGTTGTTTCAGCATGTCACGATACTCAATCTATCTTGAGAAGAAGCTGCACACGGGGCACAAGGAAGATTAAGTCGGTGGCGATCGGGCCTGAGGCGACGACCACTATGCAGGCGTTGCTTTCTGGCAATAAGGCGACTGGTCGTGCCGTAAACAATGGCCGGGCAGAGCTGGCTGGAACATAGCGGACCCGGCGAGACCAGGCGCGGGAATATTTGACGATCGGTGGGTCCGGTTGTCGCAGGAGAAAACGATTATGTCTGAACAACAATCTGAACAAACCGCCGGCCAAATGTCTGTCTCCGATCAGGAGATGATTCGGATTGCCGAGATGCATAAGTGGTACGGTCAGTTCCACGTGCTGAAGAACATCAATCTGACAGTCAATAAAGGTGAGCGCATTGTTGTTTGCGGGCCGTCAGGGTCTGGCAAGTCAACGCTGATACGCTGTATCAACCGTCTGGAAGAACACCAGCGAGGGCAGATTATTGTCGACGGCACTGAGTTGACCGGCGATCTCAAGCACATCGAGCAGATTCGTCGCGAAGTCGGCATGGTTTTTCAGCATTTCAACCTGTTTCCTCACCTCACTGTGCTTGAAAACTGCACCCTGGCGCCTATCTGGGTCCGCAAGATGCCCAGGGCAGAGGCAGAAGACATTGCGCGCAGTTATCTGGAGCGCGTCAAGATTCCCGAGCAGGCGGAAAAATTTCCAGGCCAGCTTTCGGGCGGTCAGCAGCAGCGGGTGGCCATTGCGCGCAGCCTGTGCATGAATCCGGCGATCATGTTGTTTGATGAGCCAACCTCGGCACTCGATCCCGAGATGATCAAAGAAGTACTCGATGTGATGATCGAACTTGCTCGCGATGGTATGACCATGATCTGCGTGACGCACGAAATGGGTTTCGCCAAAACCGTTGCCAACCGGGTGATTTTCATGGATGGTGGTGAAATCATTGAGGAAAACGAGCCGCAGGAATTTTTCAACAACCCTCAGTCCGAGCGGACTCAGGAGTTCCTGAGCCAGATTCTGTTGCACTGATCGACCGCCGCCAGCGAGAGACAGTCGGGCACTCAGTGGGCTCGATTCTAAGTCCTGCTGGCCGAACCATTGGTGACGAGTTGATGTGGTCAAGCGAAGAAATTTGCATCAATCAGCGTGACTATTTCGAACGCGTTTGCCGCGCTATGCTCAGTGCGAAGCGGCAGGTCTCGATCGAAATGTACATTTTTCGCGAGGATGAGCTGGGTCAGTCACTGCTCGACGCGGCTATGCAGGCGGCAGCGCGCGGGGTCGAAGTGCGCATCCTGGTTGATGGTGTCGGTTCCCCTGGCTGGAGCCCCGCAAGAATAGATGAGCTCGCTCGACAAGGCGTCGATGTGCGGGTGTATCACCCGGTGCCCAGTGCACTGTCGGTGTTTCGATGGTGGCGGTTCAGTCTCTCGAAAGCGCGTGCGCTGCTGGGCAGTGTCAACAAGCGCAATCATCGCAAGCTCGTGCTGGTCGACGGTGAGGTCGCGTTTGTCGGTTCTTGCAACGTCGCGCTGGCGCATCGCTACTGGCGTGAAACTGCGGTGGTGGTGACGGGGCAGGCCATAGCCGATATGGTCCGCTCGTTCGAGGTGATCTGGGCGCTGGCGCATCGACCATTGGTGGTGCGATCTCGTCTGCTCGGGCTCAGGCGCAAGCCGGTGCCGCTGCCCAACTCGCCGGTGCGGGTCAACTACACGCGCAAGCTGCGCCAGCGACACAACGCTGATTTGCTGGCGCGGATCGAGCGCGCGCGGCAACGTGTCTGGATTACCAACGCCTACTTTGTTCCGGGGCCGGCGATGCTCGCAGCGCTGGCGCGAGCCGCACGGCACGGTTGCGACGTTAAGATTCTGTTGCCAAGCAAGTCGGATGTGAGCGTTGTCGCCAGCGTCAGTCGCATCTTTTATAGGAGCCTGCTGCGTGCCGGCATCGAGATATACGAGTATCAGCCATCGATGCTGCATGCGAAAACGTTGCTGATCGACGACTGGGCGTCGGTCGGTACCTCGAATCTAAATTATCGCAGTGTGTATCACGATCTGGAGGTCGATGTGGTATTGAGCGCACCGGGTTCGGTGCAGGCACTGGCTGGGCATTTCGCCGCCGATCTGCGCAGCTCGGTCCCGGTGACCGATGAGCAGTTGCGCCGCCGCTCGTATCTGGAGTTGATCAGCGGCTACGTGATCTATCCGTTTCGTCGGTTTATCTGAATGCTGGTGTCGGTTCTGTAACGTTGTAAGGGTTATGCCAGCGATTGTAGCGTCGGTGCTCCGCCTGCAGAATGCTATGCTCCGGCCTTGCGGGCAGAGTCAGCTCGGGCAAAAAATAATTCAAACCATACGTGTCAAACATGTTGACAGTCGTAGGTTCGTGCACGATAATTCCGCTTTTACGCGGAGGGGTTCCCGAGCGGTCAAAGGGGGCAGACTGTAAATCTGCTGCATATGCTTCGGAGGTTCGAATCCTCCCCCCTCCACCACAGTTTTGCACCGTCGCGGTAAGATTTTGCGGGTGTAGTTCAATGGTAGAACTCCAGCCTTCCAAGCTGATAACGTGGGTTCGATTCCCATCACCCGCTCCAAAAATTCTACTACATTCAATGCCGGTACGGGAAAGGTGATCGACGCGCCCATGTAGCTCAGCGGTAGAGCACTTCCTTGGTAAGGAAGAGGTCACCGGTTCAAGTCCGGTCATGGGCTCCATTGTCGCGCAGGCGGTGTCGGGTGCCAAAGTCTGCACAATTTTAACTCTCAGGTAAATCACGAAAGATGTCGAAGGAAAAATTTGAGCGAACGAAACCGCATGTGAACGTAGGCACGATAGGCCACGTAGACCATGGGAAGA
>CAZYDV010000444.1:0-4394 GCA_964646405.1 uncultured Granulosicoccaceae bacterium | reverse complement strand
CGACGCAAACCGGATCGTAAAAGTCGAGGATCGACCTGACGTGATCGATCAGAAAATGGTGATCGCGAAAATCCGGATTCTCAGTCAACAATCCTGCTCCAGTTTGCTCAATAGGTATCGCTTGCGAATGTTGTCAACCACACCGCCACTATGAATCCGCTCGCAACGCCGGCAGGCCGATGCCGGTCGATTCAAATCCACCGTCGACCGCCAGAATCTGGCCTGTGATGTAACTCGACTGCGCTGAACAAAGGTACCAGATCGCATCGGCGATCTCGTCTTCGGTGCCGTAGCGGTTGAGCGGAATGGCATCGTGATAGGCTGCGCGAATTTCTGCGCTGTGCACGGCTTTGGCCATGGCAGTATCCACCGGACCCGGCGCCACCGCATTGACTCGTATGCCCATCTCTGCCCACTCGGCCGCCTGCTGCCGGGTCAGTTGTGAAATCGCCGCCTTGCTGGTGCCGTAGGCCACCCGCAACGTGCTGGCGCGCAGCCCGGAGATCGAACCAATATTCACGATGCTGCCAGCGCCGCGCTGTGCCATGTGCGGAACCACCGCCTGTGAGCAATAGAAAGCGCCGTCCAGATTGACAGACATAACCTGCCGCCACTCCTCGTGGGTAGTTTGCAAAATCGGTTTGAAGACTGCGATACCTGCGTTGTTCACCAATGAGTCGATGCGGCCGAAACGCTCGATCACAGCGTCGACCGCCGCCGCTACCTCGCGCGGTTGCGACACATCGCACACCAGCGCCTGGACGTCGTCGGTTTGACCCAGGCCCTCTTCGGCTCCGGCCAGTGTCTGCGCATCGATATCGAGCAGCGCGACGCGATACCCTTGCTGCAGGAATCGCCTGGCGGTGCTCAATCCAATCCCGCGCGCCGCGCCAGTGACGATCGCCACCGCTTCAGAATCAACCATGGCCGATCGTCTCTCCTGTATATTCCAGCAAGTTTTATTGCGTACCCAAGTTTTACTACGTACCCGGGACAAAATTCTATCATGCGAACAACGGCTGCCCCTGCCTACATCCACGTTGATATCCGCTGTTCGCGAGTGACTCGTGACCTCAGTTAACACCCGCAGCAATACACTATTGCCGAGCGTTATGGTGTTCTTCGCCGCCGGCCTGTGGGGTCTGTACTGGTGGCCACTGCGCGAAGTCGAATCCGCCGGTGTCAATGGACTGTGGTCAGTGATGGCCAGCTATCTGGTGCCGCTGATTGCATTGCTGCCGCTGACGTTCATTCGTCGCAGGCAATTGATCAAAGATTTCAAACTGATCTGCCTGATCGGCGTGTTCGTTGGTTCTGCACTCGCACTCTACGCCTGCGCCTTTTTGTATACCTCAGTGATGCGAACGACGCTGCTGTTCTACCTGACACCAGTCTGGTCGACTCTGCTGGGTATGGTTTTTCTGGCCGAAAAGCCCGGCTGGCGTCGATGGGGGGCAATGGCAATTGGATTCACCGGGCTCTGTGTCATGATGCTCGCCGGTGCGCGTACCGAACACAGCCAGACCCTGAACATTGGCGATCTGGCGGCGCTGGCTGCCAGTGTATTCTGGGCGGCAGGCTCGGTGCTGCTGCGCCGCTTCGACCAGGTAGACTCGCTCGACATTCTACCCGCGCAATACTTTTTCGCCGCATTATTCGCCGGCATTGCGCTGCTGTTCGCCGGCCAGTTTACCCTGGCACCCACACTCGCCGGCTGGCACGCGGCGATGCCATGGCTGATTGGCTACTTTGTGGTGGTTATGCTGCCGTCGCTGTATGTCTGCATTCGTGGCGCGCAGCTGATATCGCCCGGCAGAGTCGGCATTCTGATGATGTCAGAAGTACTGGTGGCCGGCATCAGCGCACCGCTGATCGCTGGCGAAGTGCTGACGGGCATCGAATGGATTGCCGGCAGCCTGATCATTCTGGCCGGCGTCCTGGAGGTCAGCACACCGGCGAAGTCCTCCACTGCCGGTTGAGTGACAGGCTGCGAGGCGACTACTGCGCAGATAGTGTGTAGATATCGATGGTCTTGCCCGAGTCGGCATCGACGAAAAACACTGACGAGGCTGGCGTCGCGTTGTACTGCACGGCGTACAGATGCCAGATCTTGCTGATGTCGGTCTTCAGTTCAACGCGCGTCTCATAGCGCACGCGCGACCAGTAACCCGGGTCGACGAGTACTTCCATATCGCTGGCTGACTTGCGCTCCAGGCCACGGAACAACTCGTCGCCAACCAGCCGATTGAGTCCGGAAATGGCCTCGGTAATTTCGCTCCAGATCTGTTCTTTCTTTGCCTCATCCACTGTCGCGGCAGGCAACGAATTGGCCCGTACCTCGGTTGCCGGCAGCGCGCTGTCAGTCGATGGGAAATTGCTGATTGGCACCTCAAGCAGTGGTTTCTTTTCCGCAGAATCGGCTGCGGCTGTGTTCTCGCCCGCCGTTTGGGTTTCCACGGCGGTATCATCAGCATCAGATACCGTTTCGACCGTCAGAAAGATCACGGTCACGAGCAACACAGCAGCAAAGAGATTGGTTTTCATAAGATCTTTCAACACGCTCGCCACGCCAGGGGCCAGGGAACGCGATACACTGAGGTGCGAACGATGAACAGATCGTAACAGTATCAATACAGAAAATGTAGCTTTAGGATATTACGAATCTCCGTTCGGCCATATTTTCTGTTGAACTGTCATATATCCTATTGTTTTCTATAACCTTTAATCCGCTAGTCGGCATATTCCATTCTCGACTGCGAATGTAAACTTATAGATCCACACCAGACCGGCCAACTTCGCCGGATCACCAGGACAGGCCGGTATGAACAAGCCAGAACCCATTCGTTTCCAGGGCTACAAGCAACGCGATCTGCCGGCCGAGGACGCCGAGTTGACGCACGTTGGACCCAACACCCCGTGCGGTGAGTATCTGCGGCGTTACTGGCAACCCGTGGCGATGGCAAGCGAAGTCGGCGACCTGCCACTCGCGGTGCGAATCCTCGGCGAGAACCTGGTGCTTTTCCGCGATCTGTCCGGCAATCTCGGCCTGCTGCACCGCCACTGCTCCCATCGTGGCGCGTCACTGGAATACGGCATCGTGATGGAGTGTGGAATCAAATGTTGCTACCACGGCTGGCACTACGACGTCGACGGCACCCTCATCGACCTGCCCTCAGAACCCGCCAACAGCCCGATAAAGAACAAGGTCGTACAGGGCGCCTACCCCACTCACGAATACAACGGCATCGTGTTCGCCTACCTGGGCCCGCCCGAGCAGATTCCCGATTTCCCGATCTACGACACCATGCTGCTGCCCGACACGGACGCCAAACCCTTCTCGCTCAGCATCCCCTGCAACTGGCTGCAGGTCTACGAGAACACCCAGGATCCGATCCACGTCATTCACCTTCACGCGCGCTCCAGCGGCGTGCAGTTTGGTGAGGCATCCGGTGTTGAGCAGTTGATCGACTATCGCAACACACCGCTCGGCATGATCAACATTCAAACGAGGCGCTGCGGCGATCACTTGTGGACCCGCACTACCGACACCATTTTCCCCAACTGCAACCAGACCGGTGCGATCTGGGAAGAAGCCGAGTCGCAAAAACTGTTTCAGCGCGTATCCATGTTGCGCTGGATGGTGCCGATCGACGACACCCACACGGTCACCATTGGCTGGCGCTATTTCAACGACAAGCTCGATCCGCGCGGCCAGGACCAACCGGATAACGTCGGCAAGGAGACGATTGATTTCATGGGCCAGACCGAAGGTCGAACCTACGAAGACCGACAGCGCTACCCGGGTGACTATGAGGCCCAGGTATCGCAACGTCCGATCGCGATTCACGCGCTGGAAAATCGCGCCACCTCCGATCGCGGCGTGGCGCGGCTGCGTAAATTGTTGCGCGAGAACATCCGCGCACACAGCAACGACAATATCGCAGCGATGCCGCAAAACAGTACCGCGGGCTACGTCTCGACCTACTGTCAGGACACCGTCTACGCGGTTGCCGTAAGCGGTGACGACGAAACCGAACTGATGAAACAATTCGGCCAGCGCGTCAGCGACAGTGTGCTGGAAAACGATGCCCTGTCACACGCCGAGCGCGAGGCCGCCATGGCCAGGCTCTGCGCCGAATTCGATTAGCAACACCATCCACACGAGCCTGCCATGCCAGATACCACCGCCGCACAGTCCGCCCTGCGCACCGCCAGCCAGTTGAGCCTTGGTGATCACTACCGCCAGACACTGCCGGGCGACGACAGCGACATCGCAGGCTCCAGACAGGTACCACAGGCGCTTTGGTCGTCAGTGGCACCAGTGGAATTCGCAGACCCCGAACTGGTGGCCTGGTCTGAAGATCTCGCCACCACGCTCGGCCTGGACATCGCCG
>CAZYDV010000443.1:0-4461 GCA_964646405.1 uncultured Granulosicoccaceae bacterium | reverse complement strand
GCCGCCGGTAGAGCTCGGTGAGGGCCGCGCCGCAGCCGTCTCGGGCGCGCTCGGCCAGGGTGTCGTCGGGGGTGGCGCTCGCAACCTGCACCAGAATGGCATAGTCGACCGGCTGATCAAACGGCGGTCTGACGCCTTCACAATAACGGCAAATTACCTCGACGGATTCGCGTGTCATGATTTCGAAGGCGTCGACGAGATCGGCGCAGTCGTCCTGTACCTGATTGAGTATCTGCAGTGCATCAGCCGGGCTTGCGACGGATAAAAACGCGGTGTGCCGGACTGCCGGTTTTGGCACCAGTTTAAGGGTTGCGGCGGTGATAATGCCCAGTGTGCCCTCGGCACCGATGAAGAGATCTTTCAGATCGTAACCCGTGTTGTCCTTGTGCAAACTGGTCAGCAGATTCATGATTTTGCCGTCGGCCAGCACAACCTCAAGGCCGAGGCAAAGATCGCGCGTATTGCCGTAGCGAAGTACGTTCGAGCCACCGGCGTTGGTCGACAGATTGCCGCCGATCATGCAGCTTCCCTTGGCGCCGAGATCGAGCGGAAACATCAGCTCGTGGTCGGCCAGTGCGTCTTGCAGATGCTGTAAAATAACGCCCGATTCAACCGTTGCAACGCGCGCGTCGATCTGTACATCGCGGATTCGGTTGAGGCGATTTAACGATAATATGATGCTGCGACCGCTCTGGTCGGGAATGCCGCCGCCGCAGAGGCTGGTGTTGCCCGATTGCGGCACCACACTGATTTTCCGCGCGCTTGCCAGCGCCATCACTGCACTGACTTCATTGACCGATGCGGGGCGAATCACCGCCAGCGCACGACCGCTGTAACGGCCCGGCCAGTCGCGCGTATAGGGGGCGCTTAGCTGAGGTTCTCGCAGCACGAACTCGGCGCCGACGATAGCATCGAGGTCGTGC
This sequence comes from uncultured Granulosicoccaceae bacterium, assembly GCA_964646405.1. Lineage (GTDB taxonomy): Bacteria > Pseudomonadota > Gammaproteobacteria > Granulosicoccales > Granulosicoccaceae > CAKZSB01. The sequence continues at coordinate 3,538 of CAZYDV010000443.1, read as the reverse complement.
AGAAGGTCAGTATCGGTCATTTGTTTCTGGTGCGATGCGCGGTAAGGCGCCACCGGCGCGTCGTCGATCGTGAGGGAGTTCCAGATTATCACATAGACGGGCGCGGGCCAGGGGTAGCGGGCTATAATGGCGCCAGTCAGATAAGCAGATACTATGCGTTCCAATCCAGTCCCAGAACCATTCAGCGTCGCCCCGATGATGGAGTGGACCGACAGACATTGCCGGTACTTTCATCGCCTGCTGTCGAGCCGCGCCGAACTCTACACCGAGATGGTCACCACCGGCGCGATTCTCCATGGCGACCGTGTAAAACTGCTCGGCTTCGATGCCGCTGAGCAACCGCTGGTATTGCAGCTTGGTGGCAGCGATCCGACCGACCTTGCAAACTGCGCACGCATCGCAGAGCAATGGGGTTACGGCGGCATCAATCTCAACGTCGGGTGTCCGAGCGATCGAGTGCAGAGTGGGCGATTTGGCGCCTGCCTGATGGCAGAACCTGAGCTTGTGGGTCGATGTGTCGCGGCGATGCAGTCGGCTGTGGACATTCCGGTGACGGTGAAATGCCGGGTAGGCATCGATCGCGATGACGCCTATGAACCGTTTGCAAATTTCATCGATATCGTTTCAAAATCGGGTTGTCAGGTGTTTATCGTGCACGCACGAAAAGCCTGGCTCGACGGGCTCAGCCCGAAAGAAAATCGCGATGTGCCACCGCTGCGGTACGACTTTGTCCACCGCGCGCGCCGGGAGTTTCCGACCCTGTGCTTCGTCTTGAACGGCGGGTTGGTCGATCACGCCGCAGCCACCGAGCATTTGTCTCGCGTGGATGGTGTGATGCTGGGGCGGGCAGCGTATCGTAATCCCTGGCTGTTGAGCGACGTCGACGAAATCTATTACAACCAGCCATCTCGCCGGTTGTTGCGTGCGCAGGTCGTGCGATCCATGTATCCCTACATCGAGTCGAGATGCACGGCCGGTGTACCGCTTGGGCATATGGGCCGTCACATGCTGGGTCTTTTCCAGGCTCAGCCCGGTGGCCGACAATGGCGGCGTATGCTCAGTCAAAACATGTGGCGCAAGGGCAGCAGTATCGAGGTGATCGAGGAGGCTTTGAACGTGGTACAGGATGTGGCGGCACAGGTGGCTGCCTGACGTGAAAGAAGAATACCTGACAACGCGCGAAGTCGCGCAGCTGCTGCGCATCAAGGAGCGCAAGGTCTATGACCTGGCGGCCGAGGGTGGCATACCCTGCACCCGGGCAACCGGCAAGCTGCTGTTTCCAAGAACCGCCATTGCCAGCTGGCTGGAGCGCAATTCGAGCGGCGCCGTGACGCTTCCCGAACCGCGCAGCAGCGCACTGTTCGCCGGTTCGCACGACCCACTGCTGGAATGGGCGATCCGTCAGTCAGACTGCGGCATCGCATCGATTTTTGATGGCAGCATGGACGGGCTGGTGCGAGTCCAGGACAACTCAGCCGGTGTCGCGGCGATCCACATCTACGATGGTGAGCACGACAAGTGGAATACGCCGGCAATCATCGACAAGCTCGCCGATCATCCCGTCGTGCTGTGTGAGTGGGTATGGCGCCGCCGCGGTATCGTATCGCGGCCCGACAAACCCGTCAGTGCGATGAAGGAACTGAAAGAGCGGACACTGGTGGGTCGCCAGGCCGGCGCAGGCAGCCAGATTTTGCTTGAGCATCTGCTCGGTCAGGCCGGTCTCGTGCGCGACCAGGTTCAGTTTATCGAATCGGTCCGCAGTGAGGCCGATGCCGTGGTTGCCGTGCTGGATGGCACCGCAGACTGCACGCTGGGACTGGAGTCGCTCGCCACCCAGCACGGTCTAGCGTTCGAGCCGATTATCGAGGAGCCGCTCGATCTGCTGGTGGATCGTCGCTTCTGGTTCGAGCCCGCGATGCAGCAGTTTTTGCAATTTTGTCGCGATGATGCGTTTGCCGCAAAAGTGCGCAAGCTGCCGGGCTACAGGATGCAAAAGCCGTTGCGGATTCGCTTCAACGGCGGCGGCTGAGCGCCAGGGGGTGTATCGGGCGCTAGCGCTCGGCGTTGGGAAAAAAGAGCTGCTGCCCGTCAACCCGATAGCTTGCGATCGCTTGCTGACCGTCGGCTCCGGTCAGCCAGTCGACGAACCGCTTGCCATTGTCTGCATCGACATTCGCGCAGTGATCGGGATTGACCCGGATGACGCCATACTGGTTGAACAGCCCGTCATCGCCCTGAAAAACAATCCTATGACGCTGTTTGTTGCCAAAACTCAACCAGGTGGCGCGATCGGTCAGGGTGTAGGCCCGCATGCCGATCGCGATGTTCAGCGTCGCGCCCATGCCGGATCCGGTCTCCCGATACCATCGGTCAGTCGCCGCCACTGGTGCCTTGCCGGTCATCTCCCATAGTTGGCGTTCTTTTTTGTGGGTGCCGGAGTTGTCACCGCGCGAGGCGAAGATCGCGCCGCTTGCGGCAATGGCCTGCAACGCATCGTGAGCGGATTTGCTGTCGGCCAATTGCGCCGGATCGGCCTCGGGGCCGACGATAACGAAGTCGTTGTACATGACATCAAAGCGCGTGACGCCATGGCCGGCGGCGACAAACGCCTCTTCCGCCGCCTTGGCGTGGACCAGCAGTACGTCACCGTCGCAATTGCTGGCATTGCGGATCGCCTGACCGGTGCCGACGGCTACTACGTGCACGTCTACACCGCTGCTCTGGCTGAATTTTGGCAACAGAAAATCGTACAAACCTGAGTTGGCGGTAGAGGTCGTCGACTGCAGCAGGATGGCCGGACGGTCTGCGGCGCTGGCACCGACAACAGAACAGAGTGCGCCCAACAGGAAGAACAGTGTGCAGGCTGGTTTAGATCGCATGGCTATTTTGAGGGTGATTGGTGTTCAGGGAGCCCGACAAATAAGCGCGTGCTGGTGCAGACGCGGGGCGGTTAAAAAAGTGATCTCGAGGCGTATGCTCGGCGAGTTGCCCGCGATCGATGAACAGGATGTCTTCGGCCAGGCGCCTGGCCTGGTGAATGTCGTGCGTGACGAGGATGATCTTGCAGTGTGCACTTGCCTGCAGCAGCATACGCTCGATTCGGGCGATTGAGCCCGGATCGAGATTGGCACAGGGCTCATCGAGCAGCAGCACACTCGGCTCGGTCGCCAGTGCGCGTGCCAGACAAAGCCGCTGCTGCTCCCCGCCTGACAGCGAGTGGGCTGCCTGTCGCGCGTTCGCCAGCAGGTCTGCGCTCGCGAGGATCTCGTCACAGCGATTGCCGCCACCGAGCCGGTGCAGCCGCAGCACGTAGTCGATATTGGCCGCGACACTGCGACGCAGCAGCACCGGTTTTTGAAAAACCATGGATTGTCGGCGGCGAATACGGATGTTGGTCGCGCTGTGCCCGTTCCAGTGGATCGTGCCGCTGTCAGGTGTCAGCAAGCCGTGTATCAGTCGCAGAAACAGGCTTTTACCGGCGCCGTTGTAACCCAGGATCGCCGTGATGCCAGGGCTGTCGAGCCTGGCCGACAGGCAG
>CAZYDV010000442.1:0-4466 GCA_964646405.1 uncultured Granulosicoccaceae bacterium | reverse complement strand
GCAGTGGCCGGCGCAGGCGCTGGCGGCAGTCGAGCATTTCCCCGAAGGCGATGCAAAACGCTCGCGAAAACCGGCCCCGGCACCGGCGCCTGCCCAACACGACGGCCCGCCCCGCCTGCCCTACTTGCCGATCGATCTGGCCGAACCTGCAGAGGTGGTACAGGCGGTTCGCGACCGACGCGGCGGCACCCTGCTGGAGCTTGATCGGCTGCTGTTGTACAGCACGCCGCTGGCCACTGGCTGGAACCACATGCTAGGCAATGTGCGGACGCGGTTTGACGTCGCCCAGCAATTGCGGGAGCTTGCCATGTGCGTGGTGGCGGTGGTCAACCGCGCCGAGTACGAGTACTCACAACACGCGCCGCTGTATGTGAAGGCCGGCGGCACACACGAAAAAGTGGAATGCCTGCGCGATCCGGCGCGCGCCAGTACTGACAGCCGCTTCGAGCCTGTCGAGCAGGCGGCGATCGTGCTCAGTGTGGAGATGACCCGCGATGTGCAGGTCAGCGACGCAACCTTCGCCGCGGTCCGTGCGCACTTAAGCGATCGCCATCTGATCGAGCTGATCGCCACGGTTGCTGCTTACAATATGGTGTCGCGATTTCTCGTTGCCCTGAATGTGCTCCCCGCTAAATGACTGACGATTGCTTTTTCACGATCGCCGCCGACGGCTCGTTTGTGCCCGGTGACCACACCCGCGGTCCGTGGAATCCGGACCATTGCCACGCCGGCCCGCCGACCGGCTTACTGGCCCGCGCGCTGGAACAACAACTGCCCGACCAGCGCCTGACTCGTATTACGGTCGATCTGACGCGGCCGATTCCGATGAACGGCTTCGCGATTGAGGCGTCGATCGTCAAACAGGGGCGCATGGTGTCCCGCAGCCAGGCAGTGTTGATCGACCATCAGGGTCGCGAGTGCGCATCGGCTGCCGGACTGCACATGGCAACTCAACCGGCGCAGGATTACCCCTCCCATCACACGACGATCGAATCGCCCAACGACGCCATTGCCGGCAGCTTTCCGCTGCGCAAAGTGCTGCACGATAAAAAGACGTTCGCCGGTGACGGTGTGCAGCTTCGCTATCCAGTCGGCCAGACGCCCGAACCCGGCCCCACTACAGCCTGGATGAAGACGGTGCCGCTGCTGGCCGATGAAACGCCGTCGCCCTTTCAGCGCATCTGCCCGCTGACAGACTGTGGCAATGCCTTCAGCCGCAACGCGGAACCCTGGGAGACGAGTTTCATCAATCCGGATCTGACCGTGGTGTTGCATCGCGATCCGGTTGGCGACTGGCTCGGCACGCAATCCAGTAGCTATTGGGAGCCCAACGGCATTGGTTTTGCCGACGCCGCGCTGTTCGACGCCAGCGGCATGGTGGGCCGTGCGATGCAAACCCTGCTGCTGCAAAAGCCCTGATCGACTGAAACTAGTTTTCTCGCGCAAGTGCCAAAAAACTAAGGCAATTAGCGCTTTCCATCATCGGGAGAGCGTCGCCGCTGGCTAAAGACCCGGCGCTGGCGGTCGTAACATTCGCCCAGATGACGCAGGCAATTGTTCGCAATGCGCCTGGTCGGGCACCCGATGGCGCTCGCACCGCAGTACTACCGGCGCCGCCTATCTGGCTGCCGGCGATCCAATAACAATAAGACAAGGGGATCACATGAAACACACAATCGCAGCTTTGCTCGTGGCTTCGTCCACGGTTTTGAGCGCCGGTGTCCAGGCCAATACCGCGCTCGTCGACGGAGTCCGCATGGCGCCTTCGTATCCCGAGCGCCCGGTTCCCCCGAGAGGCACACACCGATCAGTGGTGCTGGAAATGTTCGGCCACCCTGCTGTGGCACTGACTGACGCCGATAATGGTTCAGACGTTTGGGACTATGGGACTTTTAGAATCTTCTTCGTGGACGATGAAGTCGAGTTCGCACGAGTCTGGTGAATCTTCAGCCCGGCAATAGCTCAAGCAGTTGCCGGGCATTGTCTATGACCCCGTCGGCACCCAGTTCAGCTGCGGGTACGCGGGTATAGCCATAGGGTAGAACCAGCACCGGCACGCCGGCGTTGCGCGCGACCGCTACGTCTGCCGCCGAGTCACCGATCATCAAAGCCCGGGCCGTATCGCTTTGCATGCCTTCGATGCACAGCAGCAAGGGCTGTGGATCGGGTTTGTGGTGCGCGGTTGTATCACCGCCCACGATGGCACCAAAAAAGGGCGACAAGTCGAGCGTGTCGACGACGGTGCGGGCCATCGCCTCAGGTTTGTTGGTGCAGATGCCGTGGCGGTAACCGCGCGCGGCCAGTTCACTTAAGGTCTCCAGTACTCCATCGTAGAGACGTGTCTCGTTGCAGCAATTGGTGGCGTAGTGTTGACTGAAGCGCTGATACAGCCAGTCTGAATCCGGCGCTGTGGATGAATCGATTGTGCTCGCCTGCACTGCCCGATCCAGCAGCTTTCCAACCCCGTTACCTATCATTGAGCGCACCTGATCCTGCGCCAGCGGCTGTGCACCGATTTCAACCAGTACCACATTGACCGAGGCCGCCAGGTCAGCAACGCTGTCGACCAGCGTGCCGTCGAGATCCCAGATCAGTGTATGGACCTGGTCAAGCCCCTGCAGGTCGATTGTCACGCGTGAGCCGCATCGCGAAGGGCTGCGATATTCGACTGATACTGACCACTGCCACCGACAAATACCGATGATCCGGCGGCCAGCACATTGGCACCGGCTGTGACCACGTCGGCGGCATTGCTGACCGAGATCCCACCGTCGACCGACAGATCGATATCGCGATCACCAATCATCTTACGGATGCGGCCGATCTTTTCCAGCTGCGACTGCAAAAAGGCCTGCCCGCCGAACCCCGGATTGACTGACATGACCAGGATCAGTTGCAACTGGTCCATCACGTATTCCAGGCTCTGCTCCGAGGTGGATGGATTCAGAGACACGCCCGCTCGTGCGCCCAGTTGTCGAATGGCCTGAAGCGAGCGATCCAGATGCGGGCCCGCCTCGGCGTGAACCGTAACCATATCGGCGCCAGCCTGAATGAAATCCTCCAGATACAGGTCGCAGGGCGAGATCATCAGATGCACGTCGATCGGTTTTTGGGTGTAGGGACGAATCGCCTTGACCACCAGTGGCCCAAAGGTGATGTTAGGCACGAAATGACCGTCCATGACGTCGACGTGAATCCAGTCGGCCCCGGCTTCGTCGATGGCGCGAACCTCGTCGCCGAGTCGGGCAAAATCGGCAGACAGGATCGACGGGGCAACTTTGATCGTTGGGCTCAAGTGCGGGCTCCAGACAAAACGCGAATTATCCGCACACTTGGCACGCAGTTCAACGGTCGCTGTTCACAGCGCGTCTGACCGGGCGTCCCCGTCGTAGCCGCGGGCGTTATCGGACGTAACCTGGCCGGCCGCACCTGCCAATCCACATTTCACACAAAATCCCCGGCTACCGGCCCGGACCGATGCGCTGAAATCGCGATCAGACGCCAGAAATCGTCCTGACAGCGCAAATACAATGTCGCCGATTCCAAACGGATACGACGACTTTGTTGCAACGCAGGCGCCTGAATACACTCGTATTTGCACTGTTGGCCGTGCTCGCACAGAGCGCGACTGCGCGGGCGTCTGATGCTGCCCTGCCCCGGCAAATGGAACGCCTGATCGTCCAACATATTGACGGCGATCTGTCGCTGCTGCTGCACCCGAGCGAGGCGAGCGCCAATCTACAGGTGTTCGATGGTGATGGTAACCCCATCACACCAAAATCCAGAATTCTCGCCGGCGTCATCGAACATGAACCGAACTCCTGGGTCAGAGTCACGCTCGACGAAGGGCGATTGGATGGGGTGATGTCGCGCCAGGGCCAGCACTATCGAATACTGAACGTCGACGATCAAACCCTGATTAAACCGCTGGCGATGAATCATCAGCCGGCTGGTTTACAAAAGCGCCAGACACACCCTGCGGCGGCCGAACAGCCAGGCGCTGCACAATCGCTGCGTCGTGCGACCATTGCGCTGGTGGTGGACAGTCAATTCGATCATTTCCACGCTGGCCGCGGGCTGGAAAAAGCGTTGTCGATCATGAACAGCGTCGATGGCATCTATCGCCACGAGTTCGGTTTGCGACTGGATATCAATACGGCAGTGGTGCACACCGATGCGACAAACGATCCCCATCGCCATAGACAAGCAACCAGCGAGCAGATGCTAAGGCGCTTTCGCGACTATCGAATGCAACAAACGACACTGGCAGGTGTTTGCCTGGTGCATCTTTTTACCGGTAACCGCAACACCGATCGTCCAGTCGGCCTTGCCTGGATAAACACCGCGTGTCGCCCGGACGGCTACGACGTCAGCTTGTCTACCCCCTACCGGCACGACATATTGCTAGCTGCCCATGAGATCGCGCACAATCTAGGCGCAGAGCATGACTCTGATACCTATTGTGG
>CAZYDV010000441.1:0-4474 GCA_964646405.1 uncultured Granulosicoccaceae bacterium | reverse complement strand
CTCCAGCAAACCGGCCGTGCGGCGAATCTCGGCAGCCCCCGGCAAAAATACCAGCATGCTGCCGGATTCGCGATCCACTACATCCAAAACCTTGCGCGCAACAAGTGCCGGCAAATCGCGCAGTTCCACTGCCGGATGGTTATCGGACAGATAGTTCGTCTCGACCGGAAACTGCCGCCCCTGGCTCTCGATCACCGGCGCATCACCGAGCAAGGCGGAGATGGGTGCGGTATCGAGCGTGGCCGACATCACCAAGAGCCGCAAATCCGGTCGCAGAATCTCACGCGCCTGCAGACTCAGCGCCAGCGCAGTATCCGCGTGCAGGCTGCGCTCGTGGTACTCATCAAACAACACCACACCAATACCGCCAAGCTCCGCGTCCTGCTGCAGCATGCGGGTCAGCACGCCCTCAGTCACAACCAGCACGCGGGTATCGGCACTCTCAATCCACTCGTGGCGAATTCGCAGACCGATGGTACTGCCTGTGCGCTCGCCCAGCAGATGCGCCAGACGCTGTGCGGCGTGGCGTGCGGCCAGCCGACGCGGTTCGAGTAACAGGATGGTCTGCTCACCCAGCCATTCGGCGTCGAGCAAGGCCAGCGGCACGACGGTGGTTTTGCCGGCACCAGGCGGCGCCTGCAACACGGCTGTACCGGCCGCCGCCAGCGCATCCAGCAAGGGATCCAGTGCCGCGCAGACCGGCAGGTTTGATACAGAATCGGGGACAGGCAACGGTGAACGGGCTCGCGAAAGGCGTGGTCGAGCGGCGATTGCCACTCAAGATCTGCTCGGGCCAGCCGTCACACAGGCCGGTCGCAGCGTCACTCATAATAACCATAACACTCACGCTGTTGCACGCCAGGCGCAGTCGCATCAACGCGGGTTCGCGCTAAGCCTCCACTGTGCCAACCGGGATCGGGCCAGAATCGTGAAAACAACACCACACAGCGACAATCCAGTCGCGCAGGAAAGCGTCTCCACTGAAGATAATCACGCGCGCAACATGTTCGCACTGACGATGTGCTTCCTGACATTGATCGCAGCGCTGATCGTCACACAGATGTCACTTGATCCTTTGAGTGCAGCCGGCAAGGATTCGACGGCGGTCGCCATCACAGAGATCCTGCAGACGATTCAGTCGAGCGCGCTGGTACTGCTGCTGGCACTGTGGCCGGTATTCATATTGGAACAATTGCTCGGCCGCAGCACTCGCAGCCTGGGCAAACGTCTGCGCGTCTGTCTCGTTCCGCCATTGCGGATGGCGGTAATCTCGCCTGAGCACGGCGGCTGCATATGGTTGCCGCGGCTTGGCTGGCAGTCACCGGGCCGCGCGCTCTGCCGGCAGCTAGAGCGTGCGCTCAGCAAGCCGATGCTGATTGTTGCACTGTTGATTTTGCCGGTGCTGCTGGTGGAATTTGGTATGGGGCAGCTAGTGGCAGAAACGCCCGCACTGGGTTTGTTACTGCATGTGGCGACCGGGCTGATCTGGCTGGCGTTTACCGCCGAATTCATCATTATGATGGGCGCAACCGATCGCAAACTGCGCTACGTAAAGTCACACTGGATCGATCTTGCCATCATTATCCTGCCGCTTATTTCGTTCCTTCGCGGCATCAGAGTACTGCGCATCGCGAGAATCGCGCGGCTGCAACAGGTGGCCAAAATGACACGCGTATATCGCATGCGCGGTCTTTTGATGAAAACCATGCGCGCTCTAATGCTGCTGGAGGTGGTTCACCGCCTGCTCGGTGGCAATCCGGAACGCAAGCTCGCGCAGATGAAGCTGCAATATCAGGAGCAAATGGAAGATCTACAGGAACTGAAAACCGAAATCGATTTGATCGAGTCGCAACTGCAGGCTGAATCAGGTGGCAACGCACAATTGGCCACCGGCTGACATCGCTTACAACCGCAGCGGTACAAAGCGGCTTTGTCCCGGCCGCAGATCCGATACATCGATAGTGAACTGTGGAAACTCAGGATCGCCGACCACCACCTCGCTGGCATTGTCGTCCAGCGGCACGCGAATCAGGCTCAGATAACCCGGCAGACTGTGCCAGCCGCGGGTATCGGCCTCCTCAAGCGCGAACAACAACAGCTTGACGATCTCCCCCGCCACCTCGTCCTTCTTGCCGACGTTGTCGGCAAGCGCGTCTTTCGCCACCGCTCTGGCAACCAGCCGCGTCGTCAAGCCGGCGGCGCGAGCACCGAGTGAGGCGCGTGCCAGCGCACCCAGGCTCGTCCTGCTGATAGGTTCGCAGTGACACGCCACCGCATCGACATGTACCTGCGGCAGTCGATACTCGCTGTCGTAAGGCAAATACTGGGGAAACGAGACCCTGGCATCGTAATCGATCTGCAGAGAGCTCGATATTTTTCGCGGAATATTACCGGAGGCGACAAACAGCACCAGTTCCGCAGGTCGCTCCCCCGAGGCACTCTTCGCACCAGCTTTGCGCAGGCGCTGCACCTCATCGGCAAATCCAAGCGCGCGCGCCTGGCTCAACAGGGTGTTATCCAGCGGTGCCGAGGGCAGTTGGTCGGCCAGCTTGCGGTATTCAATGAAGGCGCTGTTGATCTGGCCGGCAGCTTCGAAACTCAGCGCGATCAGGTTGCGAGTGAAATGATCCCCGGCCAGCACCTCGGATTTATCGTCGATTTTTTCCAACGCGCGCCTGGCCTCGACCGCGGCGCTGTCGAAGCGTCCCATGGCGAGGAAGTTCATCATCAGATAGCTGTGTACCCATAGCTGCTCACTGTATTCGCCCGGGTATCTGCGCGCCCAGTCATTAGCCAACAGCGCTGTCGCCTCGCCACTCAAACTGATCGTGCTGCCCTGCTCCAGTGAGTCGGCCGCCGCGAGCAGCTCGCGGGTGCTGGCCGCGTAGTCGCCGGTCTCGTGCAGAATCAAACCCTTTTCAAGGTAGAACAGCAGCTTATCGCGGCTGCGGACCCCCTCACCATCACCGAGAGTTGCCAGCGCACCCTGGGCATCGCCGGCCGCATACTGCAGCCGCGCTTTGCCTAGGGGTGTGCTGCACGCCGATAGCAGCACCATGAGCGCGAGCGCCGCGCAGGCTCGCGCCCAGCGTTGCGCCCAGCCTTGCGCAATACTGGCCACGGTCACTACCAGCCGATGATCGGTTGCGACTGCTCGCGTGCCAGCTCGACCTTGTCAGCCCAGGCAATGGCGCCGGTTTCGGTATCAGTGAGTTCTAGATTCAGGCTGTAGTAGACCATCTTGCGCTTGATCAGGCGAATACTGGCCGGCGGCTTTTTCACGATCGAGCGCAAAGTGCCTGCCAGGATGAAATCAGCCCCCAGTTGCCGCCCCTGTGCGATGCGGGCCGCCGCTGGCACGGTACCGGTCTTCTGGTATTCCGCTTCATCCTGAATGTTGAATCGCTGCCCTTCGTTAAGTAACTGATACTGACCAGAGCGAATCAGTTCGAGACGAATGTCGTCACTGATACCGCCGGTGTTGATGTGCTCACTGGTCTCGTTGCCAATGCCGTAGCTGATCACCACCGGCTTGCCGGCATTCTGCGCCGCATAGTCGACAAGACTCGCGCTGAGCCGATCGACGATCTTGCTTTTATCGGAAAAGTCATAGCTCGCGTTGTAATGAACTTCGCTGTTTGTATCGATGTTGCGCGTGGTTGCACAGGACGCTGTCACCGTTACACAGGCTGCCACAAGAATTGACCGGGCAAGTTTTTTCATCGTTTTCTCCGTAAGTGCGAAGGGCATGATAGGGCCCCATACGCCTGCACCACACTACCGTGCGGCAACACACACAAGGTCAGCTATTCAGCCTTACTGCTGGCTGAACGATTGACGGGTTGCTGGTCGCACCGCAACCCATCCATTACTATATGGGGCGTTGCGGCCGATTTTCCGCACTCTTGGGCCGCGAATTTGTAACACAATGTTCAAACCGTCCAATCTTTAGACCACACGGCCGCTCCAGGTGGCTCGATGTCAGGTTTCAAACGTATAAACCCAGGAAATCAATGGCACGCAAAAGACTCGCAGTAGAAATGGGTATGGGTACCGATTTGCACGGCCGGGACTACACCAAGGCGGCGATCAGGGCGCTGCGAGACGCGCTTTGGCACAACTCGCTGAGCGTAGCACCCGCGCTCGGCTACTCTCGCGACGATATGCAGGTCGAGGTAGAGATCGGTGTCGCACAGCCAGAATCAGTCGATCTCGACGCCGTCGCAAAAGTGCTGCCCTACGGTGTGGCGAGCGTGCGCGCGGTGCACGGTGGACTGGACATACCGAACGATGCCGGCACCGACATCACTGTGGTCGCCAACGCCGCCGCCATCGTGTATCTGGATATTCTGTCCGATGAGGAGGAGCCAGCAGCATGAGCTTAAAGCGCATCATTCTGGAACTGGGCACCGGCAACGATCTCTATGGAGAAGATTACACAAAGGCCGCGGTGCGCGCGGTGCAGGACGCGCTG
>CAZYDV010000440.1:0-4497 GCA_964646405.1 uncultured Granulosicoccaceae bacterium | reverse complement strand
TCGATTATTGACGAATCTGTTGGTGGCTCAGGAACATTGGCACGCGACGGCCTGTTGCTGCAGCACAGCGGACTGCATCAGCATCTCCCGCAACGAGCCTGGTATCAGGATCATTGGAAACTGGTGTTGCAGGCTGATGGATTTGTCGAGTTATACGATCTGCGCAATGATCCCTATGAGTTGCGCAATCTGGCGCAGCAGACGGCGTTCGATCCGTTGATTGCCGAGCTCAGGCAAGCGATGCGGCTACGGCTGGCCGAGACTGAGGATCCTTTTCTTTTGAATGTGCTGTAAACTATTACAGCAGTTTGACAGCAAAACCGTTTGAGAATCCAACAGCAAATTCAAGGCTTTGTTCTATCGGCAGGCGGCGATTTACGGGCCAGTGGCGTGTACAGTTGGCGAATGCGCCGGAGGTCGCAGGCAGACAGCCATTTGCGCTGGCCAACCTTGTAATTCGCTGCATCAATCGTTTTCAATCCACGGCTAATGGCGAATGCGTATTCTGAATAGTGCATGATGGAATCGTAGCAGTAGGCATCATCCACCGGATAGCCTGGCGGGTGTTTGCGAAAATTGTGTTCCTTCTGGTGCTGCACATTTTTCAGTTTTACGTCGACGAAATTATCGCGGTCTTCACGGTTGTGCTCGTGAATAAGACCGAGGGTGTGGCCAATTTCGTGCAGAATAGCGCCGTAACCGCATTTTTTGCTTAGAACGATATCCTGCCTGCCGCGACGTTTCATACCCAGTGAAGCCCGGCATCCCTCGCCCTCGGTGAAAACAAGAAAATTGTCATCGGAGTCAGTGGCGGCAATGAATTTTACTGGCGTATTGGATTCCCATTCGTCAATAGCCTTCAGAACCAGCGCTTTATTGGCCATCGATTCATCAATGATGTATGGCACAGTCGCATCAGTCCACAGACGAAGTTTGCGAAAATCCAGCCCACTGATCGCCGCCTGCAGGTCACCTTCAGTATCCAGGATAATGTCATCCTGGTACAACACGATATCGTTTGAATCAACCTCGAGAAACACCGTGTGCGGTTGCCCGTTGAACGTGGTTTTTAATTCAAAACCAACGACTCCTGTGGTTTGGTCAGCCTGGTCGGTTGCGTCTGTTTCCGTTGGTGTTTCAGGGGCAGGGTGACACCATTGGTCGGGTGTTATCGGGTGGTCCACACTGAGACCTGTCAGATACACTTTGGCGCGAGCATAGACTTCGGCATTCGTATCGGTTGAACTGCTGCGTATTTCTCGCAGCCGGTTTCTGATGAGGGAGAGCAGGCTGCTTGATGCAGCATTGATGTTCCAGATTCTCCACGTCGTATCGCGCTCTCGATAGTACAAACGATAGGTGACGTGAACAGGCTGTTCGGCCCGATGCAGTGTGAGTTGAACCGTTACTACATTGGGGTTGCCAGTAGAAGATTCAGTGCGGGTGATTTGAAAAGATTTTTGTTCTTCGGTTCTTCGTAGATCTGCGCAACGAAATTGAGATGTTTGTTGAAAATGGCCAGGTTGTACCAGACAACCAAGGTGCTTCCACTCATCCTCACTCTCGTTGCCGAATTTTGACTGTAAGGCTAGTTTGGCAATAAGTTTTTGATCGAACAGCGGCCGGTAGTCATTATTTAATTGCTCAATAAGGCGCGTATTGCCGGACAAGTTGTCATGCAGCGTCAGTAGAAAGCCAAGATCTTCAATAGCTGACTCAAGCACGTCGAGGATCGCCCGTTGCTTGTGGGACGCACTGAAATTCTGCGGCGTATGATCAGTTCCGGACTGCGCGTAAAGCGGGTTGCCGAACACGAGCAAAAGGCAGGGCTGCAGTAGCACGAATAACGTCAGCAGTAGTCTCATGTCGATTCCACCTGGCGCAGGCGATTCGGGTGCGCTCGCAGACGGGTGTCAGCCGTCGCTGGTCAGTTCAGCTCGGCCATTGCTCAACACCTTTGTGTTGCGTTCAACCGCCACGGCCTGAAATGACAGCACATTGCCATCGCGCCAGATGTCGGTGCGGATGGTCTCACCCGGGTATACCGGTGCCGAGAATCGCAGTTGCAGGTTTTTGAGCCTTTCCGGTTGGTAGTCACAGCAGGTTTTAAGGATCGCGTGGCCTGCGATGCCGAGCGTGCACAGCCCGTGCAGGATCGGCGCTTTAAACCCGGCACTTTTTGCCACCTCGGGCGAGGCGTGCAATGGGTTTGGATCACCCGACAATCGATAGATCAGGGCAGACTGTGCCAGTGTCGGCAGCTCACAGCTTGTGTCGGGAGCTCGATCAGGCAGTTTGTGGGCAGGTTTGGCTTCGCCGCTTGGACCCTCGTAGCCGCCGTCGCCTCGCGCGACGGTGGTGGCGGTTAGGGTAGCGAGTTTGTCACCGGAGGCTTTGTCGTACAGGGTTCTGTCGGAGTAGATAAACGCCCCCTTGTCGCCCTTGTCGACAATGTCGGTGACGCGGGTCACACCAATGACGGTTGCGGCTGCGGGCAATGGCGCATGCAGGCTTAGGCCCTGTTCACCGTGCAGCAGCTTTTGCCAGTCGATGCCGGTGTCCGGTTCACGGACCCAGAATCCCGGACTGCCCAGTACGACGGCCATGGTGGGCAGCGCACAAAAGCCCGGGCTCTCTTCGAAGACGAAACGCAACTGCTTTTCATCCAGCGGATCGTGACCGAGCCCCAGTCCCAGCGCGTAGAGGATGGAGTCTCTCGACGTATAGGTCTGTTCAACCTCGCCGAAGTCGCGGTTCATCACGTTGTCGTAGTTCAGCACGGTTTCCTCCTGTTGCCCTGCAAGAACGGGCGGGTACTTGCTGTCGTTAGGGCGAGTGGGGCAGTTGGTGTTTAACAAGCGAGACCCAGTAGTCGCGCCCGATCGGTAGTAGCTCGTCGTTGAAATCGTAACCGGGGTTGTGCAGCGATGCCGCGTGGTGGCCGTCGGTGCCATTGCCGATGAAGGCAAAGCACCCGGGCACATGCTGCAGCATACGTGCAAAATCCTCGGACCCGCCACAGGTGTCGCAATGGTTGTCGACGGCATCCGCGCCGGCCACCGCACGCGCAGCTTCAACCACATGGCGAGTTTCATCGGCTGAGTTGTTCGTCACGATAAAGTCCTGTCGGTAGTCAACCGATGCATTGGCGCCGTGTGCATTTGCAATTCCCTCGACGATCTGGCGCATGCGTTTTTCTATCAGCGTTTGTGTTCTTGCGGCCAGCGCGCGGCAATCACCCTTGATAGTGACCGTGGACGGTATGACATTGCGCGCACCGTCGGTCAGGATTTCGGTCACCGACACCACACCCCAGTCTTTTGGTCCGATTGATCGGGATACGATGGTCTGCAGCGACTGAATCACCTCGGCTGCGATGATCACCGGATCAATGACGCGATCCGGCATCGACGCGTGGCCGCCGTTGCCATTGATGGAGATTTCGAAAATGTCTTCGGATGTCATGATAGGGCCCTCGCGCACGGCGAAGTGACCAGTCGGTGTGCCGGGCATGTTGTGCAAACCGTACACCGCCTGCATCGGGAACCGATCGAACAAGCCATCATCGATCATGGCCAGCGCGCCGCGACCGTCTTCCTCGCTGGGCTGGAAAATGAAATGCACGCAGCCATCGAAGCTGTCGTCATCTGCCAGTTGCTGTGCGGCCCCGAGCAGCATGGTGGTGTGGCCGTCGTGACCGCAACCGTGAAACGCACCATCGACAGTGGATCGGTAGGGTAGATCGTTGGCTTCCTGAATCGGCAGGGCGTCCATGTCAGCGCGCAGGCCGATCGCACGATTGCCCTGGCCACGCCTCAGGGTACCCACCACACCGGTACCACCAATGCCGCGTTCCACCTGCAGGCCAAACTCTGATAGCAGTGTGGCGACCTTGTCGGCGGTGCGCGTTTCGTTAAATCCTGTTTCCGGGTGGGCGTGCAGATCGCGGCGCCAGTCCAGCATCTGTGATTCGTTGCTCATCGAACGGCCAGGCCTTGCCAAAGTCTTTGCAGACTAATGCATTTTCGAACGACCAGGCAACCACGCTGTGACGACGGTGTGGCTCTGTAAAGCTGTTATTATCCGGCGATCATCGCCCAGTGTCGTGGCGTTGCAAACTTTAGGTTGAGTCAGGTGCACCATGTCTTTTCAATTTGATGACGAAACGCTGGCGCAGCAACTCGCCGAAGATCATTTTCAGATCGTGCTGTCGCCGCAGTGGAACATTAACGACAATCCCAACGGCGGCTATTTGTTGGCGGCATTGCTCAGATCAATGCAGTCGTTAACGCCGGACAATCCGGATCCGGTCGCCATCAGCGCCCACTATCTGCGGCCGGGGCTGGCGGGCGAAATGGCTGATATTCACGTCAGTGTGGTGCGCGCTGGCCGTCGGACGTCGACTGTGTCCGGCGCACTGCTGCAGGATGGCAAAGAGCGAATTGTCTGCACTGCCACGTTTGCCACTCTGGCGGACGCCAATCAGGCGCCTGTGGT
>CAZYDV010000439.1:0-4503 GCA_964646405.1 uncultured Granulosicoccaceae bacterium | reverse complement strand
ATCGACGACGCACTGACTGCCCACATTGAGTCTCGCTACAGCCAGACACACCCCAGCTGTGACAGTCTCGACGGTTGGCGCGTGCTGGGACCACGCAGCACACCCATTGTCTGGTCGACAGGGCCGCAAATCACCGTGATGGAAAAGGGGCCATTCACGCTGGCAGATGGCCCCGAACGCACCTGGATCACACTGGAAAAATCCGACTGGCCGCGCACCGACAGCAAGGCCACTGTCACCGATCTCAGGAAAGCGATCTGTGGATAGATTTATATTTGTTTCCGTCACGTTGCTTTTATCCAGTATCGCAACGGCACAGAGTACAGATCCGGATTACCAGCAATGGGTAGAGGAATCCAGCCAGGCCATCGGCCGGGTATTCGGTGATTTGAATGAAAATTTCACCCTGACACCCGACACCGCCAGCCCCGCAGACGCAGAACAGGCAGAGCAAGCCGGCAGCGACTCAACCACTAATCGCGTGCCCGTGGCAGACGTGCCAATCACCCAGGGCGATACCCGTCATGATGAGACAAACGCCTCACCACAATTGGCGATGCCGCAGCAAGGGCAACTCGACGGTATCATCGACAAAGCCGGTGATCGCGATGAATTTGTCATCGAGGTCTCGCGCCACGGCCAGTGGACTACTGATCTCATCTCCGGCCCTGCAAAAATCGACTTTGGCATCTTCGCCTACCCCAATGGCGGCTGGTTGATTGATCGCAGCCCACCCGGCGACAATCGCCTGCAGGTAGACTTGACCAAACCTGGTAAATATGTGTTCAGAGTATGGGCAAGCGAAGGCGACACCGGCGGCTATCGATTCCGCAATAGCTTCATACCCAGCGTTGATCGCTTCGAACCCAACAACCACGTTGCAGACGCCGAAGAAATCAATTCAACCACCCGTCTCACCGGCACGATACTCCCGGCCGGCGACAGAGACGAATTCCTGATCGACGTGCCACATCACGGAGAGTGGCAGATTCGCCTGCACAAAGCATCCGCAGGTGTCACGCTCAACTACGGCGTATACCCCCACCCCAACGGCGGCTGGCTGCCAGACATGGGCCCACCCGAGGACGACCAACTGATCGTCGACCTGCCCAAACCCGGCAAGTACGTGCTCCGAGTGTGGGGGCTAAAAGGCGACATGCGATCGATCGATCCCTATCAGCTCGATTTACAGTTCAAACCGAGCCCCGATCCATTCGAGCCCAACAACACGGTCGCCAACGCAGCCTCCACACCTGGAACAACCTCACTGAGTGGCACCGTGCTGCCACGAGGCGACAGAGATGAATATCTGTTCGAGACACAGTCTCACGGACAGTGGCGTATTACAGAAGAAGCTACCCCCTCCGGGGTTACACTGCAATACGGTGTCTATCCCCACCCCAATGGTGGCTGGTTGCCAAATATGGCAGGCGAAGACCAATCAGGACTGACAGTGGATTTGCCTCGTCCAGGAAAATATCAACTTCGTGTGTGGGGCAAAGACGGCAACATGCGATCGATAGAACCCTACCGCCTGAACCTGAAATTCACCGAAAGCCCAGATACACACGAACCCAACAACCAGGCCGCCAAAGCCACACCGATCACAGGCACCCAAAGAATAAGCGCCACCCTGCTGCCACGTGGCGACAGAGACGAGTATCTGTTCGAGGCACCACATCAAGGCCAATGGCAGATCATCACCCACACATCGCCGCCAAACGTCGAGCTACACTACGGCGTCTACCCCCACCCGAATGGCGGCTGGCTACCCAACATGGCCGCAAACGACAGCGACGGCCTGATCGTCGATCTGCCCGCCGCTGGAAAATACCTGCTACGCGTGAATGCCACCAACGGCACGATGCGATCGGTTGAGCCCTATCAACTGAACCTCACATTCACCGCCAGCGCCGATCAGCACGAGCCGAACAACAACGTTGCCGCCGCAAAAACCATCGGCGGCACCAGTGAGATTCTCGGCACCATCCTGCCCCGTGGCGATCGCGATGAATTCATTTTCGACGCACCGACCCACGGCCAGTGGAGCATCGCACTGCTGGATACCCCCGCAGACGTTGAAATGCAAGTTGGCGTGTACCCACACCCAAACGGTGGCTGGTTACCGAATATGGGTATCAAAGACGACCCCACCCTGATCGTCGACCTGCCATCCCCCGGCCGCTACGTACTGCGAAGCTGGGCTGCGGGCAGCACCATGCGATCAATCGAACCCTACCGCCTCGGTCTGAACTTCATCGCAAGCACCGACACCCACGAGCCCAACAACAAAGTTGCCGACGCCACCGCCATCAGCGGCACAGGCAAACTCAGCGGCACCCTGCTGCCACGCGGCGACCGAGACGAATTCATCTTCAACGCCCCACGCAAAGGTCACTGGATAATCAAGCCTACCCGCACGCCCGATCAGGTCGAACTGAACTACGGCGTCCACCCTCACCCAAACGGCGGCTGGCTGCGCAACACGGCAAATCCCAACGATGGCGTGCTGGCAGTGGAAATCCCCAGTGCCGGCAAATACCTGCTTCGCGTCTGGGGCAAAACCAGCGCCATGCGCTCGATCGAGCCCTGGGAGATGTCACTGCAATTCGAGTAACCGCCACCCAGGCAAAAACGCCCCGCAGCCACCCGAAACGACTACAATCGCGCCATAATCAAAGCACTAACTCCCGCGAGTAGCGAACCGCCAATGCACCTGGCCACCACAATCCGCCTCACGTCCAGCCAATGAGCGATCAGCAGAGCCACCCCGTCACCTGGCATCCGCCTGCCCCAGCAACATCAGCCAAACAGGCGAATATCCAATCCGGCATTGTGCTCACCACCCTGAACGCACGCTACATTCACGCCTCACTCGGCCTGCGCTACCTGTATGCCAACATGGGCCCACTGCAGCAGCAGACCCGAATACAAGAATTCACCATCAAAGCCCGCGCACAGGACATCGCAGAAAAACTGCTGAGCGGGCAACCCGGCATCATCGGCATCGGCGTGTACATCTGGAACATTCGCGAATCGACAGAATTGGTTCAACTGATCAAAACCATCAGCCCTGAGACCATCGTTATCATCGGCGGCCCCGAAGTCAGCTACGAATACGAACAGGAACCCATATTCCGGTCAGCAGACTACCTGATAACCGGCCAGGCCGATCTCGCATTCACCGACTTGTGCCAGCAAATCCAATCAGGCGATTCGCCAGCGGGAAAAGTAATCAACGCCAAAAACCCGGCAATCAAAGACCTGGCACTTCCCTACAAACACTACAACGAAGAAGACATCAAAAACCGCGTCGTCTACGTAGAGGCCTCAAGAGGCTGTCCGTTCAAATGCGAATTCTGCCTGTCATCGCTGGACAAAACTGCCTGGCCATTCGATGTAGATATCTTCCTGAACGAAATGGACAAGCTGTATCAGCGCGGCCTGCGCCACTTCAAATTCGTCGATCGCACCTTCAACCTTAAAATCGCCACCGCCTGCCGCATACTGGAGTTCTTCCTCAAGCGTGCAGATGATGGCCTGTTCCTGCACTTCGAAGTAATACCAGACAAACTGCCCGAGCAACTAAAAACACTCCTGCCTAAATTTCCAGCCGGCACCCTACAATTCGAAGTCGGCATCCAGACCTTCAATCCTGAAGTTCAGGCTACCATCAACCGCAGACAAAACAATCAGGCGAGTTTAGAAAACCTGCTGTGGCTCAGGCAACACACCAGCGCACACATTCATGCAGACCTGATCTTCGGGCTGCCAGGTGAGTCCCTGCAAAGCATGGGCGAAGGATTCGAGAAACTGTACAAAACTGGCGTTCAGGAAATTCAGGTTGGAATTTTAAAACGCCTGAGCGGTACGCCGATCACCGCAATGACAGACAGATACGGAATGCGTTACTCACCCGTGCCGCCGTATAGCCTGCTGGCAAGCGACTCCATTAGTTTTGTCGACATGCAACGACTGGCGCGATTCGCGAAGTATTGGGATCTCGTCGCCAACAGCGGTCGGTATCCCAATTCCCTGCAACTGCTGTTGGCTGATCAAAGTTTTGAACGATTTATGGCTTTTTCAGACTGGTGCCACAACCAGAACCTGAATACCCTTGGCGTCAAGCCCAGTACCATGATGGATGCGCTATACAGCGCGATGAAGCAGCACGGTATGGCTGTAGAGGGCAACATTACTCGGGCAATCAGATCTGACGCTCGTCTTTACAACGGCCCTGCTCCCTATTGCCTCGGCGTAGATCCGGCCACTAGACAATCAAAAAAGAGTCTACCGCCGAGAGGCTTCTCATCAAGACAACAACGCCATCAACACGTGTAGCGTCACAATTTGTAGGCGCTCACAGCATCTGCAATATGTGCCTGCTGATCAACCGTGAGATAGGCGTGCATTGGAAAACTGAGCACTTCCTGACTCAGACTACGAGTTACGGCTAAATTATTGGTACTCGCAAAAGGGTAGTGGCAGTAGGCTTTGGCCGTA
>CAZYDV010000438.1:0-4507 GCA_964646405.1 uncultured Granulosicoccaceae bacterium | reverse complement strand
CGAGCCCGATACAGCAGCCGCTCCAGTATTTGCTCCATTGCACTCTCGTCGTCATTTGATGGTTTGTCGGGCACGCGGCACGCCGCCTGCCGACACGCGCTTATTGTAACGGGCCTGCCGACCGGGCAAAACCGGCAACCGATCGACGTTTCAAAAAAAGAGTCTCCAGGTTACGCCGCCGAGTCCCGGTGTTCAGCCCATACGATCCGTATCCGGGGCACGAGCCTTGGCAAAGGTCCAGCGCGCGTTCAGCCAGTAGCCTGACAACAGCACGAGCCCGGTTGCGCACACCTGCGCGAGCCACACGTGGTATGCGTGAAGCAGGCTAACTACGGCCCCATTAATTAGAATCCCGATACATGCCACCATCATAAACCGCAGCAGCCGCTGCAGATAGCGATCCTGGGTGCGAAACACCAGGCGCAGATTCAACCCGTAGTTAAGACCGGCGCCGGCGATGGCGCCGAGCGTGGTTGCGACGACGGGCGCCACGTCTGCCAGTACCAGCACGGCATAGACCAGCCAGTGCAGTAGGGTACCGGCCACGCCCACCAAAGCGTATCCAAAGAAGCGCCGGCCTGCGGCGCGCCCGGCGGCCGGAGCGGTGGCGTTGCTGCCGGTGTTGCTGCCTGTCATTGAGAAGGAAATCGTGAGGATTGCGTCATCAGTCTGACCATTGCCTGATCTGCCGTCGCGCTATAATCGCGCCAAACGATCAACAGGAGAATCGAATGCACGAACTGACTGGCAAAGCCGTGATCATAACCGGTGCGAGTCGAGGTATTGGTGCATCAGCCGCCGCCGAATTCGCACAGACCGGCGCGATGGTCTTGCTGGCCGCGCGCAGCGAGGGACAGATACGCCACAACGCACAGGTTATTCGCGACAACGGTGGCCAGGCCGAAGCAGTCACCTGTGACGTCAGCAACTACAAGGACGTACAGGCGCTGGTCTCCCACTGCGAGTCCACCTTCGGGCGCATGGACATCCTGGTGAACAACGCCGGTGTGATCGAGCCAATTGGCCACCTGGAAACCTCTGATCCCCAGGCCTGGGCGCAGGCGGCAGATATCAACTACAAAGGTGTCTATTTCGGCATTCGGGCGGTACTGCCGATCATGCTCAAGCAGAACAAAGGCATCATCATCAATGTCAGCTCGGGCGCCGCACACGGGCCGATGGAGGGCTGGAGCCACTATTGCTCGGCCAAGGCCGCCGCCCACATGCTGACCCGCTGCGCCGACAAAGAGGCCAGCGCCCGCGGCGTGCGCGTGATCGGGCTATCCCCCGGTACCGTCGCCACCGAAATGCAGGTGTTGATCAAGGCCAGCGGCATCAACCCCGTCAGCCAACTGGATCCGGCCGTTCATATAGACCCGTCGTGGCCCGCGCGTGCGCTGGTCTGGCTGTGTACTGACGCGGCCGCCGAGTACGCCGGCCAGGAAGTATCATTGCGCGATGAAGACGTACGCCGCAAAATCGGCCTGATTGACTAAGTCTTCGCCACTGCGCACTGTTGAGGAACCGCTATTGAACCCGATCGTCAAAAACGTATTGACCCAGCTTGAAACCCCGGGCAACACATCGATCAACCCGCCTGAAAATTTTAATTTCGCTTTCGATGTCATCGACTATCAGGCCGATCACGACGACAAACTCGCCTACATCGCCGTCAGCGCCGATGGCAGTGAAGTGGTGGAACACCGCTTCTCCGATCTGAAAACCCGCTCGGCTCAGGTGGCGTCAGCACTACGCGATCAGGGCATCGACAAGGGCGAGTTCGCGATCGTGATCCTGCCCCGAATCCCGCAGTGGTACGAGGTGATTATCGGCTGCGCCAAGGCCGGTGTGGTATCGATGCCAGGCACCAACCTGCTGACCGCCAAAGACATCGAATATCGAGTCAAAAAGGCCGACGCCAGCACCGTGATCGTAAGCGCGGAGCACGTCGACAAAATCGACGCCATTCGCAGCAACTGCCCGACCCTCAAACACTTTATTGTCGTTGGCGATGCGGCAGACGGCTGGGTCAGCTACGAAACAGCACTGGCCAGCGCTGCCTCCGCGTTTAGCCGCGCTGATTCTGGCGGCAACAGTAATGACGATCTGATGATGGCCTATTTCACCTCCGGCACCACGTCCGATCCCAAGCTGGTACCGCGAGACTACAGCTACGGCCTGGCGCATCTGGCCACTGGTGCGTTCTGGCTCGATCTACAGCAGGAGGATCTGCACTGGACCTTGTCCGACACCGGCTGGGCCAAAGCCGCCTGGGGCATGGTCTATGGCCCGTGGATCATGGGCAGCGCCATGGTGCTGTACAACGGCACCGGCTTCGACGCCGACCTGCACCTGAACCTGATCAAAAAGCTCGGTGTCACCACGTTCTGCGCACCGCCTACCGTGTTTCGCATGTTTGCGCAAATGGACCTGTCAGGCTTTGATCTATCGTCCATTCGCCACACTGTCAGCGCCGGCGAGCCGCTCAACCCGGAGGCCATCCGCATCTGGGAGACCGCCACCGGCACCACGATTCACGACGGCTACGGCCAGACCGAAACCGTCAACATTGTGGCCAATC
Source organism: uncultured Granulosicoccaceae bacterium (assembly GCA_964646405.1). Classification (GTDB taxonomy): domain Bacteria; phylum Pseudomonadota; class Gammaproteobacteria; order Granulosicoccales; family Granulosicoccaceae; genus CAKZSB01. The sequence goes on along the minus strand of CAZYDV010000438.1, from coordinate 1,926 downwards.
GCCCCGGGCTTGAGGTGCGCCACGGCTCGATGGGCAAACCGGTACCCGGATTTGACGTGCAGATTGTCGACGACGATGGCGCCACTGTGGCAGACGATGAAATCGGCCACATCGCGCTGCGCGTGACCGACCCGGCACCGCTGGGCCTGTTTGACGGTTACTACGAAACACGTACAGAACGCAATCGGGCAACATTCAAGAACGGCTTCTACTACACCGGCGATACCGCCACGCGCGACGCCGATGGCTACATCTGGTTCGTCGGACGCTCGGACGACATCATTAGCTCGGCCGGTTACCGCATCAGCCCGTTCGAGGTCGAGAGCGTATTGATGGAACACCCGGCTATCGTCGAGTCAGCCGTGGTAGGCAAACCGGACGATCTTCGTGGTCATATCGTCAAAGCCTTTGTCGTACTGGGCGAGGGCTACACGGCCAGCGACGAACTCACACAGGATATTCAGGACTTCGTCAAAAATACCACCGCACCCTACAAATACCCGCGTGAGATCGCCTATCGCGATTCACTGCCAAAGACCATTTCAGCCAAGATCCGCCGCGTCGAGCTGCGCGACGAAGCCTGAACGGCAGACAAAAAAATGCCCGGGCGAGGCGGGCATTCTTATCTTGCTTTACGACTGTGCGGTTAGCCGTACAGTGTCGGTGCACCCACTTGCTGGTGAATCTGATTGCTCACCTGCTGTGAGATATTCAAGCCCTTGGCCAGTTTGTCCAGGTACTGAGCTTCGGCCTGAGAATCCAGATCGATCGCCAGCAGCGACATCATATACACCTGCTGCTCCATGCCCTGCGGCACTGATCGAACAAAACCATCGACATCGAGTGGCTGACGCATTTCGTTCTGCACGAAGGCCGCCTCTTCCGGCGTGATATCGTCCAGGTGCTCGGTGATCTTCTGTTGCTCCATCTGGTCGAACTGACCATCCGACTTGGCCGCGTTCAGCATCGCGCGCAGCAGTATCTCAGCCTGTTGTTCCGCGTTGGGATCCACCTGTTGCGGCGCGTTACCCGCCAGTGCCGAATTGAGCAGATCGCCCAGTCCGCCACCGCCGCCGCCAGCACCACCACCAGCACCACCGCCCAGCGAATCGAGCAGACCGCCGAGTCCGCCGCCCTGCTGGCCACCGCCACTGAGCAACTCGCCCAAACCACCGGCAGCACCGCCGCCACTGTTGCCGCCGCCTGCCAGCGCGCCACTGAGCAGACCGCCCAGACCACCGCCGCCGCCGCCGCGATTACCGCCACCAGCCAGTGCGCCACCCAGCAGACCACCCAGGCCGCCGCCACCACCGCCGCCACCGCCCATGGCGCTGCCGAGCAAATCAGCCAGACCGCCGCCGCCAGCACCGCCGCCACCTTTATTGGACATCATCTTGCCAACGCCTTTGGCAACCAGCGCGCCCATGGCAATTTTTCCAAGCGTTCCGACCAGACTCATGTAGCACTCTCCGTTGAGAATTCAGTGAAGCCATCAACGTGACGGCTCCTCGTGTGATACTCAAACTATGTTGACCGGGCATTCAAGCCAACGCAGCTTGTGCAAAAAATTGTAACGCGGTCTCACTCTAGCTCCGCAGAACGACCGTGAATCCCTTGTTTCCGGAATAGTGAAGCCCGCTCCGTGACCGCTATATTACTCCAAAGGACGCATCCTGCAGTGCCCGATCATACATGGAGGTCAATCATATGGCTGCTCGAATCCTCACCATTGTCTGCCTTGCCGCGACACTGTCGATAGCGCCAGGCGCACGCGCAGCGGCGCCTGCCGACAACAATATCAAGTCGGCCGTCATTGATCTGGAACGTTACGAAAAGCAGTTTGCCGGCAAATCCAGCGCCCGTGCGAGCAACGTTAAGCGCACACTGAAACTACTGTCGATCGCGCGCGGTAACCTCGATGCTTCA
>CAZYDV010000437.1:0-4529 GCA_964646405.1 uncultured Granulosicoccaceae bacterium | reverse complement strand
CAGGGCAGTTGCGCAGCAACACCACTTTCTCCATGCAATCACGCGAATCGGGGCTGTTGTTTAACAATGTCGTGATGCTCGCGATGTGTGCCAGCGTCTTGCTCGGCACGCTGTACCCGCTGGTACTCGATGCACTTGGGATTGCCAAGATTTCTGTCGGGGTGCCCTACTTTAATGCGGTGTTCTTGCCACTGGCGATTCCGTTGATGCTGCTCGTTGGTGTCGGTGCGCTGGCGCGTTGGAAAAAGGATCGAATCACCGACATTCTCAAACGCCTGCGCTGGGCCGCGGTTTTAAGCGTTATTGGTGGGCTTTCTCTGCCGTTTCTGATGGGCTCATTCAAACTGGGCGCGGCAGTGGGTATTGCGTTGGGGCTGTGGGTCACCCTGACTAGCCTGCAAGGTGTGCTGGAGCGGTTGCGAAATCGACGCAACAAGTTCGTCGCGCTGTTTTCAATCGGTGCCGGTTTCTGGGGCATGACGATGGCGCATATCGGCATCGCGGTGTTTGCCGTCGGCGTCAGCCTGACCACCATCTACAGCGTCGAGAAAGATCTGCGGATGTCACCGGGTGACCGCTACGACATCGCCGGCTATACCTTTGGCTTTGAGGGCGTGCAGAAGGCCAACGGCCCCAATTACCGAGCCGATGAGGGGGTCGTCGAGGTGACTCGGGAAGGCGAATGGGTGACGACACTCGCCGCCCAGAAACGCCAATACGACATTCAAATGAGCATCATGACCGAGGCGGCTATCGATGCCGGTTTCACGCGCGATCTGTATGTGGCGCTGGGTGAGAAGATCGGCGATGACGGCGCCTGGAGTGTGCGTTTGTACTACAAACCGTTCATTCGCTGGATTTGGCTAGGCTCACTGTTAATGGGGCTCGGCGGGGTGCTGGCGGTCTGTGATCGTCGTTACCGCAGGGTTCGCGCGCGGATCGCGCAGCAAACGACCCATCAGCCGCTGGAGGTCACGCCGTCGTGAGATTTGCGATACCCCTTGTCGTCTTCGCGCTGATGGCCGGATTCCTCTACAAGGGGCTGGCGCTTAATCCTCGAGAAGTGCCCTCGCCGCTCATCGGCAAGCCGGCGCCGACCTTCACGCTGCCGACGCTCGCCGACAGCAGCCAAACATTCTCACCGGCGCAGATGAAGGGCAAGGTGTGGTTGTTCAACATCTGGGGTACCTGGTGTGCGGCCTGTCGCGTCGAGCATCCGCTACTGGTTGAGCTTGCCAGAAGCCAGCGGGTAGAGATTGTCGGGCTGAACTACAAGGATGACACCGAGCAGGCAAAAGTCTGGTTGCGCGATCTGGGCGATCCGTATCAGGTGACAGCGGTCGATGAAACCGGACGAATCGGCATCGACTGGGGCTTTTACGGTGCGCCCGAAACCTTTGTGGTCGACGCGCAAGGCGTGGTGCGATACAAGCATATCGGACCGGTCACGCCCCAGGTGCTCAACGACACCATACTGCCGCTGGTGGCCCAACTGCAGGCTGCGCAGTCGTGATTGCACGAACATTTACCACCCTGTGGCTTTGTGCAATGCTGATAGTGCCGGTACTTTCACACAGTTTCGAGCAGCGCGATTTCCCTACTCCAGAGCAGGAATCGCTGTTTCGGGAATTGGCCGCCGAGCTGCGTTGCCTGGTGTGTCAGAACCAGAACATTGCCGATTCAAACGCCGAGCTTGCGCAGGATCTGCGGCGCGAGATTTCGCAGATGATTCTCGACGGTGACAACAAGAACCAGATCATCGAGTTTATGGTCGCGCGCTACGGCGAGTTTGTGCTCTACAAACCCCGACTCAACGCCACCACCATAGCGTTGTGGGCCGGGCCGCTCGCGTTCTTCCTGCTGGGTGTGTGGGGGCTCACCCGCATCGTGCGCAGTGGCGCCAGAGAATCGACTGCTATCGACGATGAGGCGCTGGCTCGGGCTCGCGAGCTGCTCGACGACAGTTCCTCCCCTTCCAATCGGAATCCATAAGCCTTGCTAATCTTCTTTTTGCTGGCCGCGTTGCTGGTCGTCGCGGTGCTTGCCCTGATGTTGCCGCCCATGGTGCGCCAGCGCAGCGCGGCTGCACTGGATCGCAACGAGATCAATCTGGCGATCGTCAAAGAACAACTGGCGGAAGTGGAGAGCCGTCTCGAGCGCGGAGAGATCGGCGATCAGGAATGGCGCGATGAGCACCAGCGACTGGAAAGAGATCTGGCGATTGCTTTGCAGGCTGAGGGAAAGACTCGCGACAGTGGTCAATGGCTCATCTGGCCGCTGGCAGCCGCCGTGCCTATTGCCGCCGGTGCTCTATACATCGCGCTCGGCACGCCGCTGGCGCTGCAGACTGCCGCGCCCTCAGCAGCGACACAAGCCGCTGCAACGCAAACACCCGACATGCGCGTCGTTATCGAGCGTATCCGTGAGCGTGTAGCCCAGCAACCTGAAGACGCCGAGGCCTGGTTTATGCTGGGACGTGCGTACATGAACGTGCGCGAATTCGACAACGCAGTGGTGGCGATACGCCGCTCACTGGAAGTCAAACCGGACAACATCGATGTGATGGTACGGTTGGCAGATGCGTTGGCGATGGCACGCGGCGGGCAGATGCAGGGCGAGCCGACAGATCTGTTGAATAAGGCCATTCAGGTTGCGCCGCAACATCCGCAGGCGCTCTGGCTGTTGGGCATGGCGCAGCGCGAGCAGGGCGACCTGCAAGGGGCGGTCAGGAGTTGGCAGACGCTGCTGTCACTGCTCGGCCCGGATCCGCGTGCCCAGCAGGAAGTACAGGATTTGATCGCACAGGCACAAGCGGCGCTGGGCGCCACAGCTGTGTCGGCGCCAACCGATGCCGGCCCCACGCTGGAGGTCGCGGTGCAGGCGGCAGGACTTGACGCCAACATCGATCCAGCCACGACGATTTTCGTCTACGCAAGGGCAATGCAGGGGCCGCCGATGCCGCTGGCCGTGGCGCGCCGAACCGTGGCCGATCTGCCCTTTACGCTGACCCTGGGCGAGCGCGATGCCATGGTGGCGGGAATGGGGATTGGAACAGCCGAACAACTGGTGGTCGGTGCGCGCATCGCGCTGTCCGGTGAGGCGATTGCTCAAAGTGGCGATATCATGGGTGAGGTGCCCGACATCGACCCGCGTCAGTCGCCTTCTGTCACTATCTCTCTGAGTGACGTCGTACCCTGACAGTCTGCTTGTTACGGGCGAGCCAGCCGTCGCTGCCGCAGTGGTACTGACGCCAATCTGGGCGCCGTTCGACAATCGTCTCGCACGACGTTGCAAAACAGTATGGCACGCGCTTTCAGTGGCGCAAGAAATGCACAATCCCCGGTGCGTAAGCCCTCTTGCCAAGCCCTTTGAATTCATCGAAACCTACATCCGGATGCTTTGCCTGTTCGCATCTGAGAGCGCTTGTTCTGCGCGTGTTGCCATGCGTTGCGGTGCTGGCCGCGGCTGCCGTGGCATCGGATGCGCCCGCCCCGGCGCCACAATGCCGTGGGCTGGTCAACGCGGTCGTATTCGAGGGCAATCGGGTCACGCGCGAGCGCACCCTGCAGCAGTTCGTCAGCATCAAACCCGGTGATACCTGTAGCGCGGAGAAATTAGCCGCCAGTCGCCAGGGGATCATGAATTCCGGCTTGTTTCGTTCGGTCGATGCGCGCTATGACAATGCCGAGGGCATCGTGACTTTTAAGGTCCGCGAGCGACACTACAAATTGCCGATCCCGCGTTTTGATCGCACCTCGGATGGCGAGCTTAGAATTGGCGGCCAACTGCGACTGGACAACGTCTTTGGCCTCAACCATCGATTTAAAATCACCGCTCGTCGTGAAGCGGCGGATGAGGGCCGAGGCAATGCCGGCAACCGCCTGACAACCAGTTATCAGATACCACGCTTGCTGAATTCGGATTTCGGTTTTCAGGTGGCGTTGTCGGCAGTCGACAAGACTGAGTCGCTGATGGTAGGCGGTATCGAGACCGGTCTGGTACAGAAAAAACAGGGATTCCTGGGCGTTGATCTGACGCGATTTTTTTCCAGCAGTGACTCACTTGCCGGCTGGAATACGCAGCTCGGGGTCGGCTTGCTCGCTCGCGATTACGAACTTCGCGCCGGTGATATCGGTTCCCTGGTCTCAGGTGAAATCGTTCAGTTGCGTTTTGCCGCAGAGTATCGCGATGTGCAGGAGGGAGAGTTTCGTCGCATAGGTCAGCAATACGGGATCGGGCTCAGCGGCTCCCACGACGAACTGTTGAGCGATTTTTCGTTTGTCCGTCTCGATGCCTACTATCAGGCCTACATTCCGCTCTCCAGCAAGAATTACCAGAACATCAACCTGCGGGTTAAAGTCGGTGCCGCCGACCGCGGACCATTTGGTGAGAACAGCTATGCGCTGGGCAGCAGCGACACCACGCGGGGTTTTCCCGCCGCCACCCAGGTGGGTCAGAAAATGCTGTTGCTCAATGCCGAGTACCTGCGGGCGTTTGATTCGATACCGACCTTGCGCTGGAGCGCGTTC
>CAZYDV010000436.1:0-4588 GCA_964646405.1 uncultured Granulosicoccaceae bacterium | reverse complement strand
GGGCATGCCCATCTCGATTCCGGTGATCGATATGGTCGAGATTGGCGCCGGTGGCGGCTCGCTCGCGCATGTGGATGCGATGCGGCAGATTCGCGTTGGACCGCGCTCGGCGGGATCGGAACCTGGCCCTGCCTGCTACGGACGCGGCGGCACGGATCCGGCGGTGACCGATGCCGATCTGGTGCTGGGCAAACTCGATCCTGATAATTTCGCCGGTGGCTCGATGCAACTGGATGCCGCAGCCTCTGGCAGCGCATTGCTGCGCGCAATTGGCGACACACTGGACATGGATCAGCAGACCAGCGCCTTTGGTCTTGCCGAGGTCGTCGATGAGAACATGGCCAATGCGGCGCGCGTGCATGCGGTAGAAAACGGCGAGGATCTGTCTGAATATACAATGATCGCCTTCGGCGGCGCCGCGCCACTGCACGCCGGACGACTGGCGGAAAAGCTCGGCGTGCAACGCTTTCTGGTACCACCGGGCGCGGGCGTGGGTTCGGCCATCGGCTTCCTGCGCGCTCCATTCAGCTTCGAGGCCAATCGCAGTGTGTATATGCGTTTGTCGGATTTTGAGCCGGCGGCGATTGTCTCGTTGCTGTCCGAGCTTGAAGACGAGGCCACACGATTTGTAAAAACCTGCGCGCCACAAGCCAGCATCGATGCGGAATTTAAAGTGTACATGCGCTACACCGGTCAGGGTTGGGAGATTCCGGTACAACTGACCCGCGAGCAGGCGTTGAAACCCGACGTCGATACTTTCAAAACACTGTTCGAGGCTGACTACACCAATCTGTTTGGCCGTGCGGTAGAAGGCATGGATGTAGAGATCACCGTATGGGCGGTGAACGCGACCACGCCACAACCGACTGTGGCACGCACGCCGGAACAAGCAGCCACAGGTAGCGCTGAGATCGATGGCAGGCGCAACCTGTTCGACCCGGCGTTGGGCACCACCACCGACGCAGCTGTAGTGTTGCGCAACACCCTGCAGCCCGGCCAGACGATCAACGGCCCGGCGGCGATCACCGAAGATGAAACAACCATCATACTGCCCGCGTCACGTCAGGCGATCGCTCGCGCTGACGGCTGCATTGATGTGACCACTCGCGACAACGGAGCGCAGGTATGAGCAAGGCGACATCGGCCGTGACACACCAGGTGATGTGGAATCGCCTGATATCCGTGGTAGAGGAACAGGCGCAGGCGCTGGTGCGCACGGCGTTTTCCACCTCGGTGCGTGAGGCCGGCGATCTTTCGGCCGGCGTATACGATACCGATGGCAGAATGCTCGCGCAGGCGGTCACCGGCACGCCGGGGCACGTCAATGCGATGGCCGATGCGGTGGCACACTTTATTCGACGCATCGGGCGCGACAATATCTTTGAGGATGACGTCTACATCACCAATGACCCGTGGGAGGGAACCGGCCACCTGCACGATATCACCGTCGTCAGCCCGACATTTCACAACGGCACGCATGTCGGCTTTTTTGCCTGTACCGCGCATATTGTCGACATTGGCGGGCGCGGTTTTGGCGCCGATGCCAATTCGGTGTACGAAGAAGGCCTGTACATACCGATTATGAAATTCGCCGAGCGCGGAGAAGTGGACAAAACGCTGATCCGCATCGTGCGTGGCAATGTGCGCGAGCCGGATCAACTGGTGGGCGACATTTACGCGCTTGCCACCTGTAACGAGATCGGTCACCGGCGCCTGAACGATATGATGGATGAGTTTGCATTGTCTGACTTGAAGGACATTGCCACCTTTATTCTAGACAACTCGCGAACCGCCACACTGGAACGAATCAACGCACTGGCCGCCGGTAGCGCGACCGGTGAAATGGCGATCGATGGCTATAGCCACCCGGTGACACTGAAAGTTCGACTGGACATCGAGAAGGATCGCATCGTCTGTGATTTCGACGGCACATCCGGACTGGATAAAAAAGGCATCAATGTACCTATGGTCTACACCAAGGCCTATGCCTGCTATGCGTTGAAGTGCGCGATCGCCCCGGAGATTCCCAACAACGCAGCGTCTCTGGCCCCGTTTGAGATCACCGCACCCGAGAACACTATCGTCAACGCACCACACCCGGCGCCAGTGGCACTGCGACACGTGATCGGTCATATGCTGCCCGACACCGTGTACGATGCACTGGACAAACTGCTGCCACGCACCGTGCCGGCGGCCGGCGCGGGCTGTCTGTGCAACTTCCAGGTCTCGCTGCGACCGCGCACCGATCTGGATTTGAACGAAATCGATCGGGAATCCGCCGACTATCGGGCACACCAGCGCGCGATTCGCTCGGAAGTACTGACCTTCAATTCCGGCGGTTCAGGTGCGCGCCCGACATCCGATGGAATGAACGCCACGGCGTTCCCATCAGGCGTGATGACGATGCCGGTCGAGGCCACTGAAAATACCGGTCCTGTGATCATCTGGCGCAAGGAACTGCGACCAGACAGTGGCGGTGCTGGCGAACATCGCGGCGGACTGGGACAATACATGGAAGTGGGCGCCGTGGCCGGCCATGAATTTGATTTCTCGGCGATGTTTGATCGCGTGAATCATCCGGCACACGGGCGCCAGGGTGGCCACGACGGGGCCGCTACAACCATTGCGCAGGATGATGGCACGCCGATGCAGGGCAAGGGCAAACAGTTTGTTGCGCACGGGCGCAAAGTGATGCTCGCATTTCCAGGTGGCGCCGGTTACGGCGAGCCGAGTGATCGCGATCCGGCGCTGGTACAGCGTGATTTGGCCCGCGGTTATATCTCGGCGCAAGTTGCCAAAGATGACTACGGCCTGAGCGACGCACAGATCGCAGAGGTTCTTCAAGCGTTAAAAACCGGAGAGGCAATTTAGACCATGGCAAAAACAATCGAATTCTCCGCACCGAAGCAGAGCAGCTACGATGTGGTGATCGTCGGCGGTGCAATGTATGGGTCATCGGTCGCCTGGTTTTTGACCGATAACCCGGACTTTAATGGTTCCATATTAGTCGTAGAGCGCGACCCGAGCTACGAATTTACCTCCACTGCACACACCAACAGTTGCATGCGACAACAGTTCTCGCGTGAGATCAATGTGCGCATCTCGCAGTTTGCCGCAGAGTTTGTGAAAAACTTCCGCCAGTTCATGGGCAATGATGAGCGCGTTCCTCACCTGATCTTGCAAAGCTACGGCTATATGTACCTGGCCGACAACGAACCTTTTGCGGACGTTCTGCGTGAAAGCCAGCAGTTGCAACAGCAGTGCGGTGCCGGTACAAAATTCATGACGGCCGACGAGATCAAACGCGACTATCCGTTTTATATGATCGATGACATTATCGGCGGTAACCACAATCTGATCGACGAGGGTTACTTCGACGGCGCCACTTTGTTCGACTGGTGGAAACGCTCAGCACGCGAGCGCGGCGCCGAATATGTCACCAACGGGGTCGTGGCGATGAAGCGAAACCACGCAGGCACCGCAATCGAAAGCGTGACGCTTAAAACCGGCGAGACAATCGCCTGTGGCACCGTGGTGAATGCCTCCGGCCCGCGTGCCTCGGTGACCGCAAAAATGGCGGGTATCGACATACCGGTTGAACCGCGCAAGCGCTACACCTTTATTTTTGAAGCCGAGCAACCGCTGGATCGCGACCTGCCGTTAACAATTGATCCGTCCGGCGTGCACATGCGTACCGATGGCACTTATTATCTGGCCGGTTGCCCGCCCGATGAAGATCCGGCCGTCGACTACGATGACTTTGTGCAGGATCACAGCATCTGGGAGGAAAAAGTCTGGCCGATTATTGCCAATCGTATCCCGCAGTTCGAGGCGATACGGCTGACTAACTCCTGGGCCGGTCACTATGCGTTTAACACGTTTGATCAAAACGCGATCATTGGTCCGCACACTGAGCTTTCGAATTTTGTTTTCGTCAACGGTTTTTCCGGTCATGGCTTTCAGCAATCACCGGCGATGGGCCGTGGTACCGCCGAGTGGATCACCCATGGTGAGTATCGCAGCCTCGACCTGACCCCTTTTAACTACGAACGCATTGTGAATAACCAACCCTTCGTTGAAAAGGCGGTGATATGAAACTGCCTGTCAATCCGTTTACCCAGGCGATCGCCGCTCAGCAAAAGCAGATTGGCCTGTGGGTGAGTCTTAGCAGCAATTTCGCCGCAGAAGTGGTGGCCGGCAGCGGCTATGACTGGGTGCTGGTAGATATGGAGCACTCGCCGAATGATCTGGGTTCGGTGATGGCACAGCTGCAGGTATTTGCCGCGAGCCAAAGTACAGCGATCGCCCGCCCGCAATGGAACGATCCGGTGATGGTCAAGCGGCTGCTGGACATTGGCGCGCCGGGCTTGCTGTTTCCGATGGTGCAAACGGTAGAGGAAGCCAAAGCCGCCGTCGCCTCCACGCGTTATCCACCGCGTGGCATTCGCGGTGTCAGCGGCTCCACTCGCGCCAATGCTTTTGGCCGCATCGACGATTACTTTCAGAACATCGAGTCGCAGACCACTGTGCTGGTGCAACTCGAAACCCGCAGCGCGATTGAAAATGCGCTTCAGATTGGTTCTGTCGA
>CAZYDV010000435.1:0-4594 GCA_964646405.1 uncultured Granulosicoccaceae bacterium | reverse complement strand
GTCGATTGCGATTCGTGTACCGTCCGGCGCGATCAAGTTCAGCTATCGCACCCGCCGCATCAGTCCTGATAACGCGGATACGATCGAGGACAGCGATTCCTTCGTGAGTTTTAGCTATGGGTTCTGACAAACCGACAATCCAGCTGTGTTCGATTACCCGCTACTCTCGGGCATGCTGCTGGTGTGTCAAAGGTGTCAACCGCGTCGTGCGTCAAGTGGTGTTCGACAGTGATCGTCGGCTGCGCGTTTGCAGCCTGTCGATAGCCTCGGTCAGATGCTGATCGGCAATACTGTCATCCCCGTTCCCAACCCGAACCTGGTGCGCTTCGAAAAGTACATCGGCGTGGCTGAAGCCTGCCGGTGGTTCAAAGCGATACGATGCCATTTCAACCAATAGCCCCAGCGGGTCGCGAAAATAAATCGAGTTCATGAAGCCTCGGTCCTTCTCGCCCGAGTGCGCGATGCCCATTGCGTCCAGTCGCGACGTTAGCTGCGAATAGGTTGATTGGCTGACGCTAAAAGCAATGTGGTGGACGCAGCCCGTGTCAGTGGGCGTGCGAGACGCATCGACCTGCCGCTGCTCGCTGGTGAATATCGTGATGAGCCGCCCGTCACCCGGATCAAAGTACAGATGTCCCTGTGAAGGGTCATCGAGATTGGGCTGCTCGAATACGAACGGCATACCCAGCACGCCCTCCCAGAAATCGATCGACGTCTGGCGATCGGCCCCCATCAGGGTGATATGGTGAAGCCCCTGTACCGGGATTTTCTGCATAGGCTGATCTCTATTAGTATCGGTCTGCAACGGCGTTAAGTTGTCGGATTAGTCCTGTTTCGGTGCTACGGTGTCATCGTCGTCCGATTCACTTTCCTGCCATTCGCGAAGTGCTTCGTCAACATCCTCTGCCGCCTCTGGCACCGCCTCGACAATCGTCGCGGCGATATCCTCGATCTGTTCCGGTACCGCATCTGCCAGGTTGCTGATGTGCTGCGTGATTGCATCGGATGCCTGCTCATCATAGCTATCGTCTTCACCGGTAACTGCTTGCACCAGTGCTTCGGTAACCTCGGTGGCGGCGCTCGGGACAGCCTCCGTCATACTCTGTGCAAGCTCTACCGATTGTTCCGGCATGGCTTCTGTCACGGCGGCGTAGACTTCAGCCAGGTGCTCGCCTGAGTTGTCGTCCTCGCGATCTGCCGGGCGCAGGTTGTCGACGTGATCGCCAATCGTCTCGACGTAGCTCTCGACAAAATCCTGCACCACGGAAGGCTCGGCATCGACTTCACTGAATTGCTCGATAGCCGCTTCGATGATTTCCGAACCTCTTTCCGGAACGGCCTGGGCAATGCCGGCAATCGCCTCGTGTGCGTCGCTGGTGCCTTCATCCAGCAGCCAGGTGACAATATCAGTAGCCCCTTCCGGCCAGGCGCGGGCAATGGCCTCCGCAATTTCGGTGCGTCGCTCTGGCACAACCCGGCTCATGGCATCCATCAGTTCCTTGCTGTCCACGCCCTCAATCTGCGCCATGGCGTAGGCCAGCGACAGTAGCTCTTCGGGATTGGCTTCAACGAGATCAGTGGCCAGGCCAATCGCTGTTTCTGGTTCACTGAGCGCCAGAATCACCGCGATATCAGCACCGGCGCTCAGCGGTTGCTCGATTTCATTGAATTCCGTGCGCGGGTCGAGTTCAACCCCGACGCCGCCCAGGGCGCTTTGCAAGACGTAAGCTTCCTGTTGTTCTACCGGCAGCGCATCGCGCTGTCGCATGCGATAGACAATGTAACCCAGCAACAGAATCTGCAGTGCGAAGAGTAGATAGAACAGCGAATCGGGACCGGCGAATTGCATTAAATTGGAGCTCATCAGCGGCGCTGCGATAGCACCCATCGCATAGACCATCACCAGCGGTCCCATTGCCGCGCCCATTTCAGATTGTTTTAAGCTGTCGAAGGTTTGCGAAATACTGATCGCGTAGAGTGAGCCAAACACCCCGGCACTGATCGCGATGAGCAACAGCAACAGCCACAGGTGTGTGGCCAGTGCAGTCGGTGATGCCAGGCTTGCCAGCAGCGAGATGAAAACCAGTACGGCAGTTATGGTTCGACGATCGTAGCGATCGGACAAATAGCCGACCGGGAACTGCATTAGGAATGAGCCCAGAATGGCGGCTCCGCTGAGCAGCGTCAGTTCGAAACCTGAAATACCGTGCGCTGCACCGTAAACCGGCAGCATACCCAGCATCGACCACAACAGCAGTCCGGCAAAAAAACAGCCCACCATACCCAGTGGCGATCGCTCGAAAACGTCTTTTAAACCCATCGCCGCGTCTTCAGAGATAACCGGCCCCGTGCGTCGACTGAGTGCCATGGGTACCAATGCCAGGCTGGCCAGCATGCCGCCGACAATAAACAGGGTGTTTGACTCGGGCGGTGCCAGATTAAACATAAATTGCCCGGTAAACATACCGCCGGTAATCACCATCTGATTAGCCGCGAGCAGTTGCCCGCGGGTATTCTCTGTGGCACTTTCGCTCAGCCAGTGATCGATGACTGCCATGGACACTGAAATGGCAAAACCGTTCAGCAGTCGCATCACCCCCCACAGGATCGGATTGGCCGACAGACCGCATGCGAGTATCGATACGGCGACCAAAGCAGCGGTGCAGGCGAACACGCGGATATGGCCCGCTCTTTTCAGCAAGGCGTTGTTATAGAGTCCGCCGAGCAGCATGCCCACCGCATAGAGTGACAGGACCAGACCAATGGTGTCTGTCTGTACGCCTTTGACACTCAAATGCACAGGCAGCAAAACGACCATCAAGCCGTGGCTGAGTGTGAGTATCAGCACGCTGGATAGTAGTGCCAGCGGCGGGGTAATAGCGGATTTCACCAGCGGTATCCCCTGGTTAAAGCGGTGGCGAAGTATGCGGCCTTACCATTGAGAATAGCAGCTACCGAGGCGTTCAATAAGCGACTGGAAACATACTGCAAGCGGCAGTGAACATTACCGTTAGCTACTCCACGTCGGCTTGCGCTTTTCCAGAAATGCTTTCAGTCCCTCCTGGGCATCTGCGGTAGTCGCCGCATTGCAAAAATCCTCCACCGCGACGGCAACCCCGCGGCGATAGTCCAGATCGTTAGTGCGCATAAACGCCGCTCTGCCCAGGCGCATTACTACAGGCGATTTTTGCGCAAGCGTGTTTGCAAGCTTGAGTGATTCATTAAACAGGTCATCGCCGGCCACGACCCGGCTGACCAGCCCCATGGACGCTGCTTCACTGGCTGGAAAGGTTCGGCCCGTGAACAACAGATCATAGGCCCGGTATCGGCCGATAATCAGTGGCAGGTGGGTGAAATGAATGGCCGGCAACAGGCCCAGATCGATTTCCGGGTAACCAAAGGTGGCAGAATTGGATGCCATGATCACATCGCAGGAGATTGCCAGTGTCATGCCGCCACCGCGCGCCGCGCCATTGACCAGCGCAATGCTTGGCTTGCCCATGTTGTATTGAATATCCCACAGATCAATGTAGAGCTTTTCAAGAAACTCCCGTACCTCCATGCTGGTCTTGCCGATCAGGATGTCGAGATCGAGGCCGGCGCAGAATATGCCGGGCAATGCGCTGCGCAGCATAACGGCCCTTACGTTTTTATTATCAGATGCGCGGCGCAGGGCATCGAGAATCTGATCCAGAAAATCGATACTAAAGGCATTGGCTGGCGGCCGGTCCAGTGTGATCTGTGCGATATGATCGGAAACATCGTATTCGACGAGCGAGGCGTTGGTCATCTCAGTTCTTTTCTTTACGGGGCGGCGGACGATACGGCGGCTGCTGTAACTGCTGGTTAGCGTCTCTCATCATACCTGTCGCGTTGACTGGCCCGGGACGTGTGTTCGCTCTGCAACGTGGGTGCGCAATTCGTTCATGCGGTCCCGCGGTTACAGTACACTGCCCGCTGGACTGAGCAGGTAAGGCAGATGACTGACCGTTTTCAGGCAGACAGAATAGAAGCACTTCGCTGTGCTGATGGCGTTGATCGTCGGGTACCTGTTTGGGATGCGCCCGATCCGCGGGGCATCCTGATCGGTGTTCACGGTGGGCTGGCTCACGCCGGTGATTTTGTCACTCCGGCGTTGCACTTCAAGGCACAGGGGTGGACGACCGTCAGTTTTCAACTGCGGGGTCACAGCGAGCAGAGAAGGGTGCATATCGATCGATTTTCCGACTTCGTGCTGGATCTGGATCTGATGGTCAGGCAGGTTCGGCAGTGGTGGCCGGGTTTACCGGTATTTATTATGGGTCATTCCATGGGCGGCCTTATCGGTGCGCACTTTGGTTTGCAATTGTGCAGGCAGATGAACCCGGCGCTCGAATTGCAATCGCAGGCTGAAGATATTCGTGGATACATTTTCTCCTCCCCGTACTGGGCAAACGCCATTGCAGTCAATCGGTTTTTGAAAAAGTTGTCCGGCGTGTTGTCGCGGTGTGTGCCCGCGATGAAAGCCCCGCTGGAAGATTTCACCGATGTGCTGACACACGATTCGGCCATCACCGCACGGCACCGAGCCGACGAGCAGGTTAATATTCGGGCC
>CAZYDV010000434.1:0-4618 GCA_964646405.1 uncultured Granulosicoccaceae bacterium | reverse complement strand
CTCCAGCGCAATGAACCAGAATGCCGCATCATCGACACTGTGCCGGCTGGCCGTCAGGAGTCCGTGATTCTGATGGATCACCGCCCGATTGTCGGCAAACGCCTGGACCACGCCACTGCCCTGCCCCTGCTTCACTGCGACCGCGCCACCTTCATCGTTGACCACGGCGTGATTCTCGAAGAACGCACAGGCATCCTGCGTCACGGCCGGCAACTCCTTACCCAAAGCTGCGTAGGCCGTCCCGTATACCGTGTGCGCGTGACACATCGCCACGATATCCGGATTCGCCTCGTGCACATTGGCATGCAGGATAAACCCTGCCTGATTGACTGAGTGGCGACCCTCGACCACTTTGCCCTCGTGATCAACCAGTATCAGGTTGCCCACCGACACCTGCGAGAAGGGCACCGCCATCGGGTTGGTCCAGTAAAGGTCGGAGTGTTCCGGATCGCGGATCGATATATGACCGGCGAATCCGTAATCGAAACCGTAACGGTCGAACACCCGGCAGGCGATCGCGAGCTGTCGTTTGAGATGGTCGCGCTGCTCCGCAGGCGAGGCAAACTCAGGTAGTTGAGGAAATTCGAGCCCGGACTGTTCGGGCTGATAGATCGACTCGCGCTCACCAACGGCATCTCGCTCCAGATCGAGCATTGCAATTCCCCGTGTTGAAGTGCTGCTCAATTTACGTTGGATGGTCTGTTCGTTCAAGTCATTCCTTCATCCAACAAGCCCTTTGTCGGGCGACCGCCCCGGCAAGCCGATAGGCAAAATTTCACCACTATCTGTGCACTCAATCAGCCTATTGTTTACTTATACGTATAGAAAAACTGCGCGCAGGCACACTACAGTTGTTCAGACAAGGCAGCGACGACATGCGCCGGTTCGCCTGCGCACCATCGCCACCAGATCTAGTGCTAACTAAAAAGCGAGCCCACAAGCGCTCCGATAAAAAATGGCCAGTCACCACGAAATCGTCTGCGATGAATGGAAAGAGCGCGCTCGAGAGCTTGCCGAATGGGCAATGTTGCGGCTGGTTAATCGCAAGGATGTGTGGGGCCAATATGCCGCACTGACGCCGGGCGAGCAAAAAAAACTGGGGCGAAGTTACAAGGCGATGACGTTGCCGGTAGCCAGCAAGCGCGGACCCGATATGGTCACGATAGACAAACTCACCCGACACTTTTCAAGCCGCCACAAACACCGACCTCAAATTATCGGTCTGCACGCCAAAAGCCGCGAGGACACCTGCCTGTGGCTGGGCATAGACATCGATATGCACGACAGCGACAAGGTCGGCGCCGAGGAGCACGCCAGGCGAAATCTGGTGGGCGCAATCAACTGGTGGCGAAAGCTGCAGTCGCTGGGATACGACCCACTGCTGTTCGACAGCAATGGCAATGGTGGATATCACTTGTGGGTTCTGTTCGAAAAGCCGGCACCGGCTGAGCAGGTGTTTGCTTTCGCCTGGTCGATTGTCTCCACCTGGGAAGAAAACAATCTTAGCGAAGAGCCTGAAACCTTCCCAAAAAAATTCAAACCCGACAGTCTTGGCCCATGGTTCAGATTGCCGGGTCTGCACCATACTCGCGACCACTACGCCACCCTGTGGAGCGGCGACGAGTGGCTCGATGACCCCTGGCTGTCCGGACACGCTGCCGTCGATGCGATGTTGCAATGCGTACCAGGCCCGCCCCCGCCAGCAACTGTGGCCCCGAAGAAGCATTCACGCACCACAATCAGATCTAAGAAAGCAAGCGTCGCGGCCAGCCCCAAAAAGGCCAGCGATCGCAAACGCAACTACACACGCCGCGGCCGCCCCAGTGTCTGCGTCGACCTCGATGGCGTGCTGGCCCACCGCCAACCCGGACTCGACTCCATTGGCGCACCGATCGATGGCGCAATCGAGTTTTGCCAGCAGCTGTCGCAATACGCCGACGTCGTCATTCTGACGGCGCGACTGGCACTGGAAAAGCCGAATGCAAAGCGCAAGCAGGCGACGTTAAAAATGATTGAAGGCTGGCTGCAGGAACACGGTATCAGCTATCACCGCATTCACAGCGGCGATGGAAAACCACCGGCGCTCGCCTACATTGACGATCGAGCGGTTCCCTGCACACCACTCGATCACGGCATCGCCGCCTACGACGCCGCTACCGAGGCGGTTGAGCGACTGTGCAACTGAAAGGGGTGATGCAACATGCCACGTGAGCTGGAATTCGAATTTGGCGAGTCCCACTTCAGTTGCGAGCTGAACAAGGTCGACCGCACCAAACTCTATGGATCAGTGGATATCGAAACCATCGATGCCGAGGGCAATCGCTGCTCACTGGCTACACTGGCCAACGACGGTAAAACATTGATTCCCAATGGTGGCACCGCATCAGGCTATTTGAACCCGGATGGCGAATGGATCGAGCGCGGCGATCTGGTGCCCATGAACCTCGACGGCGAAGAGTTACCCACGTTACCATCCAGCTTTGACGCGCCGATTGAATTGCACCACAAGGCAGATCTATCGACTTTTCTCGATCACAGTATTCGGCTGAGCTATTCGCTCGAATGCGAGGACGGTTTCGACCCGAAACTGCTCGAACAACTTCAGGCGGGCACTATTTTCCAGTTCGAATTTCTGTATCGGGCAGGTGTATCACCGGACCCGGCTTTTATCATCGCCGACAGGGACGACAACATCTGGATGCTGGTCGGTACCGCAGCGCAGATAGATTTCACCGGTCTTGAACAGGCCGCCGTTTCCACCGCCAATGCCGACGCAGACGACGACGATGAAGAAGGTTTTGACTTCGACATGCTCTAACACGCTGCCGGCCTGTCGGCCGGGGAGTTAATACGTGCCCAATATCAATCTTACCGATAGCCGTAAAAGAGACGCCGTGGTCAAGGCGGAATCCACCACGGTAGCCGACGACATCAGATTAGTCGACGCCAAGGGAAACAGTGCCTATACCCGCAAGATACTCAAGGCCTCGATCGATCGCGACTACGACGCACTGGTCGCTCGTCACAAGGGCGACAACGAAAAGCTGGCACTGCAGCTTATCGATGACAATCCCGAGGTGGATATCGAAAAATGCGGGCTGTTCCTGTGGGGCGTATCGCGGGTCTATGTCAATTCGGACGATGGCATTGTCTACCGCATCGAGCAGTTCGACAATGTCCGTGCACCGGATGGCGAACTGCGCGAACGACGTCCGCGCCAACGCGCCGAACCCAACGTTGACAGCGATATACCGCTGACCTGGAGCGGTCGCAAGGTCAGCAGACGCGAAGCTGCCACGCGCTTTCTGTTTACCACCAAACTGCAAATCGTGCACATCAACGGCCTCACATACGATTTTCTGTACGGTATGGCAAAAGAGCTGGCAGAGTCCGATTCGATGATGATGCTCGGCGGCGGCGGCAAGGGTCGCGATCCGCTGGTCTTCAGGCGCGGCAGTATTCCATATCGTGGTTTTCTCGAAGGCAGAGTTCAGAAAGATCGGTACATTCTGTTACTCCATCTGTCCAATATGGAGTTGAAACTGCCCGACAGCCTGCAGCAAAAAGATGAGGACTCTGTAGAACTCGACACTGCAAAGCCCCGTCGCAAGCCACACGCCTCGAAGGAACAGGCCTCGAAGGAGCAGGCCCTTGAGAAAAAGAAATCGACGTCAAAATCCGGCAAAACTAAATCAACCGAGACGGCAGACTCGAAAACGCCCAATGACGACAAGCCGTCCAACGCGAAAGCGCCTGAAAAGGTCGACGCCAGCCAAAACACGGCGGTGTCCAGCGACGACCTCGGGGTGTGGCTGAAGAGCATACGAATGGGCAAATACCTCGAACTCTTTATCAAGAACGAAATTGACGTCGACGTGTTGCCTGAACTCACCGACGATGACTTGAAAGAACTGGACATCCCGGTCGGCTCTCGTCGCCGTCTGCTGGCCGCCGTGGCCGCAGCGGACAACCTGCGCGCCGAAGTATCGATGGCGGTCAGTCAAATGACCAGCAAAGCTGACAAAGCCAGCCCCAAAAAGAAAAGCAGCAAAAAGAAAAGTGGCAAAAAGAAAAGCAGCAAAAGCGGAAAAACATCGTGAAATACACGACAACTGGAGCCAGTACAAGCCACCCGTGGAGCAGAGGATGAAACTACTGGATCAAAGCCTGCTCAAACAAAGGGTGGGAGACTACCGTACAGGCTCGGCTGATGCGTTGTTGGATCAGGCGCTGTTGCAACGCGTGCGTATGCGCAGACGCCAACTGGGCCAGATGACAATGGCCGTCGATCGCGACTCGGTTAAACGCAAGATTCCATCCGGCGATTATCACATTAGCCGCAAGATTGACGGTGAGTTTACCTGCCTGGTGTACAACGCCGGCGAAGTCTTCACGATTAACCCCGGTGGCACCATTCGCACCGGTGCACCCTTTCACGCCGAGGCTGCAGAAATACTGGAAAAAGCCGGTGTCGGCTTTGCGATACTCGGGGGTGAGCTGTACGTCAATCGCGACGACGACCGGCGCCCCCGAGTTCACGACGTGGTGCGTGTGGCAAGAGCCCCGGAAGACGATACCGCGGTCGCCAGTATGCAGTTTGGCGTCTTCAACATTTATG
>CAZYDV010000433.1:0-4624 GCA_964646405.1 uncultured Granulosicoccaceae bacterium | reverse complement strand
ACCCGGATCAGCGGCGGTTGAGCGCACCGCCAGTCAGTTGCTCGCGAGCGATGCGGCGCAGCCCGAGCCTGTAGACGGACCGCTGGCCTCCTCGCAAACACCTGCACCCAAACCGCAGGATGAAGCCGCTGCTGCGGCCGATTCCCGTCCACCCGCATCCCAGCCTGTTGCCAATCAACCAACGGAGCAGCCATCCACTACAGGCGCTGCAACAGGCGAAAATCAGGTGAACACACCGGTTGAGCCCACTCAGGTCTGGCGCCAGGATGGCGACGCGCGCTACCCGCAGATGGTCGCCATACCGGCTGGCTCATTCGAGATGGGGGGCAGACTGCCGGTTGAGTTGCCGCGTCATCAGGTTCAGTTGTCGGCTTTCAGTCTCTCACGACACGAAGTCACAGTGGCCCAGTATCGACGGTATGCGCTCGATGCAGGCGTCAAAATGCCGGAAATTGCCAGTGATCGCGACAGCATGCCAGTCACCGGGGTGAACTGGCACGACGCTGCCGGCTATGCGGCGTGGCTGGCGAGCAAAACCGGGCATGCCTATCGATTACCCAGCGAGGCGGAATGGGAGTACGCCGCCAGGGCCAGCACGACGACACCGTTTTTTTCGGGCGAGACGCTTCAGGGCGCCAATTGTGTGGGGTGCGACGTGGCAGATCACGCGGAGCCACTGCCGGTCGGCAGCTACGCGGCGAACGATTTCGGTCTGTTCGATACTCACGGCAATGTCTGGGAGTGGGTGCTCGATTGCTGGCGGGAAAACTATCGCCACGCGAACGGGGAGGGTGCAGCGTATATCCGCGATAACTGTGAGCGTCGAGTGCTGCGAGGGGGCTCGTGGTACAACACGGCTGAGTTCGCGCGATCAGCCTATCGCGGGCGTGAAGTCAGCGGTTTTCGTGATGGTGGAGTGGGCTTTCGGGTGGCGCACGACGGGCTTTGAACTATTCGCCCGTCGCTTTGAGGCTGATCGATGGATCGTGTCAGGGAGAGACGGACTTTCTCAGCAGTTGATCCTCACGTTCTTCAAGTAGCGATACATGAACGTATCCCGAGATGCCACGCTCGTCGTTGGTCGCCACTTGAGCCCATTTGCCAGACACGTCGAAAAGGGTCAGCGTATTGCCTCTGGCCAGTTGACCCAGTACCGGTGATTGCGTCGTGGGTTGCTCACGCAGGTTGGCGCGACTCACCGCTATGGTCACCAGCTGCCATGCCGGCAGGCTGGGCTGTATGTTTTCGGGTTCGAGGCTTGCCGGAATTACTGTCTTTTGCTCTAGCTCAACGCTGTGCGTGGCGGCACCTTCAAGTCCCTGGATTGCGCTGTCCGGTGCGGCGTTGGTTGCGGTTATCCGTTGCTCAGGCGGTTCACCCTGGGACTGCGCCACCAGGCTTTTGAAATAAGCGGGAACTTGCGGCGTGAAGTGCACCAGAGTCAAAAACGCGATCACAATAACTGCGAGTTTGATCAGGAACAGCACGCTGTCCAGTATCCAAAAGCGCAGCCAGCGGTCGTATTTGTGGACCGCTCGGTATCGTCTGTAGCGCTCTGCCAGTGTGTCGAATTCGTTCATCGGACTCCTCGTTGGCGAGCAGTCTAAACATATTCGATTGGGCAGTGGAAGCGGCTGTCCGGAATTATTGTCAGGCCTAGAAACAGGTCACATCGCGGTTTGTAAAACGTGTTGCAGTACCAGCTACAGATCGAAGTCTGTCACTTTTATCAGTGGCTTGTCGGATAGTTGTTCATAGTGCATCTGTCGTACCCGGGGGCGATGTCGGCTATACCTGAACAGCCACTGGCACGTGCGTTGACCGTGTGAACGCATGCCCTTACCGGTGGCTTGGATCAGGCCTTTTGGGCTACTTTGCCGCCAGTTCGCCGCTTGGTCTGCTACCGGCAAATTTCTCGATTGCCCATATGGTCACCGCCCCGACGGCAACCAGTATCAGGGCGTGCCAGGTCGCCAGCTCAGTGAAGCTCGGCAGGGCCCAATCGTAGCCCGTCACCAGTTCTTTGTCGGGCTTGTCCTGGCGCGCGATGATCTCGATGTTGGCGGTCTTCCAGGGCCAAATGATGGCCAGTGAACCGAGAATGAATCCGGTCATCAGTGCGATGGTCTGGTCCCGAAAGTGTTTAAAAATCCAGGCCAGCAGATGTGAGAAGGCGATCAGCCCGAATCCGCATCCAAGTGCCAGCGGCACGAGAATGGACATGTCAGCGTTACCGATGGCCGCCAGAATCAGCGCGTAATTGCCCATGATAATCAAGATGAATGAACCAGAAAGGCCCGGCAAAATCATGCTGCAGATCGCGACGATACCGCACAGAAATACGTAAAAGAACGAGCTGTCTTCGCTGGCAGGTGCCAGCAGCGCGACCGAGATGGCTACCGCGGTGCCGAGAATCAGCATTATGATGGCGCCGGCATTCCATTTCTCTACGGTTTTGCCAACAAACACGATCGACAGCAGGATCAGACCAAAGAAGAACGCCATGGTATGGGATTCGTAGTGCTCGAGCAGAAACTCAAGTAGCTTGGCGAGACTGATGATACTGACCGCTATCCCGGCGAACAGTGACGCCAGGAAGGTGCCGTCGATCGTGCGCCAGAAGTCTGCAAAACGTATTTGCAACAGCAACTTCAACGCGCGGTGATCAACCGATTTGATGGCGTTGATCAGTCGCTCGTAGATGCCTGTGATCAACGCAATGGTGCCGCCGGACACGCCTGGAATGACGTTTGCCGCACCCATCGCAAGGCCTTTCAGAAACAGGCTGACTATCTGGTTCATTGACGTTCTCAAGGTGACTCTATGCTTGAGGGTGGCGGCATTACAGCGAAAAAATGCACCGAGCTGATCGCAGAAGACTTAAGCCCGCCCGAATTCTCAGGTGGCAAGCGCAGGCAGCCCCTTGCAGATGCCGCTCTGGATGACTTCAGGCGCATACGCCTTGCGGCTAAATACCTCTGCCACCATCGGTTCGAAGTGGTCGAGATCGAAGGAGGGGTAGTCGGGATCGAATGAAGACTGATCCCAGCGCTCGCAAAAATCGACGCAGGACTGATAGTAGGGATTTTCCTTGTATTTCTCGCGCTCGAATTGGTCCCAGCCGTAGTGATGAGCGTAGTAGACCATCTGGAATACCCCGTGATGCTCGACCACCCAGGTGACTTCCTCGCGCACGAACGGGCGCACGATTTCGGCGGCCATGCGATCGTGGTTCTGTGGGGCCAGTCCATCGCCGATGTCGTGGACGAGGGTGGCGACAATCCAGTCAACATCGGCGCCTTCGCGTTCGGCGCGACTGGCTGATTGCAGGCCGTGTTCAAGCCGTGTGATCTTGTAGCCGCCTATAGTGTCCTCTGCCTGCGCGGCAAGTTCTCGCATGATGCGTTGTGGTGTCATCGAGACAAATTGGTGCTCCTGCTCACGCAGAAATTCGTAGTCCTGACGAGTGCCGTCTTTCATTGCGGTGAAATCGACGGTTTGCATGGCTGCTTTCTCCCGGGTGAAGCCTCGATCAATCGAGGCGAATGATGCCTTCCAGGCTTTGCGCAATAGATAATAGCTGACGGTCGCGCGCGTGGTGGCCAAGCAGCATCAGGCCCACCGGCGCGCTGCCTGAAGACTGACAGGGGATGGATATTGCCGGTGCATCCAGCGTATTGGCAATCGAGGTATTGCGCAGGTACAGCAGATTGCAGCGTCGCGATTCATCGGCATCGGCCTGCATCTCGGTGATCGGGCGCGCCAGCAGTGGTACGGTTGGCAGCACCACTGCATCGAACGCCTCTGTGCGCTGCGCGGTCGACTGTCGACAGCTCGCCCGCCGATTGACGGTGTCGACATAATCAGCCGCACTGAATGTTTCGCAGGCTTCTATTCGCTCTCTCACCCACGGGTCGTAAAAATCGCGTCTCGCCTCAAGTAACGCGCGGTGCCAGGCATAGGCCTCGCCGCCGATCAATGCGCCGCGATTTACATGCGCCGAGTAGGCTTCCAGTTCCGGCAGGGTGATTGTTTTCATCATCACACCGCGTTTTGCCAGGCGATTGAGTGTACCGCGATACGCGTCGGCGACTTCGGAGTCGAGTTCTTCTGTGGCAATGCCTTCGAGGACGCCGAGCCGCAGACCCACCTGAGGAAACGGCTCCTCGACCTCGCCACTGCCGCCGGCCATGATCGAATCGAGCACCGAGCAGCAGGTGACGGTGTTGGCCAGCGGGCCAATCGAATCGAGCGAGCTGGACAACGGCGTGCAGCCATCGAGTGGAATTCTCGCCTGTGTAGGCTTGAAGCCGGTAATGCCGCAGAGTGCCGCCGGTATCCGGGTGGAGCCACCCGTGTCGGTGCCGATCGCGCCGGCGGCCATATCGTCCGATACCGAGACAGCCGCGCCCGAACTTGAGCCGCCGGGGATCAATCGTCGCTCGCGATCCCAGGGGCTTGCCGGAGTATTGAAGTGCGCGTTGATGCCAAGCCCGGAATAGGCAAATTCAGTCATGTTGGTTTTGCCGACAATGACAAAGCCGGCTTTGCGCAAACGCTCTACTATGATGGCATCGCGTTTGGCCGCCGCTTGCTCATCCAGTGCGTGCGAGCCCGCGCGCGT
>CAZYDV010000432.1:0-4658 GCA_964646405.1 uncultured Granulosicoccaceae bacterium | reverse complement strand
AGCTGTCATCGTATCCACTGCCAGGACCGGCCTTGCCAAGAGCTGGCGCGGCGCCCTGAACATGACCCATGGCGCAACCATGGGCGGACACGTTACCCGCGCCGCGATCGAGCGCGCCGGTATCCAGCCCGATCAGGTCGAGGACGTGATGATGGGCTGTGCCACACCCGAGGGTGCGACCGGCGCTAACATTGCACGCCAGGTGGCGCTGGCGGCGGGCTGTCCGGTCAGCACTGCCGGCATGACCGTCAACCGTTTTTGCTCATCTGGCTTACAGACAATCGCCATGGCGGCACAACGCGTCATCGCCGATGAGGGCGATGTGTTTGTCGCTGGCGGACTGGAATCGATCTCGTGTGTGCAAAACGAAAGCAATCGCCACATGATTCAGGATAAAAGCCTGAAGAAAACCAAACCGGAAGTCTATTGGTCGATGCTGCAAACCGCAGAACAAGTGGCCAAACGCTACAACATTTCGCGCGACGTCCAGGACGAATACGGCGTGCAAAGCCAACAGCGCGCTTGCGCGGCGGCCAAAGCGGGTTTGTTTCGCGACGAGATTGCACCCATCACCGTGCGTGCGGCGGTCGCAGACAAAAGCACCCGCCAACTGTTGACGCGAGAGGTCACCCTCGACGACGACGAAGGCCGCCGCGAAGACACCACGATAGAAGGTGTCTCGAAGATCCGCCCCGCGCTGCCCGGCGGCGTGATTGCCGCCGGCAACGCGAGCCAGTTTTCCGATGGCGCCGGCGCCTGCGTGGTGATGGACAGTAAGATGGCCGAAAAACAGGGTTTGAATCCACTGGGTATTTTCCGTGGCTTTGCGGTCGCCGGTTGCGAACCGGATGAGATGGGCATAGGCCCGGCCTACGCCGTACCCAAACTGCTGGCGCGCACCGGTAAAACAGTTGCCGACATCGACCTGTGGGAGCTAAACGAAGCGTTTGCCGTCCAGGTGATCTACTGCCGCGACAAGCTGGGCATTCCAGCCGACAGGTTAAACGTCAATGGCGGCGCGATCGCGGTGGGTCATCCCTACGGCATGAGCGGCCAGCGTCTGACGGGTCACGCATTGATTGAAGGCAAACGCCGCGGTGCCCGGCTTGTAGTAGTGACCATGTGCATCGGTGGTGGCATGGGTGCAGCCGGATTGTTCGAAATCGCCTGAGGCAAAGCGGCAAGTTACACAGACCGCACACACTGTCGCGCGACCAAAGCCCCAGAGAAAACCCGACGCGTTAGCAAGGCCAAGTCCAGATACCTCGCTCACGCGTCGGGTTACCACCCCACGATCCAAAGAAAACCCGACGCGTTAGCGAGGCAAAGTCCAGACACCTCACTCACGCGTCAGGCTACCTTCGGAGCTCAACAACCCCCAACCAGGAAACCCGCCGCGTTAGCAAGGCAATCTCACAGACCTCACAAACCTCCGCGCCACCACCCCACGATCAAAGCCCCGTAGAAAACCCGACGCGTAAGCGAGGCCAAGTCCAGACACCTCATTCACACATCGGGCTACCTTCCGAGCACAACAACGCCCAACCAGGAAACCCACCGCGTTAGCAAGGCAATCCAAACAACCCCAACCTGCCTTCCCACAACCCACACACAGCAATCCCCAACCACAACCCGCGCGACAAACACCGCGAACGATGCACCGGCAAACGGCGTTGTCTACACCCGATTTACACCATCCGTATCTCCGGCAGTACCCTGGCACGTTTATCGAATTCGTCGCAATCAAGCACTCTGCACGAGTCGCCAGACACCAATCGAACAGTCGAAAGCGACCAACATATATCCTTCGATTTCCTATAGCTGGCTTGTGCTCACTTGTGCAACTGGCGCTTATACCAGCAACATATTCCATCGTGTTATTGAAGCTGCCAAATGTGAGAGTAAAATTGCAAAGGGCCGAACAGTTCTTCGGTTAATATTCATCGGCCCGCCACTCCTGTAACGCGGTTCACCACCAACCATCCCCCGAGGTGAAGTTTGACCCATCCGCACACTGAAAACGGTGCGCAATCGAATGCCGCACCCTACGCCTATGGCAGCTGGGTTGTGTCGCATCCATGGCTGGTGTTACTGGTCGTTCTAGTGCTGTCACTGGCCGCGATGAGTGGCGCGCAGCACTTGCAGAACAACCCGGACAATCGGGTGTTTTTTGGCGAAAACAACCCTGAGTTACTGGCGCTGGAATACCTCGAAGATACCTACACCAAAACCGACAACATCTTCATTGCGATCGAACCTCAGTCCGGTGATGTGTTTGCTCCCAGAATCTTGCAGCTCGCACTGGACATGACCGAGCAGGCCTGGCAGACGCCCTACTCCAGCAGAGTCGATTCACTGACGAATTTTCAACACACGAGAGCCGACGGCGATGACCTGCTGGTCACCGATCTGATACAGAGTGAAGCATCGCTAACCGAAGACTATGCCGCCGAGGTTAAGCGCGTAGCGATGTCAAAACCGTTTTTGGTCAATCGGCTGGTGTCTGGCGATGCGAGCGTCACGGGTCTGAACGTCACGATCCTAAAACCCGAGGACAACACCGACGCAGTATTCGAGATTGTCGAAGCCACCCGCAGCATGGTGGCCGAATTCAAAGAACAGTATCCGGATGTCAATTTCTACCTGACCGGCGGCGCCATTTTCGATGTGGCGTTTGCGGAAATACCGGCCAGTGAATCGGCCAAGCTGGTGCCCTTCATGTTCGGTCTGATTCTGCTGATCGTTGGCGTGTCGCTGCGCACTGCCTGGGCGACAGTCTGCGTGTTGGTGCTGATGGGTATTTCAGTCGGCATCGCAATGGGACTGTCAGGCTGGGCGGGTGCGGTGCTGAACGCCGGTACGACATCGGCCCCGGTCGTGATTATGACCCTGTCGATCGCGCACTGTGTGCACATCGTCGCATCGATGCGGCAACGGCTGGCAGAAGGCTGGCAACGAAAGGCTGCGATTGTCGAATCGCTGCGGGTCAACATGGTGCCCGTATTCATCACCAGCGCGACCACGGCGATCGGTTTTCTGACGTTGAATTTTTCTGATTCACCGCCGTTTCAGTTGCTTGGCAATATTGTCGCTACCGGTGTGTTCGCAAGCTTTGTACTGGCTGTGACACTGTTGCCCGCAATTCTCGCTCTGGTCAACATCAAAGCGCCTAAGAACGAAGGCTGGCTGACAGGGTTCATGGAGGCACTGGGCGGGTTCGTGGTTCGCCACAGCCGCAAGCTGTTCTGGATTGTCGGTTGCGCCATCCTGGTACTCAGCGCCGGCATGACACGCATCACGCTGGATGACAACTTCCTGCAGTATTTCAGCGATCGTTTCGAGGTACGCCGCCACACCGATTTTATCGAGCAACGTCTCACGGGCATGAACATGATCGAATTCTCGCTGCCCGCCGGCAGTGAGGGCGGTGTCAGCGATCCGGAGTATCTGCGCAATGTTGAGCGCTTTAGCGACTGGCTGCGCCAGCAGCCCAAGGTCACCAACGTCGGTGCCATCACTCAGGTGATGAAAGATCTCAACAAGAGTATGCACGGCGACGACGACGCCTATCACCGCGTGCCGGAATCGCGTGAGCTTGCCGCCCAGTACCTGCTCATGTACGAGATGTCGCTGCCCTACGGGCTCGATCTCAACAACACGATTGACGTATCCAAATCCAACAGCCGCGTGGTCACGCTGCTGCAGGAGGCAACCTCGGCCGACCTGCGCGATCTCAATACCCGCGCAGAACAATGGTTGCGCGACAACGCACCACAAATGCAGGCCGAAGGCAGCGGACTGTCGATGATTTTCGCCTACATCTCCGAGCGCAATATCAACTCCATGCTGTTTGGCTCGTTGCTGGCGCTGTTTGTCATTTCACTGATACTGATTCTCGCGCTTCGAAGCCTGCGCTTTGGGCTGGTCAGCCTGATTCCCAATCTGGTGCCCGCTTTCATGGCGCTGGGCATCTGGGGCTATCTGGTTGGCCAGGTGGGGCTGTCGGTCGCCGTGGTGGTGGCTATCACGCTGGGTATCGTCGTCGACGACACGGTTCATTTTTTGGCGCGCTACCTGCGCGCGCGCCGCGAGCGCGGCATGCAGCCGGAAGAGGCGATCAAACATACCTTTCGCACCGTGGGCGTGGCACTGTGGATCACCAGCGCCGCACTGGTAGCGGGCTTTGCCGTACTGTACGCATCGGGCTTTAAGGTCAACGCCGAAATGGGTATCCTGAGCGCCGTGACGATTCTTCTGGCACTGGCGGCAGATTTCTTCTTTTTACCAGCCGTGTTGCTGAAGATAGATCGGCAGAGCACCGCCTGAAGCAGCAGCTCGCTGCCACGGATGAACCCGAAGGTAGACCATGAAACCTGTATGCCTGATCATTGGTGCCGGTGCCGGCATCGGGGGTAACGTAGGCAAGCGCTTTGCGCGCGAAGGCTACCACGCTTGTCTTTGCAGACGCAGTGACCAAGCGGGCCTCGACAAGCTTGTCGAGGACATACAGGCGACTGGCGGTTCTGCCAATGGCTACCTGCTCAATGCCATCGAGCCAGACCGCATTGAAAATCTGGTTGCCTCCATCGAACGCGACGTTGGCCCGATCGAGGTGGTGGTGTACAACCTCGGCGCGCAAATTGGTGACAGAGCACTAG
>CAZYDV010000431.1:0-4677 GCA_964646405.1 uncultured Granulosicoccaceae bacterium | reverse complement strand
GGCCGTTCAGGGCGCTGGAACAAGGGCCGCAAACTCAAACTCCACGCGTTGATCAACCACGCAAACGAAACCCTGTTCACAGAGGCCGGCAATGCCGCATTGCGCGCCGCCATTGGAGAGGAAATGGCGCGCGGCTACGAATATCTCGATGAACAACACGAATTTACTATCACGCGTCTACGTGAGCTGAAGATCCTTGCGAAGCATCCGCACCTCTACACCGACGCCGACCCCGAGACCCCGGTGACTATTGAGCTGCGAGAGCCAACCGTAGAGATTGCCGAACTCCCCGACGGCGATGGCGTGCTGGTACGAATGACGCCATTCCCCGAGCTGTCGACACGACAGTTCGCCCCGTTCAGCCTCGAATGGATCAACGAGGCACACCTGCAAGTCACACACTACAACGAAAGCCAACTGGACCTTGCGGGCGCACTGACAAACGATGGACTACAGGCACCGGCACAGGCGCGTGATCGATTATTGAATTCGATCAGCAACATGGCCCCTTTGATCGATATTTCATCCGATATCGACCATCCACAAGACAGCGCCGTCACCGATGTACCGGCAAGCCGGCAGCCCTTTATCGAACTCTCCCCCCTGCAACAGGGTTTGCGCGTTTGCCTGATGTTGTTTCCGCTAGGTGAGCACGGTCCTTCGGTACTACCCGGCCGTGGCAGGCGAATTCTGATCACCCAGATCGACGGCCAGACCCATCGCAGCCGGCGCGATACCGACGCAGAACACCACGAGTGCGAAATGCTTCTGCAAACACTGCAACTGCCCGACAACCCCACATTGCAATGGGAGCTGCCCAACCCGCAGGCGGCCATGGAGTTACTGTGTCGCCTGCAACAACTGGGCGACCAACTTGTGCTGCGCTGGCCACGCGGCGCACCACTTGCGATGACGCCGGAAATCGACAGCGATCAAATGCATCTGTCGATCAGTCATGAACACGACTGGTTCGAAATCGACGGCGCGCTGCACATCGACGCCGAGCGAACGCTGCACATGGATCGGCTGATCGATATGCTGCGCAGCGCGCAAGGTCGCTTCCTGACGCTGGACGATGGCACCATTCTGGCGCTCAGCGCTCGCTTGCGACAACAGCTTGAAACGATTGATGCAGCCCTTGCGGATGGATGCGTCCACCCGCTGGCGATCGCCGGCATCGACGACGCCACAGACGCCATGCAGGTGAGCGCGCCCGAGCACTGGCAACACCAGTTACAGCAAATACGCGAGGCCCAGACACTCAACCCTGAACCACCGGCCGCGCTCAACACCACCCTGCGGGACTACCAGCGCGAGGGCTTTGAGTGGCTGTGCCGCCTTGCCCACTGGGGTGCCGGCGCCTGTCTGGCCGATGACATGGGCCTGGGTAAAACTTTGCAGACGCTCGCGCTGATACTACATCGCGCTACCCTTGGGCCAACACTGGTACTGGCGCCCACTTCGGTCTGCAACAACTGGATAGAAGAGGCGGCGAAGTTCGCCCCGTCGCTGAACACGCAGCGATTCGGCAGCGGCGATCGTACGCACATGCTGCAAAACGCCGCGGCCAACGATCTGATTATCTGCAGCTACGGCCTGATGCAATCGGCCATCGATGACATTGGCACCATTGAATGGGCAACGATCATCGCCGACGAGGCACAGGCGTTCAAAAACGCCAATACCCGGCGCTCGCGGGCGATCATGTCGCTGAATGGCCAGTGTCGAATCATCACCACCGGCACCCCCATCGAAAACCACCTCGGTGAACTGTGGAACCTTTTCCGGTTCATCAACCCCGGTTTGCTCGGCTCGGCCGATTCGTTCAACGAACGCTTTGCCGGCCCGATCGAGACCCGCTCTGACGCCACCGCAAGGCAAGCGCTAAAGACCCTGATTCGGCCCTTCATCCTGCGGCGACTGAAAAGCGATGTACTGACAGAGCTGCCGCCACGCACCGACATCACCCAGCTCATCGAATTAGACACCGACGAGCGCGCTTTCTACGAGGCGCTGCGGCAAAAAGCGCTGGCGCGAATTGCCCAGCTCCCCGACAGCGGCCGTGAGCAGCGATTCCAGGTGCTGGCCGAAATCACCCGACTGCGCCAGGCCGCCTGCCACCCGCGCCTGGTGCTGGACAAACCACCGGTCGGCAGCGCCAAACTACGCGCTTTTGCGCAGATCGTGGATGAACTGCGCGGCAACGGCCATCGCTGCCTGGTGTTCAGCCAGTTCGTCGGCCACTTAAGCCTGCTACGCGAATACCTCGACGCACAAAAAATCCGCTACCAGTATCTGGATGGCAAGACCACGCCGGCCAAACGCAAACGCGCAGTCGACGCGTTTCAGGCTGGCCTGGGCGAACTGTTTCTGATCAGCCTGAAGGCCGGCGGTGCCGGGCTCAACCTGACCGCCGCTGACTATGTCATTCACATGGACCCCTGGTGGAACCCGGCGGTTGAGGATCAGGCCTCAGATCGGGCCCATCGCATGGGTCAGTCGCGACCGGTCACCATTTATCGGCTGGTGGTCAGAGACACCATCGAAGACAAGATCGTGCAGCTACACAGTCACAAGCGCGACCTCGCAGACAGCCTGCTGGAGGGCACCGGCAGCGCTGCCAGTGTGTCGGTAGAGGAGCTCACGCAGATGCTGAAGAACGACGCTTGAGTTGCTGCATCAACTACTTAGCAACACAATACGCGTTTAACATAAAGTCATTGACCGTCGGGTCAGGTAGACTGACAAGTGACGCGCCGTATACGCGCACCATGCGGCACCATCAATCGCTGGAAGATCGAAGGAATCCACAATGAAAAGCCCAGATACCCCCAACACCCTCAACCGTCGCGAGTTTCTCACCCGCGCCACCGCTACCGGCATAGCCCTGCCATTCGCCGGCACCCTGCTATCGAATGCCGTACACGCAGCCGAGCCAGTCAAGGGCGGGCTGCTCAAAGCCGGCCTGCAGGGCGGTGAATCAACCAACAGTCTCGATCCCGCAACCTTCGCAAGCCAGGTCCCCTTCACCTTCGGCCGCTGCTGGGGCGATACGCTGGTTGAAGTGTCCGCCAGCGGCGAGCTGACACCACGACTGGCCGAGACCGTCGAAAGCGCCGATGGCGGCAAGAAGTGGGTATTCGGTATCCGCAAAGGGGTGACTTTCCACAACGGCAAAGAACTCGACGTCAACGACGTGGTCGCCACCCTGCAGCGCCACTCCGGTGAAGAGACCAAGTCCGGCGCGCTCGGCATTATGCGCGGCATCGAATCGGTCTCTGCAGATGGTGACAATCTCGTCGTCTCACTGGCAGACGCCAACGCCGACTTGCCCTATCTGTTGGCAGACTACCACCTGATCATTCAACCCAACGGTGGCGCCGATGCACCGGATGCCGGTATCGGTACCGGCGCGTACAAAGTCAGCGTCAACGAGCCAGGCGTGCGCCACGGCGGTGAAAAATTCGCCGACTACTGGGACGACAGTCGCGGCCACGCCGACCAGGTTGAAATTGTCGTTATCAACGATTCCACCGCGCGCACAGCAGCACTGCAATCCGGCCAGGTCCATATGATCAACCGCGTCGAGCCGAAGATCGTCGATCTCGTCAAGCGCGTGCCGGGTGTGACCATTCAGAACGCCAGCGGTCGCGGCCACTATGTGTTCATCATGCACTGCAACACCGATCCGTTCAGCAACAACGATCTGCGCCTGGCGCTCAAATACGCGATGAACCGCGAAGAGATGGTTGAGAAGATTCTGCGCGGCTACGGCAGCGTCGGCAACGACTTCCCGATCAACGGCTCCTACCCGCTCTTCTCAGACGACATCGAACAGCGCGCCTTCGATCCAGACAAAGCAAAATTTCACTTCAAAAAATCCGGCCACAGTGGCCCGGTTTTGCTGCGCACCTCCGATGCCGCATTCCCCGGCGCGGTCGATGCCGCACAACTGTTCCAGCAATCGTGCAAAACAGCCGGTATCGAGCTGGAAGTTAAACGCGAGCCAGCCGATGGCTACTGGTCAGAAGTGTGGAACAAGCAACCCTTCTGCACCTCATACTGGGGCGGCCGACCGGTACAGGATCAAATGTACTCCACGGCCTATCTGTCCACCGCCGACTGGAACGACACCCGCTTCCTGCGCGAAGACTTCGACAAACTCGTGCTCGCCGCACGCGCGGAGCTCGACAACGACAAGCGCAAGCAGATGTATCGCGACATGGCCGTGATGGTGCGTGACGAAGGCGGACTGATCCTGCCGATGTTCAACGACTTCATCGACGCCACCGGCAGCAAAGTCGCCGGCTACGCACCGGATCCAAACGGTGACATGATGAACGGCATGGCGCTGACCAAAACCTGGCTGGCGTAAGTCTTCCGTGCTGAAACTGATCGCCCAGCGCATTGCGCTGGGCGCGCTGTTACTGTGGGCGGTGTCGATACTGATTTTTGCCGGCACCGAGATTCTGCCAGGCGACGTCGCCGCATCCATCCTCGGCCAGTCCGCCACCGCTGAAGCACTGGCCAACCTGCGCGCAGAACTCAAGCTGGATGATCCGGCCCCGGTTCGCTACTTCCGCTGGTTCGGCAATTTTATTCAGGGCGATCTCGGCACTGCGCTATCCAACGGACAGGATATCGCCACCTCCCTTGGCAAACGCCTTAAAAACACCT
>CAZYDV010000430.1:0-4708 GCA_964646405.1 uncultured Granulosicoccaceae bacterium | reverse complement strand
TATCCCGGGGAGGGTGAAATAAGATGAGCAGTATCGAAGATCGCGTTAAAAAAATTGTTGTTGAGCAACTCGGCGTCAAAGAAGAAGAAGTCACTACGGCAGCTTCCTTTGTGGACGATCTGGGTGCAGATTCGCTGGATACAGTCGAGCTCGTGATGGCGCTGGAAGAAGAATTCGAGTGCGAGATTCCGGACGAAGAGGCCGAGAAAATCACCACTGTCCAGCAAGCCGTGGACTACATCAACGCCAACCTGGCTTAATACGTCTCTGGAGGCGGCACACGATGCGCGATATTGGTGACATCGACCCGGGCTATTGCGCACATTGGGTGAATTTATGACGACGCGTCGTGTGGTGGTAACCGGTCTTGGCGCTGTTACGCCTGTGGGTAACAGCGTCGATGAATCATGGAAGAACATCCTCGCCGGAAAGTCAGGGGCTGCAACGGTCGATTTTTTTGATGTGTCCGACTTCAACACCAAGTTCACCGCCTCGGTGAAGGGGTTTGATGCCAAGGACTACATGAGCGCAAAAGATGCCCGCAAGATGGATGAATTCATTCATTTTGGTATTGCCGCGGGCATACAGGCGCTGGACGATGCCGGTCTTGATATCGAAGCGCTGGATTCCGAGAGAATCGGCACGGCGATCGGGTCCGGTATTGGCGGGCTGCCCAACATCGAAGTGCAGCACAGCGCGCTGCTGAAAGGTGGTCCGCGCAAGATGTCACCCTTTTTCGTACCCTCCACCATTATCAACATGATTGCAGGCAATCTGTCCATCATGCGCGGGCTGAAAGGCCCAAACGTCTGTATCACCACCGCCTGTACCACGGGCACACACAACATCGGTGAAGCGTTTCGGATCATCAAGTACGGTGATGCCGATGCGATGGTCTGTGGTGGCGCCGAGATGGCGACATCTGCGCTCGGCCTGGGGGGCTTTGGGGCCGCTCGGGCACTCTCGACACGCAACGATAATCCAACCGCTGCGAGTCGGCCGTGGGATGTCGATCGCGACGGGTTTGTGCTGGGCGATGGCGCCGGTGTGCTGGTGCTCGAAGAACTCGAATATGCCAAGGCGCGAGGCGCTCGAATCTATTGCGAGTTGACCGGCTACGGGATGAGCGGCGACGCCTACCATATGACGCAACCGGCCAAAAACGGTGACGGTGCTCGGCGCTGCATGGTCAATGCGCTCAACGATGCCAAGCTCAACCCCGATCAAATCGACTATATCAACGCGCATGGCACATCCACCGCTGCCGGAGATGTCGCGGAGACCACTGCGGTCAAGAACGCATTTGGCGATCACGCCTACAAGCTGGCCGTCAGTTCGACCAAATCGATGACGGGCCACTTGTTGGGAGCGGCAGGTGGAATCGAAGCCGTATTTTCGATTCTCGCGCTGCGTGACCAGGTCGCGCCGCCAACGATAAACCTCGACAACCCGGACCCCGAGTGTGACCTCGATTACGTCCCGCACGAGGCGCGCGAAATGAAAATGCAGCACGTGCTGTCCAATTCCTTTGGCTTTGGCGGCACCAACGCAACGCTGACCTTCGGCAACCTTTGAGCCACCCGTGGGAGCCGTGTTGATGTGCGGCACCCGCTCGGTCATCCTTCTTACTCTACTTCCGCGCTGAGGACGATTCGTGCCAGGCTTTCTGCTGCGCTCGTTTTTGCTTTTGTTTCTGGGGCTGGCGCTGGTCGTTGGCTGGGCCGCCTACGACGCCTGGCGCTTCCTCAATAATCCGCTCGGTGGCGATCGGTTTGAGCTGTTGGTTGAACCGGGCGATACGGTTGCCGGCATCTCTGCTGACCTTGAACGCCGGCAGTTGCTGGATAAACCGCATTGGTGGAAGTTGTATGCGCGCTACACAGGTGCTGCGCGCAAAATCAGATCGGGCGAGTTTGTGCTCGACGGTGACCTGACCCCCATCCAGCTGCTGACCGCCCTTCAGTCCGGCCGCGAGAAACAGCACAGTTTTACGATTATCGAGGGTTGGACCATCTGGCAGCTTCGAGAGGCGCTGGCCGGTGACTCGGTGATCGAATCGACTCTGGGGGATGCCAGCGACAGCGAATTGATGGCATTGCTCGATTTACCGGACGTACATCCCGAGGGACAGTTTCTACCCGACACCTATCTGTTCCCGCGCGGTACGACGGATATCGACTTTTTGCGCCGAGCCAATCAGGCATTGCAACAGGCGCTTGAGAGCGCATGGCAGAACCGGCAGGCAGATCTGCCGCTTGCCAACCCTTACGAAGCGTTGATATTGGCATCGATCGTCGAGCGCGAGACTGGCCAGGTCGGCGAGCGCGATCTCGTCTCCGGCGTGATGGTAAACCGGTTGCGTAAGAAAATGCGGTTGCAGACAGACCCGACGGTAATCTACGGCATTGGGCCATCGTTCAACGGCGACATTACGTTCAAGGATTTGAAGACGAAAACGCCCTACAACACCTATGTGATCAAGGGTTTGCCGCCTACCCCCATCGCGATGTCCGGTCTGGCAGCGATTCAGGCAGCAGTCAATCCGGCCACCACCACGGCACTGTTTTTTGTCGCGGACGGCAGTGGTGGCCACGTCTTCTCTGATACATTGGAACAACACAAAGCAGCGGTGGATAAATACATCCTGAAAAAACCATGACGGCAAAGATACAGGCGCGTTTCATCACCCTGGAGGGGGCCGAGGGCGCTGGCAAATCGAGTATGGTGCCAGTGATCGTCGAGGCGTTGCGCGCGCGCGGACTCGACGTCGTGCACACGCGGGAACCTGGCAGCACACCGATGGGTGAACGCCTTCGGGCAATTTTGCTCAATGGCATCGACCCGATCGAACCGGATGCTGAATTGCTGATGATGTTTGCCTCGCGGGCCCAGCTAATCGCCGATGTAATACGCCCGGCGCTGCAACGTGGGGCCTGGGTTGTTTGCGACCGATTTACCGATGCGACTTTTGCCTACCAGGGCGCAGGGCGAGGGGTCGATTTCGCCCGTATAGAAGTGATTGCCAACTGGGTGCAGCGGGGTTTGGAGCCGGATTTGACGATTCTGCTGGACGCCGATGCCAGCACCCGAAACGCGCGCACACGACAACGCGGTGCGCTCGATCGCATCGAGAGCGAAAGTGACGATTTTTTTGAACGCGTGCGCGCCGGTTACCTGCGTCGTGCCGATATGTATCCGCAACGATTCACCACCATCGACGCCAATCCTTCGTTCCCGGTTGTGCGCGCAGCCGTGCAGTCACTGATCGACGACAAGCTGGAAGCCTGGCTCGGCGTCACGGCGGAATGCTAGACGCCGCGTCGACTGAGTCCGCGCCTTATCCCTGGCAGCGCAGCCAGTGGCAGCTGCTTTCCGACACTGCCAATGCCGGCCGCCTGCACCACGCCTATCTGATCAGCGGCCCGTCGGGCACCGGTAAGG
The DNA here is from genome assembly GCA_964646405.1 of uncultured Granulosicoccaceae bacterium. Taxonomy (GTDB): domain Bacteria; phylum Pseudomonadota; class Gammaproteobacteria; order Granulosicoccales; family Granulosicoccaceae; genus CAKZSB01. Next base: position 1,267 of record CAZYDV010000430.1, on the reverse strand, counting down.
CTGACTTTGCCCGCGCCTTTGCGCACGCCTTGCTGTGCGAGCAACGCGAGGATCACCGCGGTGCCTGCGGTGCCTGCGCGCGCTGCAAGCTGGTCGCCGCCGGCACCCATCCGGATTTTATCGAGCTCGACTGGATCGACAAGGCAACGACCGTAAGCGTTGAACAGATTCGGCGCCTGACCACCCGACTGTCGCTGACCGCGACCTTCGAGCAGCGTCGTGTAGCCATTGTCTATCGGGCGCACTCGATGTCTGGTGCTGCCGCCAACGGATTGTTGAAGACCCTCGAAGAGCCACCGCCGGGTTGTTTGATCGTGTTGGTCGCTGACCGGGAAGCTGCGCTGCCAGTGACCGTTCGAAGCCGCAGCCAACGGGTGTTGATGCCGCTGCCCAATCGCACCGAAGCCCTGAGCTGGCTCGAGGCGGCCGGCATCGCCAACGCGGAAAGCCTGCTTGCCTGTGCGCACGGTGCACCGCTGGCGGCCATGCGACTGGCTGGCGACGATTCAGTAGCCGGGATCGAGAGTCTTCAGCGTCAGTGGCGCGAGTTTTTGCTCGGTCGTGTCGAGGTGGTACCGCTGGCAGAAGCGGCGGCGAAGATGCTGGCCACCCGCGAGTGTCTGAGTTTGTTTTCAGCCTGGCTGATCGATCTGGCACGCACGGCAGAAAGTACTGTAGATGTGCCCGTCAATAGGGCGCGCAGACGGTATTTTGGAGAGGTGAGCCGCATTTTGGCTCATGGCATGAGGCTGGATAACGCAAGTCTAAAGACACAGGCTGTAATTGAGGGGGTGCTGGCCGATATCAAAATTACCAGAGCCAGAATACGTGCGGAGACCTCCCCATGACCACCGATCGCAAGGCTATCGTGTCGCTGACCATTACTGATCGCGGCGCGCTGCAGGCCGCGTACATGTCTTTTGTTGAAGGCGGCGGCGTTTTTGTACCCACCACACAAAACTATTGTCTCGGCGATTCCGTGTTTCTGCTGTTCGGCCTGATGGACGATACCGAGCGCCTGCCGGTCCAGGGCAAGGTGATCTGGATTACCGCTGCGGGCAGCAACGAGACAGCCGGCATCGGTGTGCAGTTTCTCGGTGACAACGCCGCCGGCGCAAAGAAAGTGGTAGAGGACCATCTCGGTGGTCTGATGAACTCGGATCGCGCAACCAACACCATGTAGCTGTCGCGGCATGCCACAAAGCCTGCCGACACAAAGGGTTTTGCAGGCCGATGACAAACACGCAGGCGTTTGCCTGTGGGCCCG
>CAZYDV010000429.1:0-4725 GCA_964646405.1 uncultured Granulosicoccaceae bacterium | reverse complement strand
CCACTGGTGGGGCAAACGCCACCGCCGGCAAAGAATTCAGCCAGCGACCCGGCTACGGCAACGACAAAGGCCACTGCCCAACCGGCCACGAAGAAATAGTGCTTGCAGTGGATTTGGGGAATCACGAGTGCGGCCAGCATGCACGCATAGGCCACTGCTACAACGTAGCAAATCGGCACCTGAAAGATATGCGGGCACGCCACGCCATTGAGGTTGTTGTAGCTGATGCCAAGAACGCCAACCAGGCCTGTGAGCACCAGTGCGATAAGAGGAACATAGACAAGATAATTGCGTTTCATTGCATGCACCTACTCTGTGATTTCGAGCAGGGTGTTTTTGAAGTTACCCTGCCGGCTGGCGGCTTTGCCATTGAGCCAGGCCACATCAATGGTGCGTGCGTCGCCATTGGCAAGTCCAAAAGTTAACGTGTGAGTCTGGTCTGAGCAAAGCCCTTCGCCGACGATGAACGTTTGTTGCAGCGTGCTGCCGTCATCGCGGGTGACGGTCACTTTGGCCCCAATGGAGTCCACTGTATTCGGCAGTTTTACCTTCAACCACGACTGATCACCGCCCTCGCTGATGAATACCTGCTGTGGCCCTTCGAGATTCACGTGCACCAGATCCGGATAGCCGTCGGCGTTGAAGTCAGAGACCAGCGGCGATATGCCGAAGTAGCGGTTTTGCACGCCAGCCTGTTTACCCACGGCGGCAAATTCACCACGGGCATTTTGTACGAGAAAGCGGCCGTCGAGCCGCAGGGCGGCGATGGCGTGGGTCGGGAACTCGATGTAGTTTTCTGAAACCACCAGATCGTCGCGTCCGTCGAGATTGAAGTCTTCAAACACCGCGCCCCAGGAAAATTCATAGTCGGCAACCTTGGCTTGCTCGGCATGGTCGTCGAATTGAAAACCACCCTGATTATTGAACAACAGCCAGTCCTTGTTCAGGACCTGGTCATCGCGCAGGTCGCCACGCACCAGTGCATCGGGTCCGGTGGAGCCGACGTTAGAGAAAAAGAAATCGGTGCGCCCGTCGTTATCGTAGTCGCTGACCGCTATGCCCATCGGGTAGGCGAAGTAGTCGCTGGTCGGGTTGGGCATGTTAGTGAAAGTGAGGTCGCCATTGTTTTTCCAGGTGCGGACCTGACCGGTATCGTGAGCGACGACAAGATCTTCCAGCGCGTCGTCGTCTATATCGATAAATACCGCCTGGAAAGTGTTGTGCTGGTAGTAGAGTCCCGCGTCGCGTGTGATATTGCGAAACGTATGATCGCCGGTATTCAGATACAGCGCGCTGACTCCGCCATACACTTTGTTAAAAATGGTTTGACCTTCGACGTGTTCGCGTGCGATGTAGCCTGATACGTAGAGATCGTATTCGCCGTCACGATTGATGTCCGCCACGGCCACCGACAGTGGTACCGACTTTTCATCCAGATCGAGTGCGAGCTTACGAGAGGAGAATTGGCCACTATCATTCAGGTAGAGCCAGACGCCGGATTGACGCGCGATCAGCATGTCGGTATCACCGTCCCGATCAAGGTCCAGGCTCATTGCGCCATAGGTGTCATCGGGTGTGTCTTTGTGCCAGCCGGTCGACTCGGTGATCGAGACAAACCCGCCATCCTGATAGCGAAAGAAGGCATCCTGCTGATCGATGCCACCGCCAATGAAGAGCTCATCGATGCCGTCGCCGTCGATATCGATAATTGCGCCGGCAGTGAACGGCAGGGTCAGTGTTTTATCGTAGGTGGGGACAAAGTCGATCTGCTGCTGGGAGAACGTCGGTATGGCGGACTCATCGATCGCGACCTCGTAGTCGATTGCACGATCACGCACGCTCAGACCGCTAATGATCGCGACGGCGGCGACGACCAGAAAGACCACCGCCAGCAAAAGGGATTTTAAAAGACGTGCAACGCTCATGGCGGACTCACATGGTTTGAATGTATTGACTTTTTGTTTCTGGCGGCGATCAGTATCGACAGCGTGAAAAACCCGGCGAACGCCACGTTCAGTGCAATGGGCATCGTGTGTTTACCGATCGCAGGTGCCACGACAAACAGCAGAAAATTGGCCAGTAGCAATACAATCGGATTGAATAGTGCGATCCACTTCGGGTAGTGCGATCGTCCGCTCAGAGCCAGCCAGGCGATCACCACTGACAGCGACAGGGTGGTAATGCGGATGATCTGCAGCAGGGTTTCGTAACGCAGCTCGTAGAGGTGAATCAGTTCTTCGATCTCGGCGCTGGCGGGCAGTTGTACCAGTGCTGAGATGCTGGCGCGCGAGCCAATCCAGACGGTGCCGACGATAAAACCGAACGCCGCCAGTAAACAGGCCGCCCGCGCAATGCGATCGCCGGCAGGCTTTAGCATCAGGTAGATGTGGTAGCAGCCAATCGGGTACAAGGTGGCGCCCAGCACGCCAAGAAAATGTCCGGTGGTGGTGCGTTCGGCGCCGATTCCCTGCAGAAATACGTAACCACCCGCTGAGAATCGCGCCTGCGGGTCATAGTGCAGCAGATACTCGCCCAGGCCGACCAGAATCGCAGCGAGCAGGCCTGCAAGTCCGGTCAGCAGAAGTTGGCTGCGTGCTGTGGTGTGCATGGGAGTGTCGCCTTGCGGGGAGCCGAAACTGAATTATCCGGCAGCAAAGCACGCATTGATAGCCTGTTGGACGCAAGCCCTTCAATTGCGGACGGCGAGACAATCAGCGTATCACCGGATGGTAGGCAATCAATCGACACGGGTACTGTGAGTGCCTTCCCCACGATCGTTAGGATAGGTGTATGACGTGAAGCGAATGACCCATACCGCCAGTGCCAGCAACAGGATGGCCGCCGGTATATAGACGATTTCCAGGCGCGGGTGATGATCCACTTGAATGGCGTCAATCAGCATGCGGGTAAGCGCGGTGATGGCGATGTAGATCAGAAACCGAACTGGCATGCGATTGGTTTTAAAGTAGATGCCAACCATTGCGCCTAGTTCGAGATAGATAAACAACAGCAGTATATCCTCGATACTGGCCGATCCCTTGGCCATCATGCCGATAAATGCAACCGTCGCCGACCAGACGATCGCACTGCCAATCACAAAGAGTGCGACCAGATGAAATAACTCCGTCAATACATGGCCAATCTTTTTTGCGTGATGTTCGATCGACTGGCCTGAAACATTGTTTGTCGGAGGCTGAGACATGGCAGGGCTGCCGTTGATAGAGAGCCTGCATTGTAGCAAGCGCCGTATGCGAGCGAACACCGGCCTTGTGGCCGGTGAACGAGCGGTGTTGCAAGCCTGCCTGTATGGGCCGCTACATATCCGGTGAAGTGGCAGGTACCAGCAGTGAAACACCCTCTGTTGCCTGCGGATACAGCGCCATCCATCCCCCGTCCCAGGGATTGAGTGGTTCGGATTCGGTGACGCTTCGATATCCCGCATCACCGGTGTAGACAAACAACTGGCCGGTGGTGAGCGAGGCGTTCTGCGATTCAGTGAGGGTATAGCTGTCGTTGCCCTGCACAATACGCAAACCTGAACCGTTGACGATATTCGGGAACGGGTTGCCAACGATGTTCCAAGACACCGCCTGCGGATCGCTGCGTTTGCCAAGTGGTATCGCAAAGCAGCCGCGTGCTGAGGGACAATTGGCAGTAGTCGTTGCGGCTCTGTGGTTCAGACCGGTTGGCAGGGATATCGTGACATCCTCGCCGCTGGTTTGAATGACCCAGTAGCCGGTGCCTGATTCGAGTGTGTCGTCGATGGGCATCGAGTAGTAGGCCCCGATTTGCGGGTTGAACCCGAACAAGGTCCAACTGACACCGTAACTGTCCAGCGGCAGGACAGGGCCGAAAATCTGCTCGATCGTCAATCTGTATGTATCTGCCGGCACGGCGAGTTGGCGCCAGACGCCGGAGACGAGCGTTGTCGACAACCGAGCGCTGCTCGACGGATCGTTAGCGTCGATTTGTGGCAGTTCGCGTAAGAAGTTTGCCAGGTCCTGCAGTGCGTCGGACTCCAGTGTGGCGGTATTGTGCGCCGTGATCGCCGCCTCAAGGGTGGCGGCTGAGCCATCGTGCAGATAGGGGGCGCTGGAGGCGAGTCCATACAGGCTGGGCGTATCGAAGCCGTCGAGCACCGCGCCCAGTCGCGAACCGCTGGAGGGTGTTAAGGTGCCAGGGTTATGTCGCGGCCCGCTGCCAGAATCTGTCAGGGCGGGGTAGTGATGGCAGGCGGCGCAGTTTTGTGCATCGAAAATTACCTGGCCGCGCAGCGCACTTTCTGAGGGTGGCAAGGCGTGCTGCGGGTTGACTTCGGTTTGTGTCAGCGATGCGAGATAGGCCGATAGTGCATCGAGGTCGGCGCTGACGCCAGATTTTGGGTCCCCCAGTGGCTGATTGCGCGTACCGGCGTTGAAGTCGGTATCGGCCATCAATCCGCTGCCGCCGGCAAACGCTCGAATCTGCCCTTCAAAGTCCTGCGTTTCATCAAAATTGCCCGACCAGTGCAGCGGGCCATGCGCCATACCGGCACGACCGCGCAGCGAAATGGTGTTGCGCAGTCCTTCGCCGAAACTGGTGAAATCCCAGACCCTGCCATCGCCGCCGCCGTCGTTGTGGCAGGAGGCACAACTCATGTAGTTGTCGCGTGCCAGTCGATCATCTGCCGCGTCATAGAAAAACTGTTTACCTGCCAGTACGCTCGCAGGCAGTGTCTCCTGCGAT
>CAZYDV010000428.1:0-4739 GCA_964646405.1 uncultured Granulosicoccaceae bacterium | reverse complement strand
GCCAGGCCAAGATCTGCCAGCAGGATTTTTATCCGCGCCTTGTACTTGTTTTTACGATTGCCGTGCAGGTTGTAGACCCGCATGATGGCATCGAGATACGGCAGCAGATCGGTGGTGTTGACCCCGCTTTTCAACAGTTGCGCGATACGCGGTGTGCGGCCCTGGCCGCCGCCAACCCAAACGTCTGCCAGGGTGGCACCATTGCCATCGGTTTTTAACTGAATACCGATATCGTGCAGCTTGATCGCCGCGCGGTCGTTGTGTGAACCAGTCACAGCGATTTTGAATTTGCGCGGCAGCCACGAAAACTCGGGCATCAAGGTTGACCACTGACGTAGCCATTCGCAGATCGGTCGCGGGTCGATCTGCTCGTCGGCGGCGACGCCGGCAAACGGATCGGTGGTGATATTGCGGATGCAGTTGCCGCTGGTTTGTATCGCATGCATCTGCACACTGGCCAGTTCATCGAGAATGTCCGGCATATCGACAAGCTGTGGCCAGTTGAACTGAATATTCTGCCGGGTGGTGAAATGCCCGTAGCCGCGATCGTACTTATCTGCGATGTCGGCTAGCTTGTGCAGTTGCGCTGCCGACAGCACACCGTAGGGTACCGCCACACGCAGCATATAGGCGTGCAGTTGCAGGTACAGGCCATTCTTCAATCGCAGGGGTTTGAATTCCTCCTCGCTGAGCTCGCCGCGCAGGCGTCGCTCAACCTGATCGCGAAATTCCGCGCAACGCTGCTCGACCAACTGCTGGTCGAAGTTGTCATAGCGATACATTTCAGGCGCTCCGTTGCAGGGGCGGGTGTTGCGGCAGGCAGCCGGGACCGCGACTGCGTATCTGCTCGCGATAGTGTTGTGGCTGGTTTTGATGTTCGTCTAACACCACAGCCTCCGGCGCGATGACGTGATTGTCCTGCTCGTCGATTTGCGACTGGGCCATTGCGGCCTCGAGCGACTCGCTATCGGCAAACATCTGAGCGTTGCTGATGTGGTGTTGCCAGTTGCCGCGACGGTCCAGATACACCACGCGTCCGGTGCGCAGATCGTTGGCGACAATAACGTTTGCAGTGGGCATTTCTGGTCTCCGTGAACAGGGAGATATCAGAACATTATCCTCGCCATCAGGCAATATGGCGGCAAAAGTAAGGAATGAATTGTCTGAATTGCGCTAGAATAGGGAGAATATTCTCACATCGAGGTGTGTGCCATGACAACAGTCGAGCTCGATGCGCTGGACCGGAAAATACTTCGCGAGCTACAGCGCGACGCGACGCGCTCGATCGACAATCTGGCCGCAAAACTGGCCACCTCACGCACCCCGGTCTGGAGTCGCATACAGAAAATGCGCAAGGCGGGAGTGATCGAGCGGCAGGTGGCGCTGGTCAACCCGAAGGCAGTGGGGCTGAACGAGACCTTCTACGTCGCAGTGCGTACTGATCAGCACGAACCCGACTGGCTGGAGCGATTCTCCGCCGCGGTGCGAGAGATGCCCGAGATCCTCGAAGCACATCGCCTGGCGGGCGACATCGACTATCTGCTGCGCGTGCAGGTGCGGGATCCGGCAGATTTTGATCGCTTCTATAAGGCGCTGATTGCGCGGGTCAAGCTGCACAACGTCAATTCGATGTTGTCGATGGAGTGCCTTAAACGCACAACCGAACTCAGTGTCGAGTAATATCCAGCCTATTGTGAACTGACAAACTCGATGGCAGACAACAACGACAACAATGCCGGTGGTTCGGTGCTGGTGACTGCGGTGACCGACTGGCTGATGCAGCAGGCGCTTGGCCACTCCAGCATGGAAGACATCTTCGACGGCTGTTGTCAGCGGCTGGATGCTGCCGGTTTGCCGATCGCGCGTGCCATGGTGACTTTTCGCACGCTGCACCCGCTGTACTCGTCGACCATCATGTTCTGGCGACGCGGTGAAAACGTACGCTCCAATCGCACTCGTCACGAGGATGCATTTTCCTCTGAAGAATTTACCAACAGCCCGATTCACCGCCTGCTTAGTACCAGCACGCCATTCCTGCGGCGGCGCCTGACCGGTGACACCGCGTTGCTGGACTTCCCGGTACTTGAAGAGTTGCGCGATCAGGGCAATACCGATTATCTGGCTTACAAGGTGGCGTTCACCAGTGAGATGCAGACTGACAGCTATGACAACGGCATCATTGGCTCCTGGGCCACTTCTCGACCCGGCGGCTTCACCGATCAGGAATTGGTCTGGCTGAATCGAGTGCAAAGTCGGCTGGCAGTGACCTGCAAAATGCAGATCCAGGAGGGGATCACACACAATGTACTCGACGCCTACCTGGGGCCGAATGCCAGTGATCGGGTGCTTGGTGGCCAGATCAAACGCGGCGATGGCGAGCGCATCGAGGCGGTGATCTGGTATAGCGACATGCGCGATTCCACCGCCTGGGGCGATCGTCTCGATGCCGACACCTATCTGGCTTTGATCAACAGTTACTTCGAGTGTGCTGCTGGCGCGGTGATCGCCAACCGGGGCGAGGTGCTGCGGTTTATCGGCGATGGCGTGCTGGCGATTTTTCCCTGTAACGATGGCCTGTTGAGAGTTGCCGCCAACAATGCGATGACCGCCGCAACCGCCGCACAGACGCGACTGAAATTACTCAATGAAGTGCGAGAGCAGGACAATCTAAAGCCGATCGACTTTGGTGTCGGCCTGCACGTGGGTGAGCTGACGTTTGGCAATATCGGCGTCGCAGAACGGCTGGAGTTCTCCGTGGTCGGTCCAGCGGCCAACGAGGTGGCGCGGCTGGAGGATATGACCAAGTCGCTTGGCACGCGGGTGCTGGCATCAGAGGAATTTGCAGCACTTGTGGATATCGGTTGGCGCGATCTGGGCTCGCACAATCTGCGCGGTGTCGGCGGGGTCATGCAGGTTTATTCTCCACCCGACCCTGGTTAGCGAATGTGAATCGCAGGCGTTGATCAGGCGGAGTCACGCTATGGCGCATCGATCAGCTGCGGTGAAAAATACAGCTGGTTGCCGTCGGGATCAGTGATCGCGGTGACCGGCACACCCCAGGACATATGCGTCAGCAGCGGTGAATCGGTGCCCAGCTCATCCACCAATGACTGCACCTGTTCATCGAGCAGCTCAAAGTAAATCCTACCGCTGCCGGCGCGGCTGACATCGTGGTTCAGAATGATCTCAATGTCGTTGCGACTGACCTGGGCAACCAGAACCTTGCCATGCTCGTGATAATCCCAATCCTGTTTAAAGCCGAGTTTGTTGCAATAGAAGTCGACAGCCGCCGCCGTATCGTCGACAAAAAACACCGTTCGCGAATACCATGGAGTCACTGCCTTAACCTCGATTGAAAGGCTTGATGACGTGGGGCTCGTAATGCGTTGATAATAACGCCATCAATCCGGAAGGGTAACAAATGAACCGCAATAATAACCAGGATGATGTCGGCTACAGGGTGCCGGCAACGATCGGCATGACTGAGCACGAGATACAGACGCCGTGCCTGATCGTCGATCTGGATGCGTTTGAGCGCAATGTGCGCACCATGCGTGACTTATGTGCCCGCATGGGCGTGCGCCATCGCGTGCATGGCAAGATGCACAAAAGCGTCGATGTGTCGCGCTATCAGATCGAGCACGGCAATGCCTGCGGCGTCTGTTGCCAAAAGGTTTCGGAGGCCGAGGCCTTTGCCCGTGGCGGCATCAGCGACATCATGATTACCAATCAGGTACGAGATCCGCAGAAGATCGATCGACTGGCGCAGTTGCCGTCACTTGCGAGAGCGCTGGTTTGTATCGATGATCTCGACAATGTTGCCGAGTTGTCAGAGGCTGTCGTGCGACATGGCAACACGCTTGAAGTACTGGTAGAGATTGAGTGCGGAGCGGGGCGCTGCGGCGTCGATCCCGGGCCGGCAGTGGTGGATCTTGCGCGTGCAGTCATTGCCGCCAATGGTCTGAAATTCGCCGGCATTCACTGCTATCAGGGCTCGGCACAGCATATTCGCGATTATCTGGCACGTCGCGAGGCGATCGACAAAGTGATCGATATTGCTCGCAGTGCAGTACAGGACCTTGCTGATGCCGGAATTGAATGTGACATCGTCGGCGGTGCCGGCACTGGCACCTATTATTTTGAAGGCAACTCTGGTGTGTATAACGAGTTGCAATGCGGCAGCTATGCATTTATGGATGCCGACTACCAGCGCGTGCACGATATACAAGGCAATCCAATCGCCGAGTTCGACAACGCACTGTTTGTACTTACGTCGATCATGAGCAACGCAAGACAGGGCAGGGCCGTGTGCGATGCCGGATTGAAGGCGCAATCGGTAGACAGTGGCCTGCCGGTTGTCGCCGATCGGGACGACGTGCAATACATTGGCTGTTCTGACGAGCACGGCATCATCGACGATCCGGGCAATATGTTGCAGATCAATCAAAAACTAAAACTGATCCCAGGCCATTGCGATCCGACGTGTAATTTGCACGACTGGTATGTGGGCGTACGCAATGGTGTGGTGGAGGTGCTGTGGCCGGTTTCTGCTCGTGGGATGGGGTATTGATTGCCAGCACACAGCCGTAGGGGCCGTAAGCCAAAGCGCACGTACTGTTTTGGCATTTTGTCGATGCGTCTTGCCGCTTATGTCAACCTACGAAAACGATGCTGAGATTCAACACTCTATGGTAGGTGCGCTTAGGCTTACCGTACCCTACGGAAATTCGGACTGCGAT
>CAZYDV010000427.1:0-4774 GCA_964646405.1 uncultured Granulosicoccaceae bacterium | reverse complement strand
CCCGGCTTTGTCGAGATGCCGCACTGTCTCGAGTATCGCAGTCAGTATGGAGATGTCGACAACTACGGCGAGCTGGCCGCGCGTGAGCTTGAAAAAGTCATTCTGCGCGAAGGCCCCGAGACCGTCGGTGCCGTTGTGCTGGAGCCGATCACTGCTGGCGGTGGCGTGATTACCCCGCCGGAGGGCTACTGGGAGACGATTCAACAGATTTGCAGGCAGTACAACGTGCTGCTGCATATTGACGAGGTGGTTTGCGGGCTGGGTCGTACCGGCAAGTGGTTCGGATATCAACACTATGGCATCAAGCCCGATTTTGTGACCATGGCAAAGGGGGTAGCAAGCGGCTATGCGGCGATTTCCTGTACCGTCACAACGGAGGAAATCTTCGAGCGCTTCAAAGCCAATCCGGACGATCCGATGAGCTACTTTCGCGACATCAGCACCTTTGGCGGGTGTGCCTCCGGGCCCGCTGCGGCGCTTGAGAATATCCGCATTATCGAAGAGGAAAATCTGGTCGAGAATGCCGCGCAGATGGGTGATTACCTGCTCGAGCAATTGCAAAACCTGCAGCAGAAACACCCAATGATCGGTCAGGTCAGGGGCAAGGGTTTGTTCGTGGGCCTGGAGTTGGTCAAAGACCGCGCAACCAAAGAGCCGGTGCACGAGTCAGTAGCGGTGCAGGTCGCCGCCGACTGTATGCAGAACGGCGTGCTGATCGGTCGAACCAATCGCAGTTTTGACGAGTTCAACAACACACTATGCCTGAGCCCGGCCTTGATCTGTACCCGACAGGATCTGGATGAGGTGGTCGATGCCCTCGATCAGGCGTTGACTCGTGTGGCCTGAGCGCGCCCGATAGCAAAGAAAAAGCCGGCCTCGTGCCGGCTTTTTTCGTTATAGCATCTCGCCCTACTGGCTGGCGCTGGAGGCGGGCACCACGTAGCAGCTGTCAAACCTGGCGCTCGCACCTTCCGCGTAGCGTGTCAGCGCGCCGTTGACGCTGTTGGCAGGGGCTGCCAGCTCGACGGTATAGAGGCCGTAGGTGGTACTGGTCACTGGTATTTCCTGGGAGGCCAGCGCATTGAAATCGGCGTCAGAATAGGACAGCGTCATACTGGTGTACGTGGTGTTATCGCCGCTGGCCTGGCAACTTAAGCGGTAACTTTCGCCGGCCACGACATTGAACTCGGTAAACGCACAGCCCTGCAGTTGCAACGCTCGCAGTCCGCCAATCGCATCGCTGGATCCACCCAGTGTGGTATCCGTCGCACAGCTAATCCAGCCCGCCTGATCCTGCTCAAATTCCGAATTGATGACCAGATTGTCCTGTGGTTCCTGCGGTGCTTGCGGCTGTGGTTCGGGTTCGGGCTCTGGTTCGGGCTCCGGCTCCGGCTCCGGCTGTGGATCTACAGGCGCGTCCGACACCAGACTGATACTGCAGTTGTCGAACAATGCGCTTGCGTTTTCGGCATAGAAGACCAGCGCGCCGCTGGTACTGGTGGGGGGCGCCAGTTGGCGAGTGGTGTAGTTTGTGTAGCCGCCGGCGGCTACAGGTAACTCATGCGATCCCTGCTGCACAAAGCCATCGTCGTTGAACACCAGCATCATACTGGCGTAGCTGCTGTCGTGTCGGTCCGCCGCGCAGGACAAATCGTAGCGTTCGCCCGCGGTGACCGGAAATTCGCTGAAGATACAGCCTTCAACCGATGCCGCCGTGCCCGCGTCTACCCCGTTGGCAACGGTGCTAAACAAGGTATTGTCTGAACAGCTTTGCCACTGGGCGGTGCCTTGCTCGAAGTTACCGTTGGTCAGCAGGTTGGGCGGTGTCGGGTTAACCGGATCAACCGGATCAACCGGATCGACAGGGGCCGTCGGATCGACTGGGTCAGTGGGTTCGACGGGATCAGTGATCTCTGGTACCAGTGCGCTGGTGACATCCTGTTTTTCGATGCCTGGCCCGGCCCACTGCACGGTCAGAACCTGTCCGATCAGTTTCTCGAAAAAGGTCACGACTATTTCGTGTTCACCGGCGCTCAGCGCGACCGATCCCTGCTTTTCGATCGGCGGATGCACACCGTCGTTGTCGACGATCAACTGGCCGTCGATATAAAGTCTGCTGCCATCGTCCGACGTGGTGTAAAACGTGTACTGTCCAGCGGCAGGCACCGACAAGGTCGCGCGAAAACGCATGCCGAAGTTGTCGTCGCGCAGGGCTGCTGCAACGTTGAAGCTATTGAGTTTGCCACTGGCAATCGGTGTCAGGCTGTCGAAGTCGGGCAGCGTGTTCCAACTGCCTTCGTAGTATTCATAGCTGACCGCGTTGGTATCCTGCACTTGTGTGGTGCTCAGGGGCTCGGTGACCCCGATGTTTATCGTGTGCCCGATCGACGGCACGCCATCGGCATTGAGGCCAAATATCCAGTAGTAGCCGGGTAACACCACATTGGGGTTGGCCGGAATGTCGAGTTGGTAGCTGCCGCTGGCGGGTTTCTGAAAAACGATCGGCACCAGCCGTTGATCGGTGGTGTGGTGGTGGGTCAGTGCGACCAGCCTGACCATATTGAACGCGGCGATGTCGTCACTGCCGCCAAGGTTGATTGAGTCGCCAGCGACTGCGCTAGCCGTGCCGGCGGTGATGGCCGGACGAGCCGCAATACTGCCGTCCGGGTTGAACAGATACGGCGGCTCGAAAATCTCACCATCCTGGTGGTTCGTCGCGCAGCCTCCGCACAGGCCGCCACCCATGACGGCGACGCGAGCATCTTTAAGCAGCAGTGCGGTCGAGTGATAGTTGCGCGGCACCGCGTGTGGAGCCAGTGTTTGCCAGACGCCGCTGTCCGGATCCCACAGTTCAGGGACCAATTGCGTGCCGTCATCGCTGAATTGCACGCCACTGCTGTTGCCGCCGACCACCAGCACTTTTCCATCGGGCAGCACGATGCTGTTGTGCATCGAGCGTGGCAGGTTCATCGGGTTAGCGGCACTTACCGTTGGCGTGGCGCTGTTGACATCGATCAGTACAGCCGAGGAGCGGGCCGGTGTGCCGCCACCGGCAACCAGCATTTTGCCGATGTCGTACATCACCGTGGTGTTGTACAGGCGGTGCTGATCGGTCGCCTCGCGTGAGCCGTGCGGAACGACACCGTTGACGTTCCCAATGTCCAGCGAGAAGAGCTGGCTAGTGGGGCCCGGGTGAAACAAACTGCCGTCAGGGGCGACGTTCAATGCCGGATACCAGCGCCTTTGGCCGTTGACGCCAGTGCTGTCATCGAGGATGGTCTGCATCGAGAGATTGGTGCGCAACTCCCAGCCTTCGTTCGGTGTCCACAACTCCGGGTATGGCTGAAATTTGTCACCCAGTGAAGTCAGCACCTGGCCGGTGGCCAGGGTGGTGCTGGTCGCATACCAGCGCGGGCGTTGCATGTCCTCGACCAGCGACCAGGTGTCGCTGGCATAGACACTCGTGGTGGTGATCGTCGCGCCACCGCCAGCGGCGAAGATTTCCCCATCGGGCAACATTGAAACACCGGCGCAGAAGGTGTTGTGCACCTGATTGTCTCGGGGGGTGAATAGACCACTGTCCGGATCGTAGATCGAGCCATGGGTGAACGGCGTGCCGCCACCAAAGTTGCGCTCGCTGGTCGATGCCCAGGTCATGATTCGACCGTCCGGCAGATTGGCGGCACCGGTGGCAATCTCCGGCCAGGCAATGACCTCGCTCCAGCGACCCTCGTTGATCAGATCTTCCGGGCCTTGCGCCTGGCCGATGTCTGGCTCGGGTACAAAGGGCTCGTAGTGCTACGCCAATGCGGCCCAGTAGGCGTCATCGTACTCTGGTGTGTCTGTGATCTCGGCGGAGCTGCCATCGCCCAGGCAACCGCTGAGTGTGGCTGTGGTGACCAGCGAGATCGCCAGTTAGTACAGGCGGGGAATGTTTCTAACCGGGTAGCTCATAGCGACTGCTGTGCGTGGGGATACACGCGCGCTGCGACATTCGGGCTAACGGAATGAGACCGCGCGCCAACGCGCCGCTAAAAAAGCCTGGAAATTACCGCCAGGTTGGCAGTTCGATTCGAATTCGTGCACCACCCCGGGGTGAGGCCTGTAGCGCCAGGCTGCCGCCGTAGTTTTCGATCAGTTCTCGGCTGACCGCCAGCCCGATTCCCTGACCCTCCTTGCGGGTATCGGCGCGGGCACCGCGGTCGAGTAGTTTCTCACTGGCGTTCGCGGGAAAACCGGGGCCATCGTCGTCAATCAGTACGGTGGTGAATTCATCGCCGGTTTGGGCAGATACCGCGATGTTGGATGCGCCGTATTTGCAGGCATTGTCGAGTAGGTTGCCGAGGATTTCCAGCCAGTCGGCGGCGTCGATTCGCGCGCTGATATCGGCATCGATCTGCAAGTCAAAGTTGACTGCTTGCTCGGCATAGACTTTCTGCATTGTCGATATCATCCGCTCGATCGAATCGCCCAGCGGCAGCGGTGGCGTCAGCAGCCGCTGGCTGCCCGCGTCTGCGCGTTTGATGTGATAGCTGACGATCTCATTCATACGATCGGTCTGGCGACTGATCTCATCGGCCGGTTCCGCGCTGGATGAGGTCATGTTGCGCAGCACGCTGAGCGGAGTCTTCAGACTGTGGGCCAGATCGTCCAGCGTGTTGCGATAGCGCTTGCGGCGGTTGCGCTCAGTGGCGATCAGGGTATTGATACTGCCGGTCAGGGGACGCAACTCGATTGGCAGGCGGCCTGGCAGGGCGTCGCGCTCGCCGGCTTC
>CAZYDV010000426.1:0-4851 GCA_964646405.1 uncultured Granulosicoccaceae bacterium | reverse complement strand
GGCGCAACACGAAAATAATGCTGTAGGTCAGCAGCAGATAAATCAGCCCGGTAAACAGATAAACCTCGTAGACGGCAAAAGATTTTGCGACAAGCTTTCTGGCCACACCGGTTAGATCCATGATGGTGATCAGTGACGCGAGTGAAGTGGCCTGCATCAGGAATATCCCTTCGTTGCCGTAGGCCGGCAGCGCCAGCCGCGCCGCTTTTGGCAGGATGATACGGCGGTACAGCGTGGCACCTGACATGCCACAGGCCCTGCCCGCTTCGATCTCACCCCGCGGCACCGCCATGATCGCGCCACGAACGATTTCTGCGGTATAGGCTGCAGTATTCAGCGTTAGGGTAAACAAGCCGCAGAACCACGCCTCGCGAAACATGCCTCGCCAAAGGCCAATAGAATCGAGCTCGGGACGAAACTGACCCGCACCGTAGTACACCAGAAAAAACTGCACCAGCAAGGGCGTACCTCTGAAAAAGAAAATAAACGCATAGGCCAGTGGCTTGAGCACGCGATTGACGCGCGCAAACGCCACCGGCAGCGCAAGGCATAGCCCCAGCGACACACTGATCGCAGTCAGTTGAATGGTGACCCACAGGCCTTCGAGAAAATCCGGCAGGTTTTCCCAGACGACGCTCCAGTCCATCAGTTGACTCCGGCCCGTATACCGCGATTGGCACGCGCTTCCAGAAAGTGAAGCGCAATCATCGAGACGATGGTGATGGACAGATAAATGAGTGCCGCGGCAGCGTAGAAGGTGAAAGGCTTTTTCGTCACTCCTACCGCTATGTTACTGCTGCGCATCAATTCGGTGAGATGGATCAATGAAATAAGTGCGGTGGCTTTGGTCAGTACCAACCAGACATTACCCAGCCCCGGCAGCGCAAAGCGCCACATTTGCGGCAACTGGATGCGATAGAACGTTTTCAACCGCGACATACCGGCCGCGTGTGCCGCTTCAATCTGCCCCCGCGGGATGGCCTGGAATGCACCGCGAAAGACTTCTGTCGCGAACGCCCCGTAGATGAAACCCAGTGTCAGTGCGCCGGATTTGAACGGTGGTAAATCGACGCGAATATCGTAGCCCAGGCTGGCTGCGGTATCCTGAATCAATTGTTGCGTACCCCAGTACACCAGCAACAACAGCACGATCTCGGGCACCCCGCGCACAATGGTGGTGTAGCAATCGGCAGCGAAACGGGCCACCCGGGATCGCGACATTTTGCCGGAGGCACCGATCAGACCCATGATGATAGCCACTACCATGGCGCACAGTGCCACCGCAATAGTGACACCGGCACCGCGAAACAGGCTGGGCCCGTAGCCGTGCAGATCAATCACGGTTGAGCGCCAACAATGGCTATTGATAAACGATGGTGGGGCAAAAGTTTGACTCTGGCAGCCGTGCCGTGTCGAGGTAAAAGGAAGGAGACAAAAATAGCAGGCGGCGAACACCGCCTGCCGGGTAGATCAGCTGGTGAGATCAGTCGCCGTAGACGTTGAAATCAAAGTATTTTGCGTTGATTTCCTTATAGGTGCCATCGTCAAGGATTTGCTGCAGCGCGGCGTTGAGCATGTCCAGCAGTTCCTTGTCTTCCTGGCGAACGGCGATACCGGCACCCTCACCGAAGTACTCGACCTGCGAGAATTCAGGACCAACGAACTCGGCATCTTTGCCTGCATCTGAGGCCAGGTAATCAAGCATCACGACCGAGTCTGCCAGAACCGCGTCGACGCGACCGGAGGCCAGATCGAGATTGGCTTCATCCTGAGTGCCATAGGTTTTCACCTCGACCACACCATCGTATTCGCCGCGCAGGAAGTTCTCGTGGGTGGTGGCGCTTTGCACACCAATCGTTTTACCTTTCAGGCCATCGGCATCGATGGTCAGCCCGGAACCTTTCAGCGTGACAAATTTTGCCGGGGTGTTGTAGTAGCGATTCGTGAACGCGACTTTTTTCTTGCGCTCTTCGGTGATCGACATAGAGGCCAGAATGGTGTCGAATTTTTTCGCCAGCAAGGCGGGAATGATGCCGTCCCAATCTGAAGTGACCCATTCGCATTCGACTTTCATCGCCTCACACAGGGCGTTGCCGATCTCGATATCGAAGCCCACGAGCTTGCCGTCGGTGTCG
Source organism: uncultured Granulosicoccaceae bacterium (assembly GCA_964646405.1). Lineage (GTDB taxonomy): Bacteria > Pseudomonadota > Gammaproteobacteria > Granulosicoccales > Granulosicoccaceae > CAKZSB01. Next base: position 2,716 of record CAZYDV010000426.1, on the reverse strand, counting down.
ATAGAGTTAAACGGAGGATAGGCGCCTTCAGTGCCCATTTTGACCGACGTGATCTGGGCGCTGGCGACACTGCTGACGGCCAGGGACGCAGCAAGCGCTGCGGCACAGGCGATAGATTTATTGAATATGCTCATGATAAAACTCCTCGAGAGTTGAAAAACGGTCTGCGACCGATAGCGGGTTGAAAAATGTTGCCGATGCGCGCAGACACCGGCCGATCAGCGATTGTTCAGGTTGCTGGCCAGAAACTGCCGGCAACGTTCCGAATCGGGATTGTCAAACACCTTGGACGGCGTGCCCTGCTCTTCGATTTTACCTTCATGCAAAAACACCACATTGCTGGAGACTTCGCGCGCAAAGCCCATTTCGTGGGTGACGACAATCATGGTGCGCCCCTCGTCTGCCAGCTGCCGCATCACGCGCAATACCTCGCCAACGAGTTCCGGATCAAGCGCCGAGGTGGGCTCATCGAACAGCATGACGTCCGGTTCCATCGCCAGCGCTCTGGCAATCGCTGCGCGCTGTTGCTGACCGCCGGAGAGTTGATCGGGATAGCTGTCGGCCTTGTCGGCGATGCCGACCTTGTCGAGCAGCGACATCGCGAGCGATCGCACCTCGGCCCTGTTGCGTTTGAGCACGTGCACCGGTGCCTCCATGACGTTGCCCAGCACCGTCATGTGAGTCCAGAGATTGAAGTTCTGAAATACCATACCCAGACGCGTGCGCAGACGGTCTACCTGGCGCTGATCCGATGGCACGGGCTCGCCGTGACGATTGGTGCCGAGCCCGACACTTTCACCACCAATCACGAGCTCGCCGGCATCCGGCACTTCGAGTAGATTGATACAGCGCAGCAAAGTGCTCTTGCCCGAGCCGCTAGAGCCTATGATCGACACCACATCGCCATTTTGCGCCGACATCGTGACGCCCTTCAGTACCTCGAGCGGGCCGAATCGTTTGTGCAGATCGTTGATGGTAAGCGCGGCAGGGTTCAAATCGGCTTCGCGGATGCAGGATTGCGCCTATCCTAACCCGGTTTGACAGGCCGACCTATGACGCTGTTCGTGAAAGTCGCTCCGATGACAGCCTGCGCGGCAATCCGTCAATTCAATTACGGCATTTCGCAGGCAATCGTTTCAAAATGCTTACACCGCCAGCGCAGCATCCACCGCCTCAGGGTGATCGATGCGCTGCACGGGCTGCGGCTTTTCCTCCAGCGGGATCGGCTGGCCAACGAAATAGCCCTGCGCAAAATCGACACCCAGCGCACTGAGGATATCCCAGTCGGCCTGGCTTTCGACGTATTCCGCCACGGTGCGCTTACCCAGCACGTGGGCCAGCTCATTGATGGAGCGCACGAATGCCTGCTGCTCGGGATCGTGGGCAATGTCACGTACGAAAAATCCGTCGATCTTCAGCACATCGACAGGCAATTCACGCAGATACCGGAACGAGGAAAATCCACTGCCAAAGTCGTCGAGCGCGATACAAAATCCCATATCGGCCAACTCACGCAATCGCGACGCCGCCTCGCGACCGCTGGCGGCGGTCTCGGTGACCTCGAGACAAACGCTGGATGGATCGATAAATTCTGCTCGGGCACAGCGCCGGATGTAGTCGACGATATCCGGCTGACCGATGGTCACACCGCTCAGGTTGATGTGCAGCGAGCTCAGGGTTGCCATGCGTCGTGGATTGCGGCGAATCCAGTTGAAGCTTTGAGCGATCACCCAGCGGTCGATACGCGAGATCATCGCATAGCGTTCGGCGGCGCTTAAAAATTCTCCTGGCGAGACGATCTGTCCATCGCGAGTGGACATGCGGATCAGCACTTCCCAGCTACTGCCTGTACCCGGTGGCGCATGCAGCGGTACTATAGGCTGAGCAAAGAGCAGAAAACGCTGTTCATCAAAGGCGTTGTTCATCTCTGCCAGCCAACCCATCTGACGCTGATGACTGTAGACCGATTCATCGGCATCACTGTGCAGATGAAAACGTCGCCCGCCGCGCTCTTTAGCGACATAACAAGCCGTGTCGGCCAGCGTAATCAATCGCTCGTGACTGTACTGCCCGGGTCGAAACTGTAGTGCACCGATACTGGCCCCTATATCGAACTTGCGCCCTTCGAACACAAATTGCAGTTGATCAAAATGGTTGCAGAGCGTTCGCAATTGCCGCAGCAGCAGAGTGCCACCGACGTCCTTCCATACGATCACAAATTCATCACCGCCAAAGCGGCAAAGCACTTGCGCATCCGGCGCGGCGCTTTGCAACAGGTTGCCTACGTGCACCAGCAACGCGTCTCCAGCGGCGTGGCCGCAAGTGTCGTTGATGACCTTAAACTCATCCAGATCAATAAAGCACAAACCGCATTCCGACAATTCGCCACCAGGGGCATTGACACCGGCCAACAGTGACGCCAGACCACGGCGATTCCAAAGGCCCGTCAACTCGTCGCGACTGGCCTGGTGATGCAGGCGGCGGTTGAGCTCGTCGGTCTCTCGAATCTTGCGCCTGAGGTGGCGATTGGCATCAGCCAGTTGCACGGCGGTTTTGCGTCGATGTCGCAAGTGGTAGTTCAACAGCAACAGAAATACCACGCCGCCGATCAGTAAACCACAGAACACGACCACGCGCTGATCAGACGACCAGTCCTCAAGTTCCTGTTGCTTTAACATCATCGCGCGATATAGATTGAAGCTTTGCAACAGTAACG
>CAZYDV010000425.1:0-4861 GCA_964646405.1 uncultured Granulosicoccaceae bacterium | reverse complement strand
CGCGTTGCGCCAGGCGCTACGGCTTCGCCCCCGGCAACCGCAGCGGCAGCACTGGCTTTCGTCTTGCCCGAGGTCAGTGAGCACAAGCCAAGAAAAGAGACAGAAACAGAAACAGCAAGGGGCGGCTGCGAGCACAGGTGCCAGCGCAGCGGAGCAAGCCAGCACCTGTGGTGGCAGCTGCCGAGCCGGCAGGATGGAGAAAAAATGAAATTCGCCTTTTTTACCATACCGATCTTTCACTCGGAGGTCGCCACGGCTGAACTGAACCAATTTCTCGCCGGTCACAGAATTCAGGAAGTAGAAAAGCAGTTCGTCGACAATGGCAGCAACAGTTTCTGGGCGTTCACTGTCACTTATGGCGAGGGCGATGCAGTCAACGCCGCGCAGCAAAAAAACCGGGTCGACTATCGCGAGATTCTCGACGATGACGATTTTGCGGTCTTTGCCCGGTTGCGTGATCTGCGTAAGCAGATCAGCGATGACTCCGGCGTCCCGGTGTACGGTATTTTCAGCAATGAACAGCTGGCCGAAATGGTGCGTCAGCGGCCAACCTCACTGACAGAACTCGGGCAAATCAGGAAGGTAGGCAAGGGCAGGCTGGAGCGCTATGGCGAGCGATTTCTGGCGCTACTGTCAACCGTGCCGGCATCCGACGATGAAACGACACCTGATCCGGATTGAAGACGTCGCCGACTGGCATCGTCTGGCCGACGCGGCCTCGCGGGCGGCGCGGGGCAAGCGCAATCGCCTGGCGGTAGGGAGGTTTTTTGGTGATTTCGATCGCTCGATCAGCAGGCTCTCTCATTCCATTCAGGCGGGTCTTGTGCCAGCTAACCGGTATCGCGCATTTGTGATTCACGATCCCAAGGTTCGCACCATTCACGCGGCGTGTTTTGAAGATCGGGTGTTGCATCATGCGTTGATTGCCAGCATCGGCGATGTGATGGATCGACGGCTGCTGGAGTCCAGCTTCGCCTGCCGAACCGGCAAGGGCGTGCATGCCTCGGCACAACGGGTTCAGCGCTCCTTGCAACGCCATCCCTGGTTCGTGAAAATAGATATCGACGGCTACTTTGCCAACATCGGGCACGGCCGATTGTTTCGATTGCTGGAACGCACGTTCAAGGGGCAGGCGGGCCTGCAACTGCTGTGGCGAATCATTGAAGGCTATGAATGCTCACCCGGCCGTGGGTTGCCGATCGGCTCTTTGACCTCGCAACACTTTGCCAACTATTTTCTGAACGGCTTTGACCACTGGCTGCTTGCCGCGGGCGGTGGCCGCGCCCATTGCCGGTATATGGATGACATCATTTGGTGGTGTGGCAGCCGCGAACAGGCTCGCGCTTCACTGGAGCAAGCAACCCGGCAGCTGGCGGCCATCGGTTTGCGGGTCAAAGACAACGCGGTCGTTAACCGCAGCGAGCGCGGCGTGGCCTGGTGCGGCTATCGGGTGTTGCCAGGTCAGTTGCGATTGTCGCGCCGTCGGCAGCGAAGCTATACCCGTCAGCGTCTGCACTGGGAGCGCTGCTGGCAGGCAGGTCTGATCAGCAACACCCAATTGCAGCATCACTTTGCGGCCGTCAATTCGATTGTCTGCGGCGCCGAACACAGTGGCCGGCGGCGCGAGAACCTGCGCCGGTATCCGTCGCCGGATGTGTAGGCAGCAGAATCGCGCTATGATGCCAGCGGGTAGCAGGCACAAGGTGGCGAACGCGTGCTGCGCGGTGGCAGTTTCAACAACCCGGCGGTCAATGCACGTTGCGCCAGGCGCAACGGCAACGCACCCGGCAACCGCAACGACAACACTGGCTTTCGTCTTGCCCGAGCTCACAGGGGGTTGGATGACCCTCGCTGACCAGCCTGTTATCCGGTCCGTGCGCGCACGGCAAAAAGCAAAGACCGCCCGGCGCTTTAGTAGGCCGGCTGATGCGCGAACGGGCGTCGGGTGGTTGATCTATGGCAGGCGATGAAACCCGCGTATGAGTCCGCTGAAGCGCAGTACAAAATATGATGTCAGGCTGTTTGTCGCCTCCCCGGGTGATGTGGATGAAGAGCGAGCACTGGTGTCGAAGGTGGTGGCCCGGATCATTGCACGAGATCTCTATCAGTCGAAATTTACTATTGATGTCATTGCCTGGGACCGCGACGGCAAGCAGGTGGCGATGCATGCGGCGCAGACGCCTCAGCAAACTATCGCAGACAAACTGCCTCAGCCCCGGGAATGCGATCTGGTTGTGACCATTCTGTGGGCACATATGGGTACCCCCTTACCGGCGCACATTGTCAAAGCAAACGGTGACCGATATTTGTCCGGCACAGAATGGGAGTACCTCAATGCACTGGAGGGCTACCGGGACAATCCGGCACTCGAAATCTGGCTGTACCATCGAACTGAAAAGATCAGTATCGATATTGACGACCCGGAACTGGATGAAAAACGCGAACAGCGAGACAGGGTTAAGGCGTTTATCGAGCAACAAAAAAACGATGACGGCTCGATACAAGGTGGTGTTAACAAATACGCCGACCCGGCCGCTTTTGAACGAGAATTCGAGGCGCATCTGTGTCGCTACCTCGACTTAGTGCTCGCCACCAGCAGTGATATACCATCTCGAACCATTGATCGAGACGTCGGCCTGTCCACCAACGCAGAACAACTCAAAGCAAAACTCACCGCCAATGAAGCCATAGAAGCAGACCTGATCAAAGCCGTTTTCGATGAGCAACCCGCCAGCATCGAAGCCTATCGCCTGTGTCGCTACGCCGCCTGGTCGCGCGATCAGGAGCCACTGGACAAACGTTTCGTCAATCTGCATCTGGTCGTCGATCACGGCATCAAACACCAGCAACCGCGGCTGGAGCAGGGCGAAAAGCGTTACAACGACTTACAGCAACTGCTCCAGGAACACGCACGGCATCCGGCCTGGGTGTTGATCGGCGATCCGGGGTGTGGCAAATCAACGGTTCTTCAACACTATGAGTTGACGCTGGCGCGGCGCGGCATCACAGAGGATTGCGACGAACTGTGTATCTGGCAGAGACTATCCGAATACAGCATTGATGATGCAGAACCCGCCGAATGGCTTGTGGCCAAATGGCGTGATAGCTGGCCGGACTTACCGTCGCTCGATGAATTAGCCGGTCAATATCGGCTGCGGTTCATTCTCGACGGACTGAATGAAATCAGCGTGGCCAACGACGATGATTATCGCGTTGTGGTGCGGCGCTGGGTGGAGTGGGCGGCGGCGCGGCACAAGCGCGGCGGTGTCATTGCACCACTATTCAGCGTGCGTCGATTGAACCACAGTGTGCCGTTTGTGCAGCATGATTTCAGCGCACTGCTGATCAAGCTGGAGCGCTGGACCCCGGAGCAGATTCGCCAATATATCGAGAGTCGCGAAGATGTCGATGAACTATGGCCGCAGATTGAAAACGATAAAAAACTGCTGGAGTTTTCATCGCTGCCCATCAATCTTACGCAACAGTGCGAGCTGTATACCACCTTGCAGCGCCCGGCCAGGGATCGTGCTGAATTGTTTGGTGGTTTGTTGTGGCAACGGTTAATACGTGCGCACGAACGCGATGAGTTGATCGCACCGGGCTTGCTTGACAGGGAAGACAAACTGGAGCTGACCGATTGCGAACACTGGACAGAGCATTTGCTTCACCCGCCTGCACAGGGGCAGTTACTCACAGCACTTGGCAGACAGGCGGCCAGCATGCATCGGCAAGGCACCGAGGTGACAGTGAACACGGCAGATGTCGCCACAGAACTGGATACCGGGTTACGCGATGCCTGGCTTGTCGCTGTGGCCGAAATGAACATCGTTGATCTGGGTAAACGCCGTCAATTTCGTTTTGAGCATCAGAGCTGGCAGGAGTATTTTGCGGCGCGTGGTTTGAGTGAATGGCGTTGGGATGGCACGGATACGGCCTTGCCAGATTTCACGGCACCGGTACCGGAATTGTTGCAAGAGACCATGGGCCGATTGTCTGTTGGCGATGAACTGCCAGGCCCCGGTGTCAGTCACTGGGAGGAGGCGGCGAAGATATTGTTGCAACTGGTGGAAGGCGAAAACCGCCATCGCTGGTTCGATGAATTGATTCGCCAGAACCCGCCAATGGCCGCCAGAGCGGCGTTGCCGGTTTTGGACACCCTGCCGTCGTCATCGCTTGATCAATTGCGACAGTCGTTGCTGATCACCAGCCGCGATGCACAAGTGGATTTGCGCTTGCGTATCGAGGCGGGCACAGTGCTGGGTGAAATGGGTGATCCGCGTTATGTGCGGTGTGAATCGGCTGACGGTGTTGGATACATCGTGCCGATTGAATCGCATATTGTTGCAATTGCTGCGGGTTGCTATCCGGTGGGCGGGAGTAATGCAGACAGTGAAGAAGATGAACGGACTGCTGAAGGTGAGGTGCCGATGGTTGAACTCGATGCGTTTGAATTGAGTTTTGCGCCGGTGACCCATGCCGAGTATCGGTGTTTTATTGAGGCGGGTGGTTACGAGGATCAGCGCTGGTGGCCGGGCGAGGCCGAGGCGTGGCGTAGTGGGGATAATGAGCAGACCGACTGGATTAAGTTTTTCCGTAAGCTGTTTGCGCGGCTACGGGTAGCTGACGATATTGGCCCCATTGTTCGAGATACCTACATAAACCCAACGGAGACTAATTTCGACTGGTGTCGACAACAGGCACAACTAAGCGAGGAACAGGCAGAGGAGCGCCTGCAGGAATGGTATGGCGCGAAGAAGCACATAGTGCCAGAGCAATGGGACAACAGCGGCTTTAATCGTCCAAATCAACCTGTCGTTGGTGTTTGCTGGTTCGAAGTGATGGCCTATTGCCTGTGGCTCGG
>CAZYDV010000424.1:0-4863 GCA_964646405.1 uncultured Granulosicoccaceae bacterium | reverse complement strand
CGGTCGGCGGGGAGTGGCTCATAGCGCGTTGACCTGGGCGATGACCTCGTTGGTCACGGCGCGCGTGCCCATATCACCGCCAAACTCGCAGGGTCGGATGCGATTTTCCTGGAAGCCGTTCTCGACTGCCTGTTCAATCCGTCGCGCCGCCTCGGCGAGTTTGTCACTGCCGCCTTTTTCGTGCAGGTAGTCGAGCATCAGCGCACCACTTAAGATGGCCGCCAGCGGATTCGCCAGATCCTTGCCCATGATGTCGGGCGCACTGCCGTGAGCAGGCTGGAACAAGCCGTGTTCATCGCCAATTTCGGCGCAGGCGGCCATGCCCATGCCGCCGACCAGGCCGCCGGCCAGATCAGACAAAATATCGCCAAACATATTCTCCATCACCAGCACGTCAAATTCCCAGGGCCTGCGAATCAGATCCAGTGCTTGCGCATCGACGTAGCTGTAGCCGGTTTCGATATCGCTGTGGCGGGTCGCGATCTCATCAAAAATTTTTCTGAAAAAAGCCATCGAGTGGAAGACGTTGGCCTTGTCGACGCAGGTGAGCCTGCCGACGCTGCCGCGTTCCTTGCGCTTGCGCGCCAGACGAAAGCCGAAATCGTGCAGCTTCTCGGTGGTGGCGCGGGTAATTCTCAAGGTATCGCGCACTTCCTCATCGCCGATGATTTCACTGCGATTGTGCACCGAAGCAGAGTAGAACAGCCCTTCGGTCGACTCTCGCAATACGACAAAATCGATGTTGGCGGCGCGTTCATCAGCCAGGCGCTGTGGTGCATTTGGATAGGCTTTGACGGGCCGGACTCCGGCGTAGAGCTGATAGATTTCGCGCAAGCGCAAGTGCGGCGAAATCTCGGTACCGTCTTTGGCGCGGATGGACGGCAGCCCGATAGCGCCAAGAAAAATAGCGTCGCAGCGCCCGGCCGCCGCCTCGCCATCCGGCTCTATGTCATTACCGGTCTCCTGGTAGTAGCCAGCACCTGCGTGAATCTCGCGAATAGCGAGCTTGCCCGCAGCGCATTGTTGCATTGCCGCCTCGACCACTGCCATCGTCGCGTCACTGACATCCACCCCGATACCATCACCCTTGATCAGCGCTATCTGTGCTGGCTGTTGCAATGTGCCACGCTCCGTCATTATTGTTGAATGGATCTGAACCGCCGGCAATTTCCGCGTTTGCAGAACTTGTGGTCGATATGCAGAGGCGTATTATCACGGCATGGGCTGGATTTAATCCACCACTGTGTCCACCCGCATCGCTGTTCGGCTAGCTCCCACCACCCACGCCACCGAGGAATCCCATGTACAAGCCCTTTGATCTGACCGGACGCAAAGCACTGATCACCGGCGGCAATGGCGGCATTGGTCTGGGCATGGCCCAGGCGCTCGCCGAGGCCGGCGCCGATATCGCGATCTGGGGTTCGAATGCCGAAAAGACCGAACGCACGGTTGAGCAACTGGCCGCCAGCGGTGCCAATGTAAAGGGCTTTCGCTGTGATGTCGGCGACGAGCAAATGGTCGAAGACGTAATGGCCGAAACACTGGCAGAACTGGGCGGTCTCGATGCGTGCTTTGCCAATGCCGGCGTCTCCGCCATCCCCACACCGATCGCCGATATGAGCGCGGAAGAATTTCGCCGCGTGCAGCGAGTCAATGTAGACGGAGTGTTCTACACCTTTCGCGCCGCAACGATCGCCATGCAGCAGTCGGGCAACGGCGGCTCACTGGTCGCTACCGCCAGTACCGCGGCAATCGAGGGTGCGGCGCGCAACAGCCACTACGGTGCATCAAAAGGGGCCATCACCTCTTATGTGCGGGCACTGGCAGTGGAGCTCGCACGCTACCGCATTCGCGTCAACTCGATACTACCGGGCTGGATTACCACCGACATGACGGCACGGGCGATGGCAGACGAGCGCTTCAGCAGCAACGTCATGCCGCGCATACCCGTTCGCCGCTGGGGCACGATCGAGGATTTCGGCGGCATTGCCATCTACCTGATGAGCGACGCATCGTCCTACACCACAGGCGAGCAATTCGTCATCGACGGCGGTTATACCAAGTTCTGATCGCGCCCAACCGATTTCATCAACAGCGATGAACCGGCCGCTTCACACCATGAGTGCCGCAGCCCTTGCCGCAGCGATACAGCGGCGCGAGGTGTCGAGTCGCGAGGTCATCGACGCTCACCTGGCACGCATTGACGCGATTAACCCCCAGATCAATGCGTTGCCGGTGGTAATGGCCGAGCAGGCACAATCGCAGGCCGACGCCGCCGACCGCAGGCTCGCCCGTGCTCAGCCGACAGGCCCACTGCACGGTGTGCCGATCACAGTAAAAGAGAATATCGATGTCGCAGACACCGCGACCACCCGCGGTGTAACGGCATACAAAAATGCAATCGCCGCACAGGATGCACCGGTGATCTCGCACCTGAAAACCGCGGGCGCTATCGTCATCGGGCGCAGCAACATGCCAGACTTTGGCATGCGCTGGCACACCGACAACGCACTGCACGGTGCCACCGTGAACCCGTGGCACTCTCAACGCACACCCGGCGGCTCCAGCGGTGGTGAGGCCGCCGCTGTCGCGACCGGCATGTCGGCACTTGGCATCGGCAACGATATGGGAGGATCCACCAGACAGCCGGCGATCAACTGCGGTGTGTGCGGCTTGCGACCCAGCACCGGACGGGTGTCGCGAATCATGACCACAAGCGTCGATGACGTGCCGATGTTCTACGAGCAAATCGCCTGCGTGAACGGGCCAATCGCACGCACCGTGGAAGATCTGCAACTGGCCTTGTCGATCCTGCAGCAAGCCGACCCGTCAGATCCGATCTGGCAGCCCACGGCAATACCGCCTGCGCCACCAGTCGACAGGCGCGTCGGCCTGATCACGCAGCTCGATGGCGACACCACGGCCCCCGCAGTTGTACGGGCATTGCACAAAGCCGCTAATGCACTGGCCGTGGCGGGCTACGAAATCGAACGAACCGAAGCGCCGCTGCTGGCGCTTGCCGATGACACGATACAGCGGCTGGCGCAATTTGAAGTGAACGACTACCTGCAGGATATGCTGGTGATGCTCAGCGACGATGCGCGATCGTTTCTTTTAACTGCCATCGGCTCAGAGAGTGTCGACGGTGCAGGCTATCGCGATGCGATCGCCCAGCGCTATCGTGTGGCGCGGCACTGGCGCGGGCATCTGGAAAAATTCCCGTTAGTTTTGGGGCCAGTGTCGACGATGGAGCCGTTCGCGATCGGCGCTGATATCGGAGACACCGACGTGGTGCGACGTATCATTCGATCATTCCGTCTTACCGAGTTGTGCAATCTGCTCGGTTTGCCAGCGCTCGCACTGCCGGTGAGCATTGAAAACCACCTGCCTCAGGGCGTGCAACTGATCGCGCGCCGTTTCGACGAGGCGCGCTGTTTCCAGGCGGCACGCGTGATCGAAAAAAGTGCCAATGTGGTGACCCCCATCGATCCGGTTCACCAACCTGAATAGCCGTCGATTACATCTCGGTGGTTTCAAAATACTGCCGCAGCTCGTCGACAAACAGTTTTACTTTGGCCGGTGCGCGACGCCCTCCCGGATAGACCGCAAACACGGCAACGTCTCCGTCTGAGGGCGCTGCAATGTAATCCTCCAGCAGTGGCACCAGCGAGCCCTCCTCGACTCGATCGGCCACGATCCAGTCGACCAGCAGAATAATGCCGAGCCCGGCCATTGCCGCACGCACCAGCACATCAGATGAATTGGCTTTGATCGCGCCACTGACTGGTATATCGTGCAGACCGTCCTGACCCTCGAAGCGCCAGGTTTTGGCACCGGCGCGCCACAGCGATGAGACCTGCTCGAACTCGAAGGTCAGACAATTGTGGTTTTGCAGGTCCTCGGGATGCTGCGGCCTGCCATAGCGCTCGATGTAGTCAGGGCTTGCATAGACGCGCCGCTTGATCGGCGCGAGTTTGCGCGCCACCAGTGTTGCCGAATCCTCAAGCGTTGCAATGCGCACGGCCACATCGATACCACCGCCGATGATATCGACGATGCTGTCTGACAACTGTACCTCGGCACGCACGGCAGGCCAGGTTTGAAGAAAGCGGGCCAGCGTCGGCACCACGTGCAATCGCCCCAGAACGGTGGGCGCGCTGATTCGCAACACCCCGGCCGGAGACTGGTCAAAGTCGCGCACCGCCTGACCGGCCTCTTCAAGATCGGCCAGCAGACGCTGCGCCCGTGCGTGAAAGATCTCGCCCGCCTCAGTCAGTGACAGCGTGCGGGTGGTGCGTATAAACAACAGCGCCTGCAGTTCCTGCTCGAGCTGGGTGATTTGCCGTGACACCGACGAGGCGGCCAGCCCGAGCTGTCGGGCAGCGGTAGAAAAGCTGCCGGCATCGACGACGGCAACAAAAATCTGCAACGCGGTGGTCGAAATCATTATTGCGTCTGATGCAAAAGTGTTTCGCACAATAGCAGATTTAACTGCTCGCGCCGCAAGCCTATATTGATCTCAAGCCAAACGGCATCACCCCTACAGGAGAAGATCAATGTCCCCTTCGATCAAAGACCAATTGTCACCGGAAACACTGGACGCGGCCATGTACCCCACGCGCGGCAGCATTGAATCGGTTCGCACCCAAGCGATCCGCGAGCTTTTTCAAGCAGCGGCTCGCCAGTTATCGAGCCTGTGGGCAAACGGCCTGGGCCGACGTCGATACAACGCACCGATCGCTCCGCAGGCGACTGCAGCAGCCTGCTGATTCGGGACAAAAAAAGGGGCCATAAAGGCCCCTTTTTTCAGCTTTCACCGAACGCTGTCGACTAGCGTTGAGCGGTATCCGACAGGTAGGTCAG
>CAZYDV010000423.1:0-4872 GCA_964646405.1 uncultured Granulosicoccaceae bacterium | reverse complement strand
GGCGCAGACCTGTTCGCCATACTTTTGATCCGGCACACCGACCACCTGCACATCTTCGACCTCGCTGCACGTGAACAGATACTCTTCGATTTCTCTGGGCGATATGTTCTCCCCGCCGCGAATGATCAGATCCTTGATCCTGCCGGTGATATCAACGTAGCCGTCGGCGTCCATCACCGCGACATCGCCGGTGTGCATCCAGCCTTCGTCGTCGATTGCAGCGGCGGTTTTGTCCGGTTCCTGCCAGTAGCCCTGCATCACTGAATAGCCACGGGTTTGAAATTCACCGGGCGTGCCGCGCTCGACAGTCTGATTGGTGTCGGGATCGGCGATGCGAATCTCAACGTGGGGATGCACACGCCCGACGCTGCTGGTGCGCTGTGCGAGGGAATCGTTGGCGCCGGTCTGGGTAGATACGGGCGAGGTCTCAGTCATGCCATAGCAGATCGTCACATCGTCCATGTGCATTTGATCGATGACTTGTTTCATGACTTCGACCGGGCAGGTAGATCCCGCCATGATGCCGGTGCGCAGCGAAGACAGATCAAAGCGGTCGAAATCCGGGTGATTCAGCTCGGCGATGAACATCGTCGGCACGCCGTACAGGCTGGTGCAGCGCTCCTCGGCGACGGCTGCCAGCACCGAGCCTGGCTCGAAGGCCTCGTCCGGGAACACCATGCAGGCGCCATGGCTGGTGCTGCCAAGGTTGCCCATCACCATGCCAAAGCAGTGGTACAGCGGTACCGGAATGCACACGCGATCCTCGTGGGTGTAGCCACAGCCCTCGGCCACGAAATAGCCATTGTTTAGAATATTCCGGTGCGTCAGCGTGGCGCCTTTTGGCAGGCCTGTGGTGCCCGAGGTATATTGAATGTTGATCGGGTCGTGGTTGTCGAGACTGGCAGTGCGGCTGGCAACCGCCTCGGCGCTCACCGATTCGCCGCTGGCCAGCAGATCGTCCCAACTGGATTCGCCAAAAAATACGGCCTGCTGCAGCGATGGAATATCGTTGCGAACCTGTTCGATCTGCGATTGGTAGTTGCTGGTTTTGAACGCGGTGGCCGCGGTGATCATCCGCGCGCCGGATTGCTTTAGCACGTAGGCCAGTTCCACGGGGCGGTAGGCCGGGTTGACGCACACCATGATCGCACCGACGCGTGCGGTGGCATATTGAATCAGCACCCACTCGATTCGATTGGGTGACCACAGGGCGACGCGGTCGCCACGCTCGATGCCGGCCGCCAGCAAACCGCGCGCGACGCGCTCGATCTGGTGATCCAGCTCGCGATAGGTCCAGCGGATATTCTGATGGCGAACGACGATCGCCTCGCGATCGGGCCAGCGCTCGACGGTACTTTTGAAGTTCGCATCAATGGTCTGTTCGATCAGGGCGGCGTCGGTCGGTCCGCTGGCGTGCGATAGTGGCGCCATGGTTGGGTTTTCTACGCAGTTGAAATGACGAAGGATACTGCCATAGCTGCGCACGGGAGACCAGAACGGGGATTCGTTGCGCGATTGTGGCCGGCTGAGCGGCAGCCATCGGGCAACTTCCCGACGGGTCGAACTTCGGGTGCCGGGCGGTTACAATTGGCCGGCTATGAATCTGTATATTGCCGAGAAGCCCAGTCTGGGCCGCGCGATCGCGGACGTCCTGCCGCGGCCGCATCAGCGTGGCGACGGGTTTATTCGGGTGGGCAATGGCGACTGCGTGAGCTGGTGCATCGGCCATTTGCTTGAGCAGGCCGAGCCGCACACCTACGACCCGTCATTTAAGTCGTGGCGATTCGAACACCTGCCGATCGTGCCCGAAAAATGGCAGTTGACGCCCAAGCGCGACACTAAAAAACAGTTGACCGTGCTGCGCAAACTGGTGGCGGAGGCGACGACGCTTGTGCACGCGGGTGACCCGGATCGCGAAGGTCAGTTGCTGGTCGATCAGCTCATCGCCTACCTGCGCGTGAGCGCCACGCGCCGCAAGGCGATCAAGCGGTTGCTGATTAACGATTTGAACCCGGCAGCGGTGGAGCGTGCACTGAGCCGGCTGGAGTCGAATCAGGATTATCGCGCACTGTCCACCTCGGCGCTGGCGCGCTCACGCGCCGACTGGCTGTACGGTATCAACATGACGCGCGCCTACACAATTGCCGGTCGAAAGGTCGGGTATGACGGCGTGCTGTCGGTCGGGCGGGTGCAGACGCCGGTGCTCGGCCTGGTGGTGCGGCGTTGCGATGAAATCGAGAACTTTGTCTCGCAGCCGTTTTTCGAGGTACTGGCGCATCTGCGCACCCAAAAGGACGAGTCGTTTGTTGCCAACTGGCAGCCAAGTGAAGCCTGCCAGCCGTACATGGACGAGTCCAACCGGGTGCTGGTCAAGGCATTGGCCGACTCGGTAGTCAAACGCATCACCGACAAACCGGCACAGGTTGACAAGTACGAACAAAAAACCAAAAAGCAGAATCAGCCGCTGCCTTACAGTTTATCTGCACTGCAGATCGACGCCGGCAAGCGTTTTGGGCTCAGTGCACAACAGACGTTGTCGGCCTGTCAGTCGCTGTATGAGAAACACCGGATGATCACCTACCCGCGATCCGATAGCCGGTATCTGCCGCGCGAGCATCATGCACAGGCGAGTAGTGTGCTGGAGGCGATCGCACAAAACGAAAAATCGCTCTCCGCCGCGGTGCAAAAGGCCGATGCCAGTATCCGCACGGCGGCCTGGAACGATGCGAAGGTCGAGGCGCATCACGCGATCATCCCGACCGTTCGCAAGTTTGATGCGGCAAGGCTCGGCTCGCACGAGCAACAGGTCTATCAGCTGGTGTCGCGTCAATACCTTGCACAGTTCTATCCCGTGCATCAGTACCTCGATACGCGCGCGGAAATTGTGGTTGAGGGCGGCCGCTTTGTTGCGACCTCCAAAAAGGTCACCCGGCCGGGCTGGAAAGTGCTGTTCGGCAGTGACAAGCAAAAACAGCCAGAGCCGTTGCCAGAACTGGAAAAAGGTCAGCCGTTACATTGCGAGCGTGGCGAACTGGTCGAGAAGAACACCACGCCGCCGCCGTACTTTACCGATGCAACGCTGCTGGCCGCGATGACCGGGATTGCGCGCTACGTCACTTCAGCCGACTTGCGACGGGTATTGAAGGAGACTGACGGGCTGGGCACTGAGGCGACGCGCGCCGGTATCATCGAGCTGTTGTTTCGGCGTGGTTTCCTGCAACGTAAAGGCAAAGCGATTCATGCCACCGATGCCGGTCGCGGGCTGGTGCGCTCACTGCCACAGGAGGCAACAGCGCCGGATATGACCGCGCACTGGGAGTCGACACTAAATGCAATCAGCCAAAATGCCGCCCGCTACGAGGACTTTATGCAGCCGCTGGAGCAGAGTCTGCGCGATCTGGTGCAGAGCAGTGCGGTGAATCAGCCAGTCGCGCTGAAAGGTGTAGCGGCGCCTAAACGTAGCGGCCCCGGCGCGAAAAAGAAGCGAATGCGCAAAAAGGTTGCGAGCAAAAAAGTCACCGGCAAATCATCTACTGGTCGAAAGCCAGCCGCTAAAAAGGCCGCGAGCAGGCGAAAGCCAGACTAGCAAATCCGGCTGGCAGACTCGCCGTCATTGGTCAGTGGCGAGTCTGCCGGCTGCGGCATCAGCTCTTGTCGTCAGTTGACCAGCGGATCTGAAACTCGATCTCCTCTTCGCCGTCCTCGCGCTCGTGTTCGATATTGTAGGCTGCTCGCACCGGCACATAGATGCGTTCGCCGGCAATCTGGATCTCGAATGGCTTGTCCTGTTCCAGGCAGTCGGCGAGGCGCCGCAGCTTGCTGACAAAGTCGTCGATGGGGTAGGTCTTTTCGATGTCGCGATCGTCTTTCAAGAGTGTTGCTCCTCGGGGTAGAGCCAGATGATGTGGGGGCGCGGCAGGGGGATACAACGGCTGCAAGCGGTGTTCGGTCGTGCGTTACAAATTGACGCGTTACCGCCCGGTACAGTACCCTCAATCTGCGCGCAAGCGTAGCCGTTGGGTAAACTTTCCCCGGCCACTTCGTGGCTGGGCTAATCCGGAGGACGCTCCCCGTGTGGTTTGCAATCGTCGTGTTCACACTGGTGGTTCTGGCGGTTTCGATCGCGCTGTTGAACCGCTTTTATCGCAAGGCGACGCGAGAGCAGGCCCTGATTCGCACCGGTGCCGGCGGTAAACAGGTGGTGCTTGATGGCGGCTTCATCGCCTTGCCATTTCTGCATCGGGTCGAGGGCATCAACATGCGCACGATGCGGCTCGAAGTCGAGCGCAGCGCCGAGCGATCGCTGATGACCGAAGATCGATTGCGCGTCGATGTGGCGATGGAATTTTATCTGCGGGTCCAGCCCGACGACGATGGCGTGGCCACCGCAGCCCAGGCGATCGGTGCGCGCGCGCTCAACCCCGATGATCTGCAGCAGTTGTTCGAAGGGCGCTTCATCGACGCGATGCAGAACGTTGTCGCGCGCACCAGCATGGATGCGCTACACGAAAACCGCGCCACGTTTGTCGACGATGTCAGCCAGGTGCTGGCCGATCGACTGAGCCTGAACGGTTTGATGCTCGAATCTGCGTCGCTGACACGCATGGATCAGGCGTCGTTCAAAAGCCTCGATGAAAACAACGCGTTCAATGCTGTGGGTATGCGGCGCCTGGCCGAGGTGATCGCCAGCAACAAAAAACAGCGGGCCGAGATTGAGGCCGACGCCGATGTGTCGGTGCGCCAGACCGAACTGACCGGCCTGAAGCGCAAGCTCGAAATCGAGCGCGAGCAACAGGAGGCGCAGATCAGCCAGGCGCTGCGCGTCGAGCAGTTGAAATCCGAGTCTGACGCACAGCAGCAGCAGGCGCGTCA
>CAZYDV010000422.1:0-4884 GCA_964646405.1 uncultured Granulosicoccaceae bacterium | reverse complement strand
TCACACCACCGGCGCCCTGAATCGGCTCGGCGATAAACGCCGCCACGCGATCGGCACCCATTTGCACAATTCGCTCTTCCAGTGCCTGTGCGGCCCGCAAACCGAATGCCTCTTCGCTTTCGTCGTGTCCCAGTGCAAACCAGTGCGGTTGCATGATGTGTTCGATGTCGGGGATCGGCAAGCCACCCTGTTTGTGCATCGGCTTCATGCCGCCCAGGCTGGCGCCGGCCATCGTGCTGCCGTGATAGGCGTTCTCGCGGCTGATGATGACTTTTTTATCGGGCTTGCCGAGTGCGGCCCAATAGTGGCGCACCAGACGCACCACCGTGTCGTTGGCCTCAGAGCCAGAGCTGCAAAAAAATGTACGATTCAGCCCCTCGGGCGTCAGCTCGGCGAGCAGCGCCGACAACTCGATCACCGGTGGATGGGAAGTCTGGAAAAACGTGTTGTAATAAGGCAGTTGTTCCATTTGCGCGTAGGCGGCATCGAGAATTTCGCGTTGCCCGTAGCCCGCATTGACACACCACAGCCCGGCCATGCCATCGAGGTAACGCACCCCGTCCGTATCGGTCAGGTAAACCCCGCTGGCCTCCTTGATGACCCACGTGCCCTTTTTATTCAGCGCGCGCGTATCGGTAAACGGGTGCAAGTGGTGACTCGCATCCAGCGCTTGCAGCTTGTCGGTCGGCAGGTTGTGCAGACTACCCATCTATTGGCTCCGGTGAGGTACAGCGTCAGGCTTTTAAGCGATCAGAACAACAATCGCGCAGACACCTAGTCTAAATTGAGCTCTACAGGTTCACCACCCGGATCTGTCACCAGATCGACCCCGGCGATACGTGCAAGCTCCAGCGCGATTTCATCGGACAACTCGCCCACCGCTGTGCTGTAGGCAGCCACCATCGGCGAGTATCCGCGCGCCTGCACCGGAATGCGAAATTCGGATATTTTCGTTTTCAGCAACTTCGCAGGGCGATCGCCGGTCAGGATCTGCCAGCGCACCTGCAGATACACCTGACGCCGCAACGCACCCAGCATTTGAATCACATCGAGCCTGACCTGGTAGTCGATCTGATTGCGCAGCCAGGGATACGGGTAAAGCTTGTCCAGCGAGAGTTGCCGGGCAATATTCGCCATCATCACGCGGGTGATATTGTCGCGCAGGGGTTCGCTCCAGCGATGGTACTCGGCCACCAGCAATTGATTGTTGTCTCTCGGTGTGACGATGTTCGGCCGATTCACTGTCTCGGGAATGGTCACCGGCCCCAAACCCAGCGCGATCTCACTCAGGTTCGCGATCGGTTGCTCACGCGCACTGCTGGACTCCGGGGTGATCACGTAATAGTCCGGCAGTGGCGTGTTGATGCAGGCAGACAGCATCAAAGCCAGCGTGATGGCCAGCCACACGCGCGTTATCGGCCGCGCAAGACCAACGGGTGAAACACTATTTACCAAAAAGGAATTCCTCGGGTTTGCGCTCCACCGATTCGGCCACCAGTTGCACGGCCTTGGCCGCCGCCTGAAGATCCTTAAGCGTATTCAGCACGTTGTAGTAGAGCGGTGAATCTGGCGCAATACCGGCCACCGACTCGGTACCGGTGTCGAGCAGCCCCTGCAGCACGCCGGCAACCTTGTCGAGCTGCTTGCGCGAATCACTGGCCAGCCGCCAGTATTCCTTGATCGTTGCATCGGTCGCATACATCACACCATCGACGTCGCCCGGCAGGTCTTGCTCGTTGAAACCGCCCAGCAGCGCATCGGCCTCACCCAGCGCACTGACTGCCATAACGAGCAGCTCCTGCATCGGCAAGGCATTGATCTTTGCCAGCGTCTGCTGCACGCCCTCGGTTATCTGATCCAGATCCGATGGCACACTGGGCAGTATATCCATGCCACCGGCAGTTTGAGCCAAGTGTTGGGGACCGTCCTCGGCGTACATGTCCAGCGATACAAACAACTGGCCAGTCAGCAGATTGCCGGTCTGCAGCTTGGCGCGCAGCCCCTGTGTGATTGACTGCTTGATCAGATCACCTTCGTCTACGTCATTATCCTGAAAACCGCGCACCCGTTCGGGCTGCAACTCGATCACCACCGGCACCCGCACGGTCTCAAGTATTTCATCGTAAGTGAGGCGAACCTCCGTTACGGTACCGATCTGCACGCCGCGAAACTCCACAGGCGCACCGGCTGAAAGTCCGCGCACCGAACCATCGAAGTACACGGTAAATTCCGTCCGCTTGCCGGCATCGCGCAATATTGCCTCGCGCGCGGTCGTCTGTGATTCGTAGAGGGTGAACGTGTGGCCGCTCTCGACAGGCTCGGGGAAGGCGAACTCCTCAATTACATCAAACGCCACGCCGCCCTGCGCCAACGCTTCGAGCGACGGCGTATTGACCCGAAAGCCATCGCTGTTAACTGAAAAATCAAAGCCGCTGATGTACCAGAATCGCGTGGTGTTGCGAATGATTTCGTGATGCGGCGCATCGATGAAGACATCGAATTCCACACCCTGATAGTCATCGAGAAAGCGCCGTGCCTCGATCTGCCCCACCTTGACCTCGCGATAGTAGACCGGCGAGCCAACCGACACATAACCGGCCTGATCCGAGCGCAATACGAGCTGGATGCCAGGCGCATTTTCGGGTGTCAGCGGTGGTTGCTCCAGACCCATGAACCGATTTTGAAATTCCCCGCCGGTTACCGAATTGACCTGAATGTACGCACCGGACAACAATGTGCCCAATCCCGATACACCACTGGTGCCGACACGCGGTCGCACCACCCAGAATCGTGCACGGTTGTTCAGATAGCGGCGCGTATCCGGCGCCATCTTGGCCTGCACAACCACCGTCTCCAAATCCTGGCTCAGGCGAATATCCTCCACCACGCCAATATTCACATCGCGGTAGCGGATCGGCGTTTTGCCAGCTACCAGACCCTCGGCATTGTCAAAGATAATCGTTACTGTCGGGCCCTGACCGCGGTACAGAGAAAATGCCAAGTAAAACCCGAGACAGATCGCCAACAACGGCACCGCCCACACCAGCGACACACGCTGGAAACGCCGGCGCCGCACCACCACCGGCTCGGCCGCTCGCGGATCGTTGGTCTCGGATGCTGTATTGGGCGGAGCTGAACTCATCTAAAGGACATATGCAATCGCTAATCCCAGATTAGCCGAGGATCGAGCGAAAGCGCCGACAGCATCGTAAAAATTACCGTTGCTCCGAACGCCATCACACCTATTCCCGGGTCAATCTGGGCGAACGAACCGATCTGCACCAGCGCCGCCAGGATCGCCACCACAAAGACGTCGATCATCGACCAGCGACCGATAAATTCGGTCACCCGGAACAATCTTGCGCGATCCAGTTTGCGATCTCTAGAGCCGCGCTGAATCGATATCAACAGCCAGGAGAGCGCAAAAAACTTCAACAGCGGCACCACGATACTCGCGACAAAGACCACCAGCGCGACCGGATAGGACTTCAGCTCTACCAGCACCAGAATGCCACTGAGAATGGTATTCGGCTCGGATACGCCAAACACCGAAGTGTGCATAATCGGATAGAAATTGGCCGGAAAATACGCGATGACACCGGCAATCAGCCAGGCCCAGGAACGCTGCACACTCATCGGCTTGCGCGAGTGCAGCACCGACTGACAAAGCGAGCAGCGCGAAACCGCAAACAGATTGTGAGCCTCAAGCACCGACAAACTCCCGCAGGCTTCGCAGGCCACCAAACCACTCTCGCGTGCGCTCTTCATCCGCGCTCACCGCGTGCCTTGCTGATGTAACCCCAAAGCGTGTGATTGTCGATCATCTGCGTGGCTGCCACCGACAGCAGATTGAGGATCGCAAATGCCCAGAAAGACAGCCCAAGCTCAATGCTCGCCATGGTCGCAAGCTTGACCAGCGCCACGATTGTGCCGAGAAAATAAATCTCCATCATGCTCCAAGGGGACATCCAGACAATCGCGCGAAACACCTGCTCAATACCCTGCCAGTAACCACCGAACCGCAGGGGTAACAAGATGTACAAAAGCCCGGACATGCGCAGCAGCGGAATCGCCAGAATGAACGCCAGACACAACGCCGCCAGCACCCACATGCCCTCCGCCGACAACGCAAAGACAGCCGATATCACCGATATGCTCTGATGATTGCCAGACACGCTGATGGTCAGAAACGGAAATGCATTGGCAACAATAAACGTCACCAGCGCCGCCACCGTAAACGCCAGCGATCGATCGATGCTGTTTTCCTTGTGTGCGTACAGCCACGCCTCGCAGCGTATGCAGCGCGCGCTCTCGCCCGGCTGCAACACCGTTTTTTGATGCAGCAGGTCACACTGATGGCAAGCCACCAGATCGGGTGCGACAGAAAGCGAATGAACTGGGTCTTCGGAAACGCGCGTTGTCATCTAATGGTGTGTCCGCGCAGGATAGATTGACGGATCTACAGCCAACAGGCTGCAACCACTACCGCGTCAAAAAATCCCCGTCGGTGCAAAGGAGGTTAGCCCAATCAAAAATGCGGCCAATTGTGGACAAATTCAAAAGTATTGCCCGGTTGTCCATGACGTCATGGTGTGAGTGGTGTTAGATCGCCAGAAGTTCAAAGGCTTTCGAATTCGTCAGTGGCCAAGGTACAAGTGATCCTGGCCCTCAATGCGCGTTTCACCATCCTGCATGTAAAGATTCACCGGTTGCTCCCCAGACAATGCCTCGAGCTGCTCTACCAGCGCGCTGGCGTGCGTGACCACCATGATCTGCGTGTCTTTCGATGCTCGATGGATCAATCGCGCCAGCGCCGGCAGCAGATCCGGGTGCAGGCTCGTTTCCGGCTCATTCAGCGCCAGAAACGCCGGCGGTCGCGGACTG
>CAZYDV010000421.1:0-4890 GCA_964646405.1 uncultured Granulosicoccaceae bacterium | reverse complement strand
ACAGGCCAAGCTCATGTGCATCGCAATTGGATTGCCAGATGCGCTTCGATGGCGCGTCCGGCTCACCCAGAAAAAGCGTGCGTTCCAGTGCGGTGTAGTAACCGTTGATCATTGGAAACATGTTCAGGCTGAGTATGTCGCCTTTGACGAGCTTGCGCGTGGTCAGCGGATTGTGGGCGCCATCGGTATTCAACCCGGATTGAAACCACACCCAGGTGTCGCGCAGTTCCGAATCGGGAAAGCTCGCTGCGATTTCAGCTTCCATCGCGTTGCGCCCCGCTGCCGCGATCTCGTGCTCACCGACACCGGCTGCAATCGCATCACGCAACGCGAATCCACCCAGGTCTGCTATGCGCGCACCCTCGCGTATCAGAGCGATTTCCTCGGTGGATTTCACCATGCGCTGGCGCATGCTCATCGGCGCGATATCGGTCAGGGTCGCACCGGGAAAAAAGGCCAGCAGTTTGTCGCGCTGGGCGAGCGTGAGGTGATCGCCCTCAATGCCAAAGCGGGTGATACCGCCGCACACTTTAGCCGCTGCACGCCAGTAGTTGTCGCGCTGCCAGTCGGTGTAGACGAGGTTGTCGAATGCGCCGCGGCGGGCTGGTTGTCCACCGTCGATGTTGGCCGACAGCGTCACCGCGTCGTCTGCGGTCACAATCAGGGCGTAGGGCCGACCGAACGCGCAGTACAGAAAGCCGCTGTAATAGGCCACCGCGTGCATCGAAGTGAATATGGCCGCATCCACGCTGGCAGCCTGCATGTCGGCACGAAGCCTGGCCAGTCGGGTGTTGTACTCCTGCTGTGAAAACGGCAGTGTGGCGCGGGCGCCATTGTTAAAGGTGAAGAACGCGGGGCGGGTTGTGGTTTCCTGATGTGGCATCTGGACCTCCGGTTGCAACCGGGGATTCAGACGCCCCGGAAAAGTTATTCCGGGCGTACAGGATGAAGAGACGACAGACGTCGCCGGCCATGTCAGCGGGCGGGCTTGAGCAAACACCCCTGAAATTCGGCGACGCCATCGCCGAGGCCGGGAGGGAAGTTAGTGGAATTCAATTGGATTTTCAAGTGGCGCTGTGGTGTGCTGGCATTCGTTTTACGGATTTTGTGGCGGATGATCGGGCGCGACGAATAATGTGGCTGTGGGTCCCGAAAGGCCCGGCTGTGTAACACACTGTGAGATTCAACCGCTGTCACTATCCACTGGGCGATGGCTGCGTTAATGTTCGATGATGGCGCGGTTTGAGCGGTTGATAGCTGCCTTGTTGCAACAGCCAGTTCAACCGCGTTTTTAGTTTGAAACCAGGCGTAACCCGGCGCCGCCACGATGAGCAGGATTATCATCAAAGTGTGCGCCCGCCAGGCTTGTGTGTACGCGCTTAAAGCAGGAAGGGTGTGTTGAGAAGTATTGTCTATATGGTAGTGGGTCTGTTGGTGGGCCTTGCGATCGGATTGCTGGTAAATTTCAGATCCGGTGTGCGCGTACCTGCGCCCGGTGATCACATCGGCACCGTAACGCAAATCCCCGAGTCTGGTGTGACGTTGCAGCCTGTGCCCACCGCGCCTGGCTCTTTAAGCGTTACATCGGCCGCGGTGGTGGATGAGCCGCTAAAACCATTGCCACCCGTCGATCAGATAGTCGACTACCGTCAGCTCATCGATGCACTGCGCACCATTGAACACGCAGACCCCGACACGCTGGAAGTTCTTGCGGTGGAGTTAGCGGCAACGTGGGGCGATCAACGGTTTGCACAGGCGCTCAACACAGCCGTCTATCAGCGCTGGGCGCAAGTCGACTTTTCGGCAGCATTGGATTTTTTGCTGAGCGCGCTGCAAACCGGTAGGGATCTGGTAATGCCCAGGCTGCACGAGGGTTTTGAAGTGCTGGCGCAAATTCGCCCGGATGAGATGCAGCGCCAAGTTGCCTCGCTGCCGCGCAACGGCGAACACTATCCCCTCGAATCGATGCTGTTATTTGCGCGTGCCAGTAAGGATCCACGGCAGCTGGCCTTGCAGTCGCTGGCATCCGGACAGGCGGATGACCCGGCATCAGCGGAAATGATGTGGGCGGCCATCGACGCCTGGGCGCAGCAGGATCCCTTGAGCGCACTGGACTTTGTCAACAGTGAACTCGATGCCAGCCAGCGCAATCGCTATTTGCAACCGATCTTTTTCAATTGGCAGGCAGCGGATCCGGACGCCGCTCTGTCTCATCTGGCTGAAATGATCACCAGTGGCAGTGTCGATCTGCATCAGCCCGATAATTTGTCTTTGCTCGACCTCTACATCACGCGAGTGGGCCGCAGTGATCCGCGATCAGCCTTTGCGCTACTGCAACAGCAGGCCAGTGCGGACGTGCGACAAATGATGATGCAGAATTTGCTCTATGTCTGGGCCGATAGCGATGTGGGGGATTTAATCGCCTTCGCCGAATCAGAAGACCCTTCAATACTCGATTTCGCGATAGAGCCGATCGCGCAATCACTGGCCATGAGCGACCCGGCCAGCGCACTGCAATGGGCTGCACAAGTGCCCGAGGCTCAAAAGCACGGCATCATGACATCCGTGGTTGGCCAGTGGATACACCAGGATCCCGCCGCCGCGGCACAGTGGCTGGTGCACCTGCCAGGTACCGAGCTCGATCGCACGTTATGGGCAATGGCGGCCATGTCAATGTCGACGCGCGATCCCGGCACCGCCGACCTTTTGTTCGAGAAACTGCCTGCCACTGAGCAGACCCAGCTCACGCAGATAATGGTTCGGCAAAGCCTGCAGAACGGTGAGGACAGTGCACGCGGCTGGATCGATCGTCAATCGAATACACAAGTGCGCCAGATTGGCCACGCGATACCCCATGCGATGCAACCGGATGCCGACGTCGCCTTTTCGCTGGACGCCATCGCATCACTGCCGATCGACGATAAATTGGTGATACTGGCAGAGGCCATTCAGCAATTACCCTACAACCGACGCGCAGAGGCGACGGACTGGCTTTCAACTACTGCTCTGCTGGATGAGCAGGCCCGTGAACACCTGGCGCGACTGACGGATCCGGCGGGCGATGCGGGCTACTACACGCGACCCGAGCGACAGTTTCAGAACCTGCTCGGCCCGGGTGTCGAAGCCGAGATACGCTTCAATATCGATCGGCAATAGACGGGCAGTCCGACAGACCAGTTTGATTGTCGTCTGTCAGTGATCTGCGAGTGCTGCAGCCATCTGTTGTATGGCCTGATTGACCTCGCCCGGTGCATCCAGTTGCGTAAAGTGACCGCTGTCCGGTACCACGCGAATATCGCTTTGAGGCATGTGCATTTTTAGCAGCTCCAGATACGCAGTGGACGCGCCCGCATCCAGACAACGTCTGACACGATTCTCATCCACATTCGTACTTTGCAGCACAGTCACCGGTATCTTCACCTGAGAGATCGCACTCACCATGCGCCCGGCATCCCAGGCCAGCAGATTGGCCAGCAGCGTCCGCATTGTTGCCGGTGGCATATCCGCGGCACGCTGCATAATAGAGGCGCGCGTCTGCTGATCGCTGCGATCAATAAACATCGCGCCAAACATCGCCTCGACAAAAGCACCCACCGCCGAGTCGTCAGCAACACGCGCGCGAAACGCGTTAGCGGCAGCCTCCGGATCACCGTCCGCCTGTTTGCTGCCGTCCACGTAGATCAGACCGTGCACACGCTCCGGTGCCTGCAAGTGAGCAGCAGTGATCACCCGTGTGCCCATACTGTGTCCCACCAGAATGCTGCGCTCAATGTCGAGCGCGTGCAACAGTGTAACCAGATCACCCGCCAGCGTTTCCATATCGTACGGTGCCGGCAAGTGCGCTGACTGACCGTGCCCGCGCAAATCGACGCAGATGCAACGATGGCTGTCAGCCAGCGTTTGCGTCTGAAACTTCCAGTCATCTCCGGCACACGTGAGCCCATGGACGAACACCAGTGTGGGATCGGTGCTGTGAGTCGTGCCGCTGATCTGATGGTGTAGCAAGTTTGCTCCCTGTTGTCTCAAGAAAGTGGAGGGTGGCGATATAGACGATTGTCCGGGCGTGTCGCACCGGATAGAGCCACCAGTCAATGGTTAACTATCGCCCGGATGCTATCGACGCATAGTACCAGCGAAGCCAGCATCGCGAGGGAAATTGAATGCGGGTCTCGTGCAGCTACACATTTCCACGATCTACACGCAGTATACCGTTGCCCGCAGTCAGTCTAATGACATGACAGAGTGACGCGCACCAAACGCCGCAGGCTGTAGGTGGAGGCCCCTGGTTCACGAGCACGGGAAAGCGAACGGATCCAGCAGCGCATGATTCTACCCAGCTGTATAACGCTGGATTAACGCTTTTTATCTGTAGACGAATCAGTGGTATGCTCTCAGGCAAAAGTAAGATCCACAAAGTCTCGCCCAAACCAGACACTAGAGTAATTGCAGGCCAGCGCGTCGGGGTCGCACCCAGTATCACGACCGCAAAGATGGCACATTGGTACATCAGCTCAACGCTTTGCAGGTGAAGTTCTATGTGCTGTAAAAGTACGCAAATCCAAATGACCAGGTGGCTCACTCCGCCAATGACAACGACTGTACGCAACAGCAAGCGGTGGAAATTAGTAGCAAATACCCGCATGCGAATTGGCTCTACGATTCGTACGTTCGTCTTTTCTATAAACCAGCGCGGATTGGTGTTTCGTTGCATAGCCGATGGGAAATCGTAAGCCTCGTGCTGCGTGGTCAGGTTGTTGGTTTGTACTTTTTGGACAAGTGGGGCGGTTTTCCGGTTGCTGGATAAAACGGTGTCTCTTAAGTTGTTGACTGGAATATGAAAAGACGTTTTCGAAGTGCTGAATCAGTTGTAGTTATAGGTCACAGTGTCGT
>CAZYDV010000420.1:0-4914 GCA_964646405.1 uncultured Granulosicoccaceae bacterium | reverse complement strand
ACTCGCACTCGCACTCGCACTCGCACTCGCACTCGCACTCGCACTCGCACTCGCATTCGATCGCCGGTCGGAGGCCAGGTCCAATCGAGGCTATTCGTGGGTGCACGACTCCGTCGAGCGAACAAGTCGTGCGGGTTTTCATCTGCGAACTCAGAAAGGGACGAGCCGTTGATCATAGAGTGCTAAAAATTGCTCAAGCCACAGTCGCCCGATAACTCGCAAACACATCTCCCGGCAATGAAAGATCAAGGCGCCAGGTAATCTGAAAGGCCCCACTGGCCGGTGCTCAACATTCTGCGCATTGCCGGTTCAGAAGTGGGGCCTGGTTCTGCCTGTCGACCGTTGGTACTGCGATCACCCAACAGTGGTAGTGGTGGCCTGGTTGTTGTCCTCCCTGCACTCCGAAATGCGGTTTGAGCTGTCGGCTTCGATGGTTATAGTGCAGTCGGGATCAAAACAACCGCCACCAGGTGGTGATTGAATCTGTACGGTTCTAGACCTATCGGGAGCCAGTGATGCATTGGTTGAATTGACGATGACACTTTGTGACGGGTCGAGCGTTGCGCGAGACTCGAATGGTCCACTGGCGGCATTGCCGATATTTGACAGTGCGTATTCAATCTGCGTAACACATGATTGCGCGCCCTTGGGGCAGGATACTTGCGGACGACCGATATTTGTCACGGTCAAATCGGCGCACATTTGCGGTTTTTCTTTCGCTTCGATGACATACTCTCTGGCCGGAACTACTTGAAGCGTCGTTGATAGCGCCGGTGCACTTTGGCAACCTTTCTGCGGGTGTTCACAGGCCGGCTTACAGTGGCCGCTTTCGGGGCTTCTGCAGGGTGGGGCTGGGATGACATCACGACTGCTGTATACGCCGGTTACGTCAAGACGCGTAGCAGTTTCAAATGCTATGTAGCCTTCGATGTATGATGTGGGGAAACCTTTGGGAAAGAGTCTACGCTCTACATCTGCACAATCGGTTTTAAGCGCGTGTCCGGGGCTCAGTTGGTCGAACGCTATGGGTAACACCTCGCCCTGCCGTTGATCGGATGGCGGATAGCTTAGTGAAAGGAACTTTTTGATCCGTGCCGGCGTGTCCGAGATGTTCAACAGGTTGATCGTGGTTGCGTAGTGCCCCTTTACCAGCCGCCCGTCACTGGGTGACTCTGGCTGAGTGCCGCAAACAAATTTCGCTGCATAACGGTAGCGCGTTGGCTCGGCGTCGTCACATACACCATTGCCATTAGTGTCCGAGCAGGTGCCGGTGTCGATATCGATGGCATCGTCGACACCATTGCCATTCAGGTCTGGTATCTTGCCGGTGAACTGAATAAAGATCCGGTTCGACAGCGGCCCGGTGACCATTGTACCGCTGGCTTTATCGAAATAGCGGGCGTTCGGGTCTGTCACTGTTGCCTCAACATAGACCCGCGCTGACGGGAAAAGTCCCAGTACCGGGCCCTCTTCACAGTAAGGCATATCGCGAAACGCATGGTCGGGAATCGGCGGCGCCTTTGGCAATGAGCCGCACTCCGGGTCTGCTTGCCGGTATTCATCCAGAGCTCTTGTGTCGGCGAGGTTGGCGACCGCGAGTTCGGCGCTGTTCGTTACCTCGACATCGGTGCCTTGCCTATCCTGCCACGGTACGATGCCTCGTCCATCGACACCGATCATCACACCGGTTGAGGTCATTTCATTGATCGACAGGGTGCGTGGCAAATGGCGGATGCGAACATCCGAGATAACGATGGGCCCGCCGTCGGGGTCGGGCACTGACAAGGTAAGGTGATAGTCTCCGGTGTCCGGGTTAAACGAGCCGTCTGGCGTATAACCCACGACACGCGGATGCAACTGCATTGCTGCGCCCCCCGATAACAGCATGACATCGTTGACGATGTAGTTCTCCGTCAACCCAACGCCGACGTGAAATTCCTCGCCTGCGGGAATCTCTCCGGCATCACCATTGTTCCAAGCCTGTGGGTCAATAAAGGTGATGTTGAAGCGATCATAGGTTTCACCTTGAAACGTCAGTGTGCCGGCGGCCGCGATTTCTGCATCGCTCCACGGGCTGAGGCCCCCATCATAGACAGACCCAATGACCGGGGTATCCGAAGACTGGCTGGTTAAAACGGTGATTCGTAGCCCGTCTGCAGTTGAGCTGTTTGGATTGATGAAGTCCCAATTGCTGAGGGTTTGCTCATAGAGGCCCAGCGCGCCAGCCAGCGCTTCATAGCTGGTATCGCTAAAGTGTCTGTCATCGATTCGATCCGCAGCGGGCGGCGTGTCCATGATGTGGTTTTCCCTCGCATCTTCTCCGGGGCGTGGGGCTGCCGAGTTGTGGCCCGGATTGCCGAGAATAGAGCTGTGGCCGGGTTCATGCGAGGTTGTGCCGGCGATGGCATTGGCCCAACGGTCGAGTGTGCCGTCGCCTGGTGTGAGCAGGCCATCGAAGTTCCCGCCTGCGACAGCGCCGTCCGCGAAGGTGCCGGCAAATACGCGTGCCATGCTGTTGTTACAGCATACGCCATAAAAACCACCACCAGAATCGCTGCCGATACCGACGACGAAGTAACTGTCGTCGGTTGGCTCCGGGTTGGTGGTGCCATTGGCGCTGGTGGTCTGCACCACGCGAACGTCAAACTCGCAGTAGTCAGTCCGTACTCGCTCTGTGATTGCGTCGCGGTACTGCGCCGTCGAACCGAGGCTGGAGTCCAGATCGTTGGCATCGAAAGGGGCCAGAGGCGATGTGGTTTCACCGAACATCGGCGATGGGAAGTTCGCATCAGACGAGGTTGGATAATAGAGATAGATCACCAGCCCGTCACCGCTTCTATCCGCCTGGCAGTCAACTAGAGCGGCGCGAACCTCAAAGCTTGCGGTAGCAATGAACAACAAAATAGACAGCAACGACAATCTTCCATATGTCATAGATCATTCCTTTTGGGTTTAGGTTATACGGCTAGTTATCCTCACCGATCACTCGTTCTGCGATGGCAGAAAAATGCAGCGCTAACCAGGAGTACTGTCGATAAGCACTGCGCGCGGAATCACCGCAAATCCGCTTGATCAGATTGGCTTCAACCGGCTGGTAACACCGATAGAATCCGTCGACCGCCTGGTCGAAAACAGAGGCTTCAATGGGGTAGGCCAGGTAGCCTTGTCCCGGCACACTGGTGCGGGCCAGTGTCGCTGGAGGCCGGGACATCGCTTGCACATAGACATAGTCTGCATCACGCAACAACGCGCCTTCGCTGATCTTGCCCACTGGCAGAAGTTGTGAGTCTTCCGTTTGCCGCGCAAACAGCACGATGTATTGTCGCTCGGAAAACTCAGCAGAATGTCCATGTGACGCGGTGTCCGGCCGCAGCACGGCAGCCGTGCGCGGTGCTTGCGTTTGTCGGTAGTTTCTCGCCACATTGATGTCGTAGCGCGTATCCGCAATACTTGTGATCTGCGCTTGTATCGCAATGTCACTCGATACCATGAGTTGGTAGAGTGTCACTGGCCCGTAATCACCCCAGGCCGAGAAACCGGGGGCAAATAACATCAAAGTCGCCACGAGTGATTTGAACCGCTGATGGTGCATGATGGCCCCGCTACGAGTTCAATTGAAAATCGACTATAAATCGCTAAACATCTGTGGCCCCGAATCGGCTGTTAATCTGTCCCGCCCGGTGGCTTGGTCAAGTGGTTTGACCTGTCCGACGATTACAATCGTCTGGACGCGGCGTGGTCAAATCGTTCAAGAATAACGTACAAAAAATTTTAATCGGCACAGCGCCAGCGGTACAGCCAACCAGCCACTGTGTTAAACGTAATGAGGGATTGAAGCATGAATACGGCTGTGGCTCCATCCACAACTGTTTTCCGACCGGATCGGTAGCTATGCTCTACCTATTATCAAGAATCGCCAATAATCCATTTAGACTAGAAACCTTCACTAACGCCAGTCGCTGAATTTCACCACGATTTGGCGCGATGATCCATTCGGAGTTTACGCTCTAGTCAGATTACCGGCGGGCGCTCGACGCAGATGAGAACGATGCATTGGTCATTCGGTATTACGAAGAATGGTTGAGGTACAGGTAATAACTTCTACATATGACAATCTCCCTATAAGCCTAGTCTTTTTGGTACGACTTACGTTGTTGTATTTCCTGATCTAATCTTTTTCGGTCACCTCCACTGGCTCAAGCCACAGCCGCTCGGTAATCCGCAAACACATCGCCCGGCAACGGATGATCCAGTCGCCAGGTAATCTGGATAGGCCGCTCTGACTGGTGTTCTACATAGTGTGCATTGCCAGCGCAGAAGTACGCCATGGTTCTGCTGGTGCCCGGGTCTTTTTTCGCCAGGCGGACGAACAGGGTAATGGCGCGATTACGTTCGCGGTGGTGGATATAGTTCTGCCCGCGTTCACTTGCCTCTGTATCCTTACCCTGCGATTCCCAATGGAACAGCCTGTCACTGATAGCGTAGTCCAGATACCGGGTAGTGGGAGAGTAGTCTTTTTCCGGCTTCTGCAGCGTGATAAACAGCAGATCGGTTCGTGTGGCTTCGTGCCAGTACACGCCGGATTGCAGCGGCATGGGCTTGTCTACCGTGGAGGCGCCAAACGCTGCGAGTAT
The DNA here is from genome assembly GCA_964646405.1 of uncultured Granulosicoccaceae bacterium. Lineage (GTDB taxonomy): Bacteria > Pseudomonadota > Gammaproteobacteria > Granulosicoccales > Granulosicoccaceae > CAKZSB01. The sequence goes on along the minus strand of CAZYDV010000420.1, from coordinate 280 downwards.
CTCTTCACGGTTGTACTGCGCATGGATTTGCAGTGGGACGGGGTAGGTGCTGGATAGTGGTCCGTGGAGGTGTGTGATTTTATTTTTCAGCAGATCCAGCGCGCAAACCGACCAACAGAGAGGTAAAAATGAGCAGATTATGGCTTGGACCCCCTTTTGTCTACACAAGCCTGTCCAAGTTAGTTCTTACTCTTGAAGTGGTGGCGCATTGTTAAAATCAACTACCTCAAACCCAATCCTCAAGCATCAAGTCCTTCACGCGCGAAAACTCCCGAGTATT
>CAZYDV010000419.1:0-4931 GCA_964646405.1 uncultured Granulosicoccaceae bacterium | reverse complement strand
TGAATTTAGTCGTCCCGCGTTTACGGCCGATGCCGAACCACCACCCGCAGGCAACCGCCACGCACACCACTGCCGCCGCGCTGCCAATCCAGATACCTGATCGGGCTTGTGTCAGCATGCCATCGGCAGTGGTGGCTGCCGGCACCACCGAAAAGGAACGTCCGGCAATGGTCTCAACTCTGACCCGGTTTTCATTGACGTCCCACCATTCGAGCAGGCCGTCGGCAATCGATACCTTGCCGGGGCTGCTCAGAACCAGCAGATAGCTTTGTTCGAGTGTGGCGGTCACGTGTTGTCCGTCGAACGCGTTGTGTCGATGCGCTGTGTCGGCGAAGAGTGCGTAGTGCGGGTGGGATTGCACCAGAAGGTCTTCTGGCAGAGCCTGCGCCATAAGCCCCGTGGCCGTAATCATCAGTGTCATGGCAATCGAGTCGCCGACTTCTAACTCGCCTGTGGTCTCTTCCCAGCGCTGCTCAACGTGCAACTGGCTGGCCGGCAGCCAGTGTGCAGATCGGTGCTGTTCCGGCGGATTGCGAATGGTGATTTGCTGTGCCTGACCGGTGCGATAGATCGAGCGTGTCGGCAGTGAGGCAATTGAATTGCCGTCGGCGTTGCGATTCTCGATTTCGGCGCGCAGTGTGGCCGCGGGCAGGGTAATGGTGCCAGGTTGGTCGATGAATATCGCAATGTGTTGTGCCTGGTCGCGCGGGGTGTCGATAGCAGTCCGGCGCTGGCGCAAATAGCGATCGGCGATCGCTGTCTCATGCTCGCTCATGCGAAACCCCGGCATAGGGCGATTGTGCTGCACACGAGTAGTGACGACTATCTGCTCACCAGGCCAGGCCTGATGTTTGTCTGGCTGGCTGTCGATAGCAATCTGTTCGCCCGCCGTGGCGGAACCTGCTTTCTCAATGACATGCAATAAGAGTGGTGGCGTTAGTGCGTCGCGAACCCGGATCGACGGGACGTTCAATCTGCCGTTGCGTCGAGGCGCGAGTGCGACTTGCCAACGCATGATGTTCAGGTTTGAATTTGGCGTTGGGTCGCGATGCACGCTGGGCTTTACTTCCAGCACGTGAAAGTCGTCGTGCAGTGCATCAGTCTGCAATTGAAAGAGCGACAGGATCGGATTTTTATACTCGACTGTAAGCGTCGCGATATCACCTTCGAATATTTCACTGCGGTCAAGCGCTGCGGTTTGTGCGTGGACTGTAAACAGCGTGCACGCCAGCAGCATGATGGCCGATGTTATTATGGCGGTTAGCGGCCACGTGCGAGTCGATGGCATCGCCCTGCGCCTACCTTGCACGTTCGGTGTTGCGCAGGTGATCGCGCAGAAATTTTCGCTTTAACAGCTCTGCCGGATCGGCTTTGGCCTGACGATCAGTAAACTGTTGCAGCCATTCGTGGTCGTCTTCCCGGCCCTCGGTTTTCAGTCGAGCCAGCAGTCGTTCCAGATCGACCGCGAGTCCGTCGGTGTTGTCCTCGGCATCGATGCGGCCTTGCCCGAGTCCCGCGCCTGAGCCCGGCTGTTCACCATCAACGGTCCGATCCGAACCTTCACCCTGGCGGCTGCCGCGCGACGCCATGTCGAGTTCACCGCCCGCTGCTTGCTCTTCTTCTGGTGTGGGATTTTCATCGTCGCCGCCAGCCGGGGTGCTGTCGAGCGTGGCGAGCCAGAGTTCCAGTCGTTGCAGATTGATTTTTGCATCCGCATGGTGTGGATCGATTTGCAGCGCTGCTCTGTAGGCCACGCGGGCCTCATCAAAACGCTGTGCGGCCACCAGTGCGTTGGCGCGATTGTATAGTGCGGTCGGCGACTGGGTCAGGTCGGCGAGTACTTGTGCTGCGCGGGTGTAGTCGCCGGATTGCAAAAGCGCAGTGCCCGTGAGCAAGTCATCGTGCGATATCGCCACTGCGGTTTCAAAGTCGCCCCGCAGGTAGGCGCGATACGCCTGCTGTGATGGATTGAACCACAGCGATTTGCCGCCGTCGGCTGCCGCCGGTGGGATGGGCGTCAATACCAGCAACCCCGACAGCAGCACAGCGTGGCGGCGAAACTGCCATAGCATCAGGGGTATCGCTATAATCGCGAGCCAGAAACCGCCGTCGACACGCCGCAACTGTTGTTCGCCGGCGCGGTTTGCGTCGGCGTGTGTGCGGGCGCTGACACTGGCGATGGTTTCGTCGAGCGTTCTGTTGGCATGGGAGAATTCGCCACCGCCTGCGCGCGCAAGCGAGGCGAGCGTGGTCCAGTCGGCGGGTATGATTTTGGCGCGGCCGTTTGCGTCGCGCAATAATTTACCATTGGCGTCGGGTTGCGGTCCGCCGTACTCGGTGCCGACGGCGATCACAGAAACTTTGGAGCCGCGCTTGACGCTGGAGGCGATGGCGCGCTCGACCTGATCGTGATTGTCGGCGCCGTCGGCGATGACAATGATGTGTCCGTTACCCGCCACGGCCGATTGCAACAGGCTGTTGGCGCGTTCTATTGCACTATCCAGCCGCCTGCCATCGATTGGCATGGTATTAATCGTCAATACTGATAAAAAACGTTCCAGAGTACTTGCGTCTCGAGTTAATGGGGCCACAATAAACGATGCGCCGGCGTAAACCACCAGAGCGGTCTCGCCATCGAACTGCGTCTGCAACAGCGAGAGTGCGGCCTGTCTGGCCTGAGAGAGTCGATCGGGCTCACCATCGCGGATGCGCATCGTCGCTGACAGCGAGAGCACGATGACTCGGGCGTTTGCCGTCTCTACAACTGCTTGTTTCTCGTGGTACCAACTCGGTCCGGCCAGTGCCACAGTAAGCAGGCTGAGCAGCGTGCCGAGCGCCAGCGGATTGCGTGTTCGCGGCAGTGAGTCAGGCGTCGCTCCAGTCAGGTGTTGGTAGAGGTGAGCATCCATGGTCTGTTGCCAGATCGATGGGCCGCGCGCGGTCACCAGGCGTGCGCTCAGCACCCAGCACACCGGCAGCAGCAACAGCCAGCCAGGGTGTAAAAAATGCAGGCCGCCCAGGTTCATGACGTCAGGTGCCCGGCGGGTTTGAACGGTTGCCTAGTCAGCAGTAACAATAGCAAAATGGCCAGCGCGATCATCAACGGGTAGCGAATCAGCGATTCGGTGTGGCGGTGCACCCGCGATTTGAAATCGACTGGCTCCAGTTGGTCCATCGTCTGATAGATCTCCTCAAGCGTGCGGGTGTCTTTGGCGCGAAAGTATCGGCCTTGTGTGAGCAGGGCGATCTGCTGCAGCACCGATTCGTTTAAGTCGGAGCCCGCGGCCGTGCTGTCTTGTGGCAACTGATTGCCGCGGCTTTTCTCATCGGTGCCAACGCCAATGGTGTAAATGGTAACCCCTGCCTGCTGTGCGACGCTGGCAGCCTGGAGTGGTTCGGTGCTGCCGGTGGTGTTGCTGCCGTCGGTGACGAGAATCAGCACCCGGTTGCCGGCGTCTCGATCCAAAAGCGTAGTAATCGCCACACCGATCGCGTCACCGATCGCCGTCAAGCGACCGGCAAGTCCGGTGCTGGTGTCATTGAGTAATTCGAGCAAGGCGTCGGTGTCGAAGGTCAGCGGCACATACAGGTGCGCCTCGCTACCGAACAGGATCAGGCCAATGCGGTCGCCGCGACGGCGCTCGACAAATTGACCGGCAACGCGCTTTAGTACGTCGATCCGACTGGCAAGTCTGCCATCCACCAGCATGTCGGCCTCCTGCATGCTGCCCGACACATCAATAGCGAGCAACAGATCGCGTCCACTGGTCGTTCTGTGTGTCGGCTCGCCAAGCCAGTACGGGCGGCAGGCTGCCAGCAACAGCAGGCACCAGGCCAGCGCCAACGCGATCAGGCGCAGTAGTCTGGCACGCTTAAATGCATCGGCCTGCGCCGATTTTGCGCGCCTGATCAGTGGCACGTTGAGCGCCTGCCGATTTAACGGGTTGCTACCGCCGCCGCGCATCGCAAGCAGCGGTGCTGGCAACAGCAACAGTGGCCACCACCAGACGACGGACAGCACTCAGTGCCCCCTCGCAGAGTGCCGCGCATCGTTCGGTGAATACCTGCCCGTGCCAGTCGTTAGCCAGAACGGGTGACATTGCGCTTTGGCAGCGATACGAGTAACCCGTTTGGGGTGCATGAATGTCAGTTGAGGCCCATTCGCCGCACAAGCGTTGCGTATGGGCTCGCAAACCGGAAGTTGCATGGCGTTTGTGCAGCGCGTCTGGCACGTCTGGTCATCGTGCCACCGTTGTGCTGCTACACTTGAAACGATGATGACCCAGCGCTGCAGTGAGCCCGTTACTTGAACCCATGGCACGTTCGCCTGAGCGCTGTTGTGCTGTCGTGTTGGGTGATTTTTCTGGCGATACTGCTGAATATCGACAAGGTGCCACAGCTTGGCGATTGGGCTGAGCCCGCGCACTTTACCAGCAGTGTGTTTCTGTCGCTGGCGGTGGCTGCGTTGCTGTTGGCCAGTGGTTTGGCAAAAGGTGCAACACAAACCGGCTGGCTGACGCTGATCGTCGTGTCGATGATGGTGGTATTGCTGGAATGTCTGCAGCCACTGTTTTCCAGTCGCCATTTCGAACTGCAGGACATGATTGATGGCATCGCCGGTGGCGCCTGTGGCGGGCTGCTGAGTGCGGCGCTTATTCGCGCGATGGGCAACCTGCGTTTTTTCAATCTGGCCATTGGCACGTCGGTGCTGGTGTTGCTGGTGATCAGCGGATTGAGTCTGCGGCCACAACCTGAACCCGCAACGTGTCGTCTGACCCCGCCCCGCGTTGACTGGTCGTTTGCAAGAATTGAGAATTTCCACAGACTCGGCGATCAGATACACGCAACCCACGCGGTATTTTGCGAATTTGCAGCCGGGGTTCACACGCGGGATGGCGATCTGGTGCTGGACGGTGGTGCACTGGTGTCGG
>CAZYDV010000418.1:0-4937 GCA_964646405.1 uncultured Granulosicoccaceae bacterium | reverse complement strand
AACCATTCCTATGGTAGCGGCTGTTTCTAAAATTGCAAAAGTACATTATGGTGAAATTGTAGCATCTATTGCAAGCAAATCTGCAGGTCCAGGAACACGCCGATAGCACCCGGTATTACGCCGGCAATGAACAGCTTGCCTATCGATGTTTCGGTGAGTAGCCCGTAGATCACCAGAATCACTGACGGCGGTATCAGGATGCCCAGGGTGCCGCCTGCGGCAATTGATGCGGTCGACAGACTGTCGTTATATTTGTATTTGCGCATTTGCGGCATGGCCACCTTGGACATCGTCGCAGCGGTGGCGAGCGATGAGCCACAGATCGCGGAAAACCCGGCACAGGCTGCGATGGTTGCCATCGCAAGGCCCCCTCGCAAATGACCCAAAAAGGCAAATGAAAGGGCGTAGAGTTCGCGGCTCAAACCGCCCTTGTTGACAAACAGGCCCATCAGAATAAACAGTGGCACGACTGATAAGCCGTAATTCTGGGAGGTATCGATGATCAATCGACCGACCATCGAAATCGCGCCGCGCGAGCTATTCAGGTGCGCGTAGCCGAGCATGCCGACCAGTCCCATGGCGAACGCAATGGGCATGCGCAGCAGGACCAGCGCCAGCACGGCAGCAAATCCAATTAGTGCTTCAGTCACTGGATGTGTTTCGCCAGAATAGAATGAGTATGCCGCGGCAAATCAGTACCAGCGCGGTGATGAAAGTGGAGAGGGCAACCATCCATGCCACATAGGTTTGGGGAATGCCGAGATATTCGGTTACATCGCCATAGGAGGCAGCACGTTCAGCGAGCACCACAATTCGCTGCGCTGGCCACAGCAGCATCACACCGCAGCCGATGGCAACGGCCGCATCGCGCAACCGGCTCCAGAAAGTGTTGAAGAAGCTATCAAGCAGGTCGACAGAGATGTGCTCGTTGCGGCCGGAAACGACCGGTAATGCCGAAAACACAATAATCGCCATCGCGATGCGGATCAGTTCAGTGGCGGCCTCGATCGGGGTGTCAAATGCGCTACGTAAAATGACATCGGTGAACGTCATCGCCATCATTAAAAACAGTATTGCTGACGCCAGTAGCAATGGCAGTTCAGACAACTTTGATACGAACCTGAGCAGCGTGTTCAAGGAGAGGTTGTTTCAATCAATTGAGTAGAGGCCGGAGAGCCGAATGGCTCTCCGGGTGCCGTACACAGCGCAATTAGTTTGCGGACATTTCCGATTGAATCATGTCTCGTGCGGCAGCGGCATCGACGCCCTTGCCGTCCACTTCGGCCAGTACGCTGTCGATGATTTTCTGCGCGACAGGCTGGTAGGCGGCGATATCTTCCGCAGACGCTGCGTTGACAGAATTGCCGTCAGCGGCTTTAGTCGCGGCGCGGCCTTTTACGTCAATGTCGTCCCATACCTGGCCTGCCATGCGGCTGACCGGCTCGCCAAAAACCTTTTCATCCAGTGCTTTTTGAATATCTGCCGGCAGGCTGTCGAAAGTCTCCTGGCTCATCAGGAAGGCAAACGAGCCACGGTACAAGCCGCCAGGCACTTCATAGACATTTTTCGCCACTTCGGTCAGCTTGAAGCCTGCGCGGGCCTCCATGGGCATGACGACGCCATCGGCCGATTTGGAAGCCAGTGTTTCGTATACCTTGGGTGCCGGCACCTTGATGCCCGTGCCACCGAGGGCTGCGACCACATCAGAGCCTACGCCGCCGGGAACGCGTATCTTCATGCCGTCGATTTGCGCAAGGCCAGACACAGCGCCATCAGAGTGAAGCTGCGCCGGACCGTGCGTGTGCAGGCCGATCAGCTTCACGCCGCGGTGCTCGTTCGCCGCTGCAAGGTGTTTTTCGTGCACGCGCCAGTACGCGACGGATGCCGCCTCGGCGTTGCCGTCGTAGCCCGGCAGTTCGATCAGTTTGGTGGCGGTGAAGCGTCCCGCCTGATAGCCGTGAAAGATCAGCGTCATGTCGGCGGCGCCATCCAATACCAGGTCCATCTGTGCCGGCGGTGGTGCCAGGCCGTATTTGACCTCGGCGGTGACTTTGCCGTCGGTGGCCTCTTCCATCATCTTGATGATGTTGGGCCACATTTGCGCATTCAGGCCGTGGCCGGGCGGTGCCCAGCTCGAGATGGTTAGCGTGTGGTCGGCGGCCATTGCGGGCGATGCGGCCAATACGGCGGCAGCGAGGCTGCCTTTGAGATATTTACCGATATTCAAGCGGGTTTCTCCTCGTCGTGGAAAGTAGCAGAACACTACGCCGGGCGGTGCCCTGTACGCAAGTGCAGAGTAGAGGTACGTCGAAAAATATAACATTGATAAATACGTTTAACAATGCAAAACTCTGAGGCGATAGCGCTACAATCAGCCCATGCCATCTCAATCCATTTTTACAGAAAACCTGTTTAGCGACGCGGCGATACGCGATCCCTGGCCTGTGTATTCGCGGATGCGCGAAGCCGGAGCGGTACTGTGGCTGCCTGCACTGGGCAACTATGCACTGCCGCGTCACCGCGACGTGCAGCAGGCCCTTCGCGACCATGCAACTTTTATCAGTCGTCACGGGGTTGCGGCCGATCAGTTTGGCTGTGATTTCCTGCAAGGCAACACCGTGGCGTCCGATGGCGAGCGCCACGCCGCCCTGCGCCGTGCGATGGCGCAACCGATGTTGCCAGGCGCGTTGGGCAGTATTGCCGTAAGCGTGCAGAATGCAGCCAATGAGTTGATCGACAGCCTGGTACAGCGAGGTTCGTTCGATGCAGTACTGGATCTGGCGCGCTTTCTACCACTGACCATCGTGCGCGATTGCGTGGGATTGCCCGAGTTTGGCCAGGAGAATATGCTGCGCTGGGCTGCGGCCGCTTTTGATGTGCTGGGCGTGCAGAATCAGCGTGGCGCTGCGGCATTGCCTGTGATTGCCGAGATGCGTCAGTTTATCGAGCGCGATGCCACCCGCGAAAACCTCAAGGCCGGAAGCTGGACACATCGCATTCATGAACTGGTGGATGCCGGTTTGCTCTCTGATGATCTGGCCCCTTTTGCAATACGGGACTACATCAACCCAAGCCTCGACACCACCATTTCCGCCACGGCTGAAATGATCTACCAGCTCGCACAAAATCCCGATCAGTGGGAGCTGCTCAAACAACATCCCGAGCTCGTCAATAACGCCGTCAACGAAGCGGTGCGGTTGGGTACGCCGATCCGGTCATTTTCACGCCACGCCTCAATCGATATCGAAATTGCCGGTCAACGGATCGAAAAAGGCAGCCGCGTGATGATGCTGTTTGCCTCCGCCAATCGCGATGAACGTTGCTTTCCCGAGCCGGATAAATTCGAGGTGACCCGCAGCGGAAAAGATCATGTGGGTTTTGGCAGTGGCGTACACATGTGCGTGGGGATGCATCTCGCGCAACTGGAGATGGAAGCCCTGCTGAATGCCATGATTTCCCGAGTGGGTGCAATCACAACGGGCACTCCGCAGGTCAAACTGAATAACACGATTTGCGCCTATGCCACTTTGCCCTGTCGATTCGAAGCAGAAACGCGGGCTATCAGTGTGTCTACTGTGCGCAAACAGACTGTGGCCAATGAAACACTGCTTGAGGCGCGGGTATCCAGCCGCAGAGCCGTTGCGCAGGACGTGTTATGTTTTGATCTGGTGCCTGCAGGTGAAGCTGTTTTTCCACTCGCAGAACCGGGTGCGCATATAGGGGTACATATGTCGCAGGGGCTGATACGCCAGTATTCGCTGACAACACAGATCAAGCCCGATTGCTACACCATTGCGGTGCAAAGGGCGGCCGATTCCGCGGGTGGTTCGGCGTGGATGCACGAACATCTGCAAACCAGTGACGTAGTGCAGATTGGCGTGCCGAAAAACTATTTCGAGTTGCCGTCTTTCAGTGGCACAACCGTACTGGTTGCCGGCGGTATCGGCATTACGCCTTTGCTGGCCATGGCCTGGCATCTGCATCGAGCGCAGCGCGACTTTGAATTGCACGTGTGTGTACGGACGCGCGCACGACTGCCATTTGGTGACGAGTATGATGACTGGCCGTTTGCCCGATGCATACAACTATACATCGATAGTGAAGTGTCAAAGCCCGGGCCCAAGGTGCTGAACGTTACGCAGTTGCTTGTGGATCGCGCGAGTGATGTGCAGTTACTGGTCTGCGGACCGAAAGGGTTCATGGAGCATGTCTGCTGTGAGGCGATGGATGCTGGTGTCGATGACGCGCGTATACATCTTGAACACTTTGGCGCCGAGATCAACCCGGACGCCGAGCCCTTTACACTGGTGGCAAAACGATCTGGGCTAACCATCGAGGTGCCCGCCGATAAATCCCCGCTGCAGGCGTTGAATGATGCGGGTATTGCTGTGCCGACTTCATGTCAGCAGGGGGTGTGCGGGAGTTGCCTGACGACTGTGCTGGACGGTGTGCCCGATCATCGCGATATGGTGCAGACCGATACTGAAAAATCGACCAACCAGCGAATGGCAGTGTGTTGCTCGCGATCACTATCGAAACGGCTGGTGCTGGATCTGTAAAATGCAGAACCAGCGTAACCGGTGTGGGTTAGAATAGTCCGCTGCAACCGGAGGATACTGTGGACAATCGACAGTCTGGCAGCAACTCGCATTTCACACTGACACCGCTGACCCTGCACATCGGTGCCCGCATCGACGACATCGATTTGCGTGTGCCGTTATCCGCTGAGGCATTGCAGCAGGTGCGCGAAGCGCTGGTGAAATGGAAAGTGATATTTTTTCAGCAGCAGTCGCTCGATCACGCAGCGCACGTCGCGTTCGCCAGGCAGCTGGGTGAGCCCACTATCGGGCATGCGGTGTTCGGTCACGACGACAACTTTCCTGAAATTTACTCAGTGGCCAAACACCGCACCGCCAACAGCGCAGATTCACAAAGAG
>CAZYDV010000417.1:2285-4969 GCA_964646405.1 uncultured Granulosicoccaceae bacterium | reverse complement strand
GGCCGCGCTGAGAGCACATCCCTGTGCTCGCAGCGCTATGTGCGACGTCCTGTCCTGGGTACGTACTTTTGAAGCGCAAATGTACCAAAACGCTTTCTACCCGCTTCGGTTATGGCTGTCGCCACTTTGGACAAATCCAGCGCCTAGCGGGGCCGCGTTGAGGGCACTTCCATGTGCCCACAACGCTTATCGCGACGTCCTGTCGCGAAACCCCTTGTCGCTGAATTTGTCCAAAGCCCTCAGAGGGCGCCTAAACGCAGCACGGCTTGTGCTGACACACGTTGCGCTTGAGTTTGAAGGTTGGAGTACAGGCTTTAGCCGGCTTTTTTGTCGTACTTGACAGCTTCATAATAAAATAAGCGCCAGAGTTCACCGGGTCGTCGAGTCGCCGTTCAGTTGTCGGGCACGCTTGTGCTTTGCACCGACCTACGGTTTCCCGGTGTGTTTTTCGACTATCGATCGGACCGAAACACCCGCCGCGCCCCTGTAGGTCGGCGCAAAGCTTGCGCAGCTTGCGTGCCCGACAAACTCCGTAAGAGCGTGCGGGAAGAGACCCACGGTCACTGAACATCCATACTGGTTGCGCCGCTTGTTGAATTACCGACACCCCGGCTATTTTCCTTTGCGCCACTGTTAACACACTGCCGCATTGCGCTAACCGGCGCCCACTTGGTATTTTAGATTGAGTCCCATCTGGCAACTGCAGCAATCTGACATGACAGACGCACACCCCAACCCAAACAAACCCAACGTGCTCTTCATCACAGCCGATCAATGGCGTGGTGATTGTCTGTCGGTGGGCGGGCATCCGCTGGTGCAAACGCCGCATCTGGATGCGATTGCCGCTGAGGGGGTGCATTTTGCGCGGCACTTTGCGGGGGCGGCACCTTGTTCGCCAGCTCGGGCTTGTTTGTATACGGGTCTGTATCAGATGAACAATCGGGTGTGTATCAACGGCACACCATTGGATCAGCGGCACGACAACATCGCCCGCGCGGCTCGTCGCGCCGGCTATGACCCCACTTTGTTTGGCTATACCGACCAGACACCTGATCCGCGGGGGCTGGACGCGGATGATCCTTTGCTGAAAAGTTTTGAAGGTGTGCTGCCCGGGTTCACTTGGCGGCTGTCTACCAGTGATGAAAAACCGTCCTGGCGCTCGTGGCTGGTGGATCAGGGCTACGCGGATGCATTGTCACGTGATATGGATATTCCGCTGCGCGGTGTCGACGATCCGCCCACCGGCGAACCACCGGCATTCGCCGCTAAACACACTGAAACGGCCTACGTCGCGGATGATTTCATTCGCTGGCAAAGTGAGCAGAATCACACGCGTCCCAATGGCGTGTCGCCGTGGTTCGCACATGTGAGTTTCATTCGACCTCACCCGCCTTTTATGGTGCCAGAGCCGTACAACAGAATGTTCAACCCTGAGGACGTGGCCGATTTTCGTGGTAAAAGCAAGACCGCAACTGCCGCACAGCACCCCTATCTGGATTTCCTGATGGCCAATCAGGTTAAGGGGCATTTCATGCAGGGTGCGCAGGGGTTGGTGCGGGACTGGAGCGAACAGGATCATCGCGTGATGGCAGCGGTGTACTACGGCATGATTGCCGAGGTGGATGCGCAAATTGGCCGTATGGTCGAGTCAATCAAACGCAGCGGCCAGTGGGATAACACACTGCTGGTTTTTACATCAGATCACGGCGAGATGATGGGCGACCACGGCTTGCTGGGCAAACTGGGGTATTTCGATCAGGCTTATCACATTCCGCTGATCATTCGCGATCCACGCCAGATGAAGGTGCCGCAACGACGTGTCGACAAATTTACCGAAGCCGTCGATGTGATGCCCACCCTGATTGACCTGCTCGGCTCAACTGCAAAATCCAAACTGGATGGGCATTCACTGCAAAACGCATTTCACGGCGATGGCCTGACTCGCTGGCGAGATACAGCACACTGGGAATTTGATTTTCGTGATATCAGCAACCGTCTCGCGGAGGAAACTCTAGAATTGCCCAGCACTTTATGCAATTTGAGCGTTTTTCGAGGCGAGCGCTACAAGTACATTCACTTTGCCGGCCTGCCATCGGTATTGTTTGATCTCGAAGCCGACCCGCACGAGACCCACAACCTCGCCAACGATCGAGCCTACGACTCAGTACGGCTCGCCTGCGCCGAGGAGTTACTATCCTGGCGCGCCGAGCATCTGGATCAGACGCTATCACTGAGTCAGGTGACAGAAACGGGTTTGGTGAGCGCTTAAACTGGCGTTGTTATTCCACCACAACACAATAACGATGTAGGTCGCCTTGCTAACGCGCCCGATTACCAACCAACCACCCCGAAGCCGCAATAGAAACCCGACGCGTAAGCAAGGCAATATCAATCCACCAACACGCCACAGCAATCACATTCATCCTAATTACCGACAGCAGACAATCGCCTACCCTCTACCGCACCTCACTCACGCGTCGGGTTACCCCCACCACCCCAGCCATCCCGAAGCCGCAATGGAAACCCGACGCGTAAGCGAGGCAATATCAATCCACCGACACGCCACAGCACTCACATTCATCTCAATTACCGAAAGCAGACCATCTGCCTGCCCCTCTACCGCTCCTCGCTCACGCGTCGGGTTACCCCCACCACCCCAGCCATCCCGAAGCCGCAATGGAAAC
>CAZYDV010000417.1:0-2185 GCA_964646405.1 uncultured Granulosicoccaceae bacterium | reverse complement strand
CTGCCTGCCCCTCTACCGCTCCTCGCTCACGCGTCGGGTTACCCCCACCACCCCAACCATCCCGAAGCCGCAATGGAAACCCGACGCGTAAGCGAGGCAAAAACAACCCCAGCACACCCAGTCGCGTCTGTCGTACAAGCCGGCTATTTGCTACGCTACCGGCCATCGTCAATAAGACACCGTCACGACTTGAGCGTTTCCCATGCCACTAAAAACCACCTGCATCGGCGCCTACCCCAAGCCTGATTTCGTCAAGCTGCCGGATTGGTTCAACATTCCGGCCGGGCCGGATACGGCGGATCCTACGATGCAGTGGGCGGCGGCGATTGAGGCGATGGGTGATGAGGCGGATGCCATCATTACGCGTGGGATTGCGCAGGTGATTGCCGATCAACTCGAGGCGGGCATCGACATTCCGACTGACGGCGAGGTGATTCGCGAGAACTACATTCACTATCACTGCCGCCATCTGAACGGATTCGACTTTGAGAACCTGACAAACAAGGAGGTGCGTGGCGGCAACTATGCGGCGAATCTGCCAACGATTCGCGGCTCCGTCACGCTAAAGAAAATCTTTCTGCACAACGACTACAAACGCGCTCAGGCGCAGAGCGCAAAAATGGTGAAAATCACCATGCCCGGGCCGATGACGGTCACTGACACCAATGTCGATGCGTTCTATCACGATCCGATAAAACTCGGCGCCGATATCGCCGATGCGCTGAACCAGGATGTGCTGGCACTGGCCGATGCCGGTTGTACGCAGATTCAAATCGATGAGCCCTTGTTTGCGCGCAAACCACAGGCGGCACTGGACTACGGGTTTGAGAATCTGGAGCGCGCTTTCCACAAGTGCCCGCCGTCGGTTACGCGCACGGTGCACATGTGTTGTGGCTATCCCGATCGACTGGATCATCCAAACTACCCGAAGGCTGATCCCAACGCGTATTTGCAAATCGCCGACGCAGTTGAATATGCGGCGATCGATGCCGTTTCGTTTGAAGACGCTCACCGTCACAATGATTTATCGCTGCTGGAACGATTTGCCAAAACCACCGTGGTGTTCGGTGCGGTGGCGATCGCCAAGAGCCAGATCGAGCCGGTTGAGGAAATTCGCGAACGCTTGCAACAGGCACTGCAACATATCGATGCGGAGCGACTGATCGCCGCACCGGATTGTGGCTTGGGGCTGCTGGATCGTGATAGGGCACGCGCGAAGCTCACTAATCTCTGCAAAGCCGCGACGTCGATCTGATTGAGCTGATATCTATTGGAAAAACCTGCCGGGCACTCGCACCGGCATTGGTGGCCGTGATGCTGCAAGGCAACGCTCGGAGCACACAAACCACTTAGACAGAGGCTGGTAGACGCACCCACGGTTTATACATAACGCAAGGCCGTTGCCACACGCGCCGCAATGTCAGCAAGATTTGTGAAGTCCAGTCATGGAACACTGCAGACCTAAACAAGCGGAGGTAAGTTTATGTCTCAGTCTTTGGTTTCTCTACAGGCCACCCAAATAGTGGCCGGTTTGTCGTCCGGTGACCTGGCTTTAAGTGACGTCGCAGCCGCGCTACGCGCTCAACAGCAGGCAGTCAACGGGGATATCAACGCCTTCGACTTCACGACGACACAAGGCTGTCTGGCGAATAGCGCGCGCCTGCACGGATTGCCCATTACCGTAAAAGATCAAATCCCGGTGGCGGGGATACCGCTTAATCACGGACTGGATCGAACAAACCGGAAAATCCCCAACGAAACAGCCCCTGTTGCACAAGCCTTTCTGGATGCAGGGGCCAATGTCTGGGGCAAAACGACGCTGCCGCCCTATGCAATGGATTTCCAGACCTTCAACAAGCGCACAGGCATAACTCGCAATCCGTGGAACCTGGACTACACGGCTGGCGGCTCCTCTGGCGGTGGGGCCGCCGCTGTGGCGACCGGCATGAGCTACCTGGATATTGGTGCTGATCTCAGTGGATCGCTGCGTCTGCCAGCAGCGTATTGCGGGGTCCATTCACTGATGCCCACCGACCATGCCGTGCAGGGACAAGGTCTTCTGCCTAATGGTGCGGTGCTGGACCATTTTGCCCGCCCGGGCCCGATTGCCCGCTCGGTGGACGATCTGGCACTCGCCTGGTCGGTGATGAGTGGGCACGCCACGCCTGAGACACAAGAGACTGAT
>CAZYDV010000416.1:0-4976 GCA_964646405.1 uncultured Granulosicoccaceae bacterium | reverse complement strand
CACCGGCGCCGGCAGCGGCACTCGAAATGGCGGCCGGTGTGCCGAATCTGTCGGTACTTAATGAGCCGCGTCTGCCCAGAGACGGCATAGACCTTAAGCAACACCTCACCAATATTGAAGTCAGTCTGATACAGCAGGCGCTCGATGATTGTAATGGTGTGGTGGCACACGCAGCCAAGCGATTGCAGATCCGGCGGACGACGCTGGTCGAAAAGATGCGCAAGTACCAGATTCACCGGCCCGAAGAAGTATCCTGATTCTTCTGTGGTACCGCAGCTTAGTGCAATGACGCGTGTCGGCATCGGCTTGGCACGCTGGTTGCGCATTGAAGGAAACTTCAATGTGGATGATGCGTGCTTTCCGAACACGAAATTCTTGAACTGCTAGGGCGGCTCAAGAGCTCAAGCGAGCCTGCCTCAGCCGCGCAGTATCAGTCGCTCGGACAATGGCCGGTGCTGGTGGCCAGTGGACTGTGTCTGAATCTTCAGCGTGTAGCTGAAGCCGAGTTTGCCCGCCATCCCGAACGTATCTCGATATCTGCCGGCAGCACCGACTGTGACGGCGGGGATAGGCGTGCGCTGGTCGACATTTGCTCCGACTATCGTCTGGTGCAGCACGTTGATATCGGCTTTGACCAGTGCAGTCTGCTGGTCGCCTACGATACGCGCTGTCTGCAGGTGCTCGCCCTGTTGTGCGGCGATGATAACCTCAACGGCTTTAGTGCGGTGTCGGCCTACGATTTCTCTCTGTCGCTCGTTGATTGCATTGAGGCTGGCATCAGCTCGACTCGCCACCCTACGGGCTTTCTGGCCCTTGACTTCGAAGAGTCAATGCGATGTGAGGCGGGATGGTGTCTGACCATTTCGGCCGGTGGCATCAGCGGATCGCTATATCTTGGACTGGTCGGCACACCACCAGCCAGTGCAAGCAGTCAGGCCAGCTTGCAAGATCCCATGTGGCTTGAGATCAGATTGCGGCCTGCCACGATCAGTCGTTGCCAGCAGTCTGGCGAACTTGCGATTGTGTTTACTGCCAGCGCGACCCAGCCATTGGCATGTCAAACGCCGGCGGTAGAACCGTGTGCAGAATCGTGGATGCGTTCATCGATGGTGCACCAGTCGCTGCGCTTGTCGATGGCTGACGTCTATGTGCTGGCGCTTGAGGTGCTTGGGGTAGGCGACACACTGACCCTGCAGTGCGATGCTCGTGCGCTGGCGCCAGAATCGATCACATCGGGGCAATTGATGCTGGCCGACGATTCAACACTGCGTTGCCTGTCTATCGATTCTCTGCCGCTACGTGACGGCGAACTAGTGCGCCAGGGCGACCAGTTGATTTTTGTCGGTCGAGACCAGACCCACTGTTAGTGGTCCGCTGGACAAGTAAGGTCATACTTTATCTTCGCTACCGCCGCCATTGCGGCGTTAGAAAAGCTCGACGTATGACCAACGATGCCTGCGCTTTTCTGCCTTGCACTGACGACTGTCGCGGTGAAAAGACAGTCACCCTGTTTATCAAGCGGCCCACTCGCTGCACGCAGCGGTGCCTTGTTCGGATCAACTATCCTTTGAGTGCGGCAGGCGCCACCACAGGAACGCCCTGTCAGGCGTGCTGTGAACTGTTCGGCGGTAAGCCTGTGTTTTCGGCGTTACATCACGAAAAGCGTGTTGTCGCCTGCCAGTTAAAAAGCGCTCAGTAGCTTTTTGGCATCGGCTCACACGAGCCGGCCTATTGATCAATTGGCTGTCGCTGCGTGCCTGACCAGATCTGCGGGTCGAACGTTCTCTAAGCGCGTCTGGTTGGCCCTGCAGGCTTTGCAGGCCAACCGGGGACACAAGGGTGCAACTACGATCCAGAGTCAGTCAGCGCCTCACCCAGTGGCTACATCGACGCGCTTGTGCCAATTTCGGCACGCTTCTGTTTTGACGTACAACTTGACTCTGCCAGTTGTGCGATCGCCTTTTCAGATGGGTAGCGAGCCCGTATCAATAAATTGCCACCCGTGCTGAGTCAATCGATGAAATCGAGTGGAGAAACTGATTGTGACTGCGTAGCGAGCAGTCATTCTATTGCCGCTTTCAGCGCCAATGACACGATTCGGTTTTGGCGCCAATTGTGAAGTCAGCGTTGTACTGACGACGCGTTTTTTCTTTTCATGGCACGACTGAACAGGAAGCCCGAACCGCGTCCCGAAAAAAGCGTTGGCGGTGTCGCCAAGTGCCCGATTCGGCACGGAATTTTTATCCGTTGATAAGCGTTGCAGTTCAACTTTCGCGGTGTGTTCCGATGGCTAATCCACCATGTTTCACGTTTTGGAAAAGCGCGTAAATCGCCCTAATTCCATGGCCTGTCGATTGCTTTGATACAAACAAGATTGAATTGATCGGGACCATTTGCGTTCGATTGACGGCATCCTTGTTAGTTCATTTTCTTAATTGTAAATGATTTGGAAAAGTCTTAATTGTTTGAAGTTTTCCAAAAACAAGTCGATGGAATTAATAACACGAGGGAGGGTTTCCCGAGACGTATCTACAGGGTAGTAGCAGATCCGGATGGATCGAAAATTATAACAAAGAGGATCAATGCATGGTGGCCAGTGAATTGGCACTGGATGTGACTGAGAACGTGAGCGGTACCCCGGGTGCTTGTCAGCCTGTTCAAGTGTTGGCGGTAACCGGTGGCAAAGGTGGAGTTGGCAAATCCAATATTGCGGTTAATCTGTCAATAGAACTGGGTAGAGCCGGTCGAAAAGTGCTGATCCTGGATGGTGATCTGGGAATGGCCAATATCGATGTGCTTTGCGGACTCAAGCCTAACGGTACGCTCACCGACGTTATTGCAGGTGCCATGCGCCTGGATGAGATATTGATCCGTCTTGACGACAATGTCAGCGTGTTGCCTGCAGCCAGCGGTGCTGCAGCAATGACTGGCATGAGTGCGGCAGAGTATGGTGGGTTGATCCAGTATTTTAGTGAGCTGCAAGAGCCGATTGACACGTTGGTAATCGACACCCCAGCCGGCATTTGCAGTCAGGTGACATCGTTTTGCAGGGCAGCCAGAGAGGTGCTGGTAGTGGTGTGTGATGAGCCAACATCGATCACCGACGCCTATGCAACGATCAAAGTTCTAAGTACCGAGTATCAGGTGGAACGGTTCAACGTGATAGTCAACAAAGCGCGTTCTTCACAACACGGCGTAGAGCTGTTCGAGAAGATTGTTCGCGTGGCTGAAAAGAACATGGATGTGACGTTGAATTATCTCGGATCAATACCCGATGACCCGCAACTCAAGCAAGGTGTTTGGGAGCAGCGACCGGTGGCAGTGTCTTACCCTCGCTCTCGTGCATCGCTGGCTTTTCAGAAGCTGGCAAAAAAGATTGATGGCTGGCCAGAGCCGACACAACCCTTGGGTCATCTCGAATTTTTTATCGAGAGACTCGTCAGCTTCGGTACCAGCGCAAGGTAATTGTTTGAATGAATGCTCATGCAATGTATAACGATGTGGAGCGAGTTTCGTCCGACGAACTGGTTACCAAACACGCCAAGTTGGTCAAGCGAATCGCTTTCCATCTGATGCATCGACTGCCACCCAACGTGCAGGCCGAAGATTTGATTCAGGCTGGCATGATCGGTCTGATCGAAGCGTCCAGACAGTATGATCCAACCCAGGGTGCGAGTTTTGAAACCTATGCTGGTATACGGGTCCGAGGTGCGATGCTGGACGAGATTCGCCGTTCCGACTGGACGCCCAGATCGGTACATAGAAAGTCTCGGGAAGCGGCCGAAGCCCTGCGCGAAATCGAACAGCACTCAGGTAGCGATGCCAGCGACACCGAGGTGGCCGAGCGATTGGGTATTACACTCAGTGCCTACCACCAGATCCTGACAGAGAGTATGTCGGCGCACATCTTCAGTTTTGATCAGCCCGATGAGAATACCGGCGAGACTATTGCACTGCCAGAAAGTAAAGAGACCGGACCGTCGGAGTATATGCACCAGAGCAGTTTCAAAGAGGCGCTCGCCAAAGGGATCAAGAATCTGCCAGAGCGAGAAAGTCTGGTCATGTCGCTCTACTATGACGAAGACCTCAATCTGCGGGAGATTGGCGAGATTCTGGGCGTCAGTGAAAGCCGCGTGTGTCAGATTCACGGTCAGGCGCTGCTGCGACTCAAAGCACGCTTGAGCGAGTGGACTCGACCCGACTGAAACGTTTTGCGCAGGGATTGTTAGTATCGTCAGTGGGCGGTACTGGAATCCCGTTTTAACCGGCAATACCGGCTGGAAAAACACAATAGAATTTTTTTTACAGCCCGGTTGACAAGCACTACGCGCAACTCTATAGTTGCGCGCTTGTGTTTTTCCTGTGTCCCCTTCGTCTAGAGGCCTAGGACACCGCCCTTTCACGGCGGTAACAGGGGTTCGAATCCCCTAGGGGACGCCATTTTCATTGGCGTCAACCGACACAGTCGGCGACCGGTATCCCTTTCCGGTGTACCAGCAACAATCCACTCAAATCTTCAGTCTCCACCGCGCAGTATGCCCGCAGCGCGTTGAGCGACCCTGCGCAATACAGGGCCGCCCGGTAACCGCAACTAGTGGATTTTCATCGTCTCGAATTTACCGCCCTTGATTTCCAGTTCTTTGTAAGAACCGGCCGCTTCGCCAACGTCTGAAAACTGCACGTTGGTGGCGCCTTCGTAGTCGACTTCACCGCCGCCTGCGAGAATCTCCAGCGCCTTGCCAAGCTCTCCGGGGTAGATCTTTTCGCCTGGTGCATTGGCCACGTTCATGACGTTGTCGGCGATGGATTTACGATCCGTTGAGTTGCCGGCCTGCATGGCCAGTACCAGCAGGGCGGCAGCGTCGTAGGCTTCACCGGTGAACGGGCCGTCGCCTTTGGCTCCGGCGGCATTCGCGAGCTCGGTGAATTTGGCAGCACCTTCAGAATCGGAGCCGGGCAGGGTGCCGAATGAGCCT
>CAZYDV010000415.1:0-5000 GCA_964646405.1 uncultured Granulosicoccaceae bacterium | reverse complement strand
TTACCCCCACTAGCACCTGAAGCTAGCGCGTCTACCAATTCCGCCACCTCGGCAACGTGGTGTGTACAGCGGAGCGCGGAACTATAGAAGCCTCACTGCTGCCTGTCAATCTGTTCGGCGAAACTAAAGCGCTTTTCAGCCAATTTTTAATGCCCTGACAAACGAGCCGGGCATGCGAATCAACAAAGTGATGCCAGCGGGCATCCCATCAGGCAATCGGCTCGTTTGTATCATCCGTGCCGATGCCCAACCGAGAGTTAATGAATCGAAATATCATGAGTAAAAAAAAGGCGCCTCGCGCCCGCGCGGAGAAACCGGCGCGTCAATACAAGTTTGAAATTGCCAGTCGCGATGAACTGGCAGACATCGTCAATGCAGCTGCCAAGCCGCTGACCCACGAGCAGATCGCTCAGGCGCTGGCGATCTATGCCCAAAACGACCAGTTCGACGCCGTGGGTCGCAGGCTCAATGCGATGGTGCGAGACGGACAACTGGTGCGCAATCGTCGTGGCGCGTATCTGCCGGTCGACGAGCAGAGCTTTCTGCGCGGCCGCATTGCCGCCCACCCGGATGGCTTCGGCTTTCTGGTCAACGAACGCGGCGGTGATGATATCTACCTCAACGCCCGACAGATGAGCTCGGTGCTCGACGGTGACCGAGTGGTGGTGCAGGTCACCGGCATCGATCGCCGCGGTCGTTCTGAGGGCGCGGTGATCGAAGTCATCGAGCGCGCAAATACCCAGGTAGTGGGCAGGCTGCGCATTACCAGTGGTGTCGGCCTGCTGACCCCGGACAACAAACGTTTGCACCAGCAGATCGTCATCAATAGCCCGGGCAAGGCGCGAGATGGCCAGATTGTGGTGGCTGAGATCATCGAGCAACCCACCCAGCGTCAACCGCCGATCGGTAAGGTCATTGACGTGCTGGGTGAACATTTGTCGCCCGGCATGGAAATCGATATCGCGATTCACTCGCATGGTATTCCCGCCGTCTGGCCTGACGCGGTGTTGCAGGAGTGTACGAAGATTGGCGACGAAGTCGATCCGGCCATCGTCGCTGAGCGTCGCGATCTGCGACGCATGGCGTTAGTGACGATCGATGGCGAGGACGCGCGCGATTTTGATGATGCCGTGTACGCCGAAAAAAAGGACTATGGCTGGCGGCTGGTGGTCGCGATTGCCGATGTGTCGGCGTATGTGGCGACCGACACGGCGCTCGACGCCGAGGCGCTCAATCGCGGCACCTCGGTTTATTTTCCGCGCCAGGTGGTGCCGATGCTGCCCGAGCAGTTATCGAATGGTTTGTGTTCGCTCAACCCTGACGTCGATCGCTTGTGCATGGTCTGCGATATGGCGATCAATCACGACGGTACACCGCGTCGCACACGTTTTTATCCGGCCACTATGCGCTCCAAAGCGCGCTTGACCTACACCCGCGTGCATCAGTTTCTGACCGACGAAAAAGCGCAGGGGCCGGCGATCCCGAAAGTGGTTCAGAAGAGCCTGCGCGTGTTGTACGAGCTTTTTGCTGTGCTTCGCACGGCTCGTGAGCAGCGCGGCGCGATCGACTTTGAAACTGGCGAGACACAAATCATTTTTAATGATGAGCGCAAGGTCGAGTCGTTGCAACCAATTGTGCGCAACGATGCTCACCTGTTGATCGAAGAGTGCATGATTTCCGCGAACATCGCAGCGGCCCGCTTTCTGGAGACCAAACGCATACCCGGCCTGTACCGGATTCATGAGCATCCGGGTGAAGAGAAGCTCGCCGATCTGCGAAAGTTTCTTGGGCAGCGCGGACTCCAGCTTGGTGGCGGTGACAGCCCGGAGGCGATCGACTATGCCAATACGCTGAGCGCCGCGGTCGACAGACCCGACGTTCACGTCATTCAAACTGTGCTTCTGCGTTCGATGAATCGCGCGGTCTACAGCACCAGCAACCACGGTCACTTTGGTCTGGCGCTTGAAGAATATGCCCACTTCACCTCACCGATCAGACGCTATCCGGACCTGATGGTGCACCGCGCGATCAAGCATGTGCTGACACACAAACGCGCCAGCGGTTTTTATTTCAGTGCGGCGCGTGTGGCCGAGATTGGCGAACATTGCTCCACCGTCGAACGACGTGCCGAGCAGGCGGTGCGCGATGTCGTCGCCTGGCTCAAATGCGAGTACGCGCAGGAGCACATCGGCGCGTCTTTTTCCGGTGTGGTCTCGGCGGTGACATCCTTCGGTCTGTTCATCGAACTGGACGACATTCACGTCGAGGGGCTGGTGCATATTTCGTCCCTGCCGCAGGATTACTACGACTTTGATCCGGTGCGTATGGGGCTGCAGGGCAGGCGCTCCGGGCAGTGGTTTCAGTTGGGGCAGGTGGTCAGCGCGACGATCATGGCGGTCAACCTGGAAGAGCGGAAAATCGATCTGCAACTGGCAAACAGTCCACCCTCAGATGGCAAACACTCGAAAAAAGGGGCCAGCCAGCGCGCGGTCGAGAACAAACGCGAAGGCAAGCGAAAAAAGCGGGCCAGTGCGAAAGGATCTGCCAAAGGTTCTGCTAAGGGTTCTGCTAAGGGTTCTGCCAAAGGTTCTGCTAAGGGGTCTGCTAAGGGGTCTGGCAAGAGGCGAGGCAAGAGCTGATGGAGACCGAGTCGCTGGGCGGTATCCATGCCGTTGAATCGATTCTCACACGTGCACCAACGACCGTGCAGCAACTGCTGTTGGCCGAAAGTCGAAACGAAAAGCGACTGCAATCTATTCTGCAGATCGCCAAACGCGAGGGCATTGCTACGGAGCGACTGGATGCGCGAGAACTCGATCGGCGCTATCCGCAGATTCGCCATCAGGGCATTGTCGCGATCTGTCGCCCCGTTGAGCCGATGGCTGAAACCAGCATGCTGCAGATGCTGGCGGCGCTCGATCGGCCCGGGTTCGCGCTGGTGCTCGATGGCATTACCGATCCTCACAATCTAGGCGCCCTGTTGCGCAGTGCCGATGCCGCCGGTGTGGATGTTGTGATCAGTCCGAAGGACAACAGTGCAGGCATCACCCCGGTGGTGCGAAAAGTCGCCAGTGGCGCTGCCGACAGCGTGCCGTTTTGCCCGGTTACCAATCTGGCTCGGACGCTGGCAGAACTCAAAGATCTCGGCTACTGGATCTATGGCGCAGCCGACGAGGCGAGCGAGCCCTATAACGAGTGCGACTACAGTGGTCCGGTGGCACTGGTGATGGGCGCGGAAGGCAGTGGCCTGCGCCGACTCACACGCCAGCATTGCGATGTGCTGATCAGTATTCCGATGGCCGGTGCGGTGTCGAGCCTGAATGTTTCAGTGGCGGCCGGAATTTGTCTGTTCGAGGTGGTGCGGCAGAGAAAACAGCCGGGCTGACCTCCTCGGCGCGTGGCGGCTAATTGTTTGATGGTGCAGATTTTGTCTGCTATAGTCGGCGGTTAACCTCGCTGTAATGGCGAACTCAATTCACTCCTTGTCCAGGGCCGCGTGGCTCGGGCATTTTCCACAGGAGCTCGTATGCGACACTACGAAATAGTGTTTCTGGTTCACCCTGACCAGAGCGAACAGGTACCGGCTATGGTAGAGCGCTACCGCGGTATCATCGACAGCAGTGGCGGTATGGTTCACCGCGAAGAGGACTGGGGTCGCCGGCAACTCGCCTACCCGATTAACAAGGTCTACAAAGCGCACTACGTGCTGATGAACATCGAGTGCGAACTCGAAGCCCTCGAAGAGCTCACCAGCGCGTTTAAATTCAACGACGCCGTCATCCGCCACATGGTCATGAAGGTCAAGTCGGCGATCACTGCCGAGTCGCCGCTGCTCAAGAAAGAAGAAGAAGAGACACCGCGCAGGGATCGCGACCGCGACCGCGACGGCCGCAATCGCGGTGGTTCTCGCGATGACGCGCCAGCCGAAACCGACAATGCCGAATCCCCCGCGCCCGCAGCACAGGAATAACAGCCATGTCCCGCTTTTTCAGACGCAAGAAGTACTGCCGCTTCACTGCCGAAAACATTGAGCACATCGACTACAAAGATCTCGAGCTGCTGAAGGCCTATGTCACCGAGACCGGTAAAATAGTCCCGAGCCGCATCACCGGCACCAGTGCGCGCTACCAGCGCCAGCTGGCCTCGGCGGTCAAGCGTGCGCGATTCCTGGCGCTGCTGCCGTACAGCGATCACCACTAGTAACGATCAGGCGGCAACGATCGGTTAGGGACGCCAGCCATGTTCGGACTCGCAGGCTATGCCGTTCGCGGTCTGGTGCAGGGTACGCTGGTCGCGTCCAGTACGCTGCTGCTGTCGATGATACTGCCACCACTGGTGGTATTCAGCGGCGCAGTCGTGGCACTGGTGTGGCTTAGAAAGGGGCCGCGCGACGGTGCCCTGGTGGCGATGTTCGGTCTGACCGCTGCCAGCGTCATCGCGACCCTGTCAGGGCTGGGACCGCTGGCACCGATGGTCGTCGCGATCTCCTGCTGGCTGCCGGCGCTGGTGATGGCGGCGGTGCTGCGCCACACCATGACCCTAAGCCTCGCGATGCTCAGCGGAGCGGCTATGGCCATTCTCGCTGCCCTCGCGGTACATCTGGCGATCCCGGATCCGGCGGCGGAGTGGCGCGGCTTCTTTGGTGCCATCCTCAGCAACGAGGAGCTCAGCAACCAGTTGCAACTGGGTGGCAACCAGCAGGTCTTTGAAGAATTTCTGGCCAAAGCCAGCGAGTATATGACGGGCATCTACTGCTCGATGTTGTTCCTGATGGCGGCCTTCAGCGTGTTGCTGGCGCGCGCCTGGCAGGCACGGCTTTTCAACCCGGGTGGGTTGCAAAAGGAATTTCACGCGTTGCGCTACGGCAAGGCCATGAGTATTGCGGGTGTCGTCGTGCTGGCCGTGGCGATGCTGCTGCAACTGCCGATCGCCAAGACATTCGCCATTGTGGTGATTGCGGTGTTTGCCTTTCAGGGCATGGCAGTGGTGCACGCACTGGT
>CAZYDV010000414.1:1448-5001 GCA_964646405.1 uncultured Granulosicoccaceae bacterium | reverse complement strand
AGGCCGCACGTGCCGCAGCCGTACAGTTCGAGGCGCTGCTGGTACAAACCATGCTCAAATCCATGCGCGAGGCGAGCGCCGGAAACTCGCTGTTCTCCAGTGAACAGGAAAGCATGTACACCGACATGTTCGATCAGCAGATCGCGACCGACATTGCCGGGTCGAGATCAATGGGTCTGGCAGAGTCGATCTATCGACAGATAGCACCAGCCGCACGTGAGTCAAACGCGACGCAAGCCGTAACCCCTATGTCGATGCCGGCACGGGGCACGTTGTCGGTCGCCGATTCGCAACCGCTCAACAGCGACCGTGCACCGCACAAGCCATACACAGATGAAATGGAATTTATTACCGCCATTCGCCCAGCCGCCAGCGACGCTGCACGAGCGCTGGGCACATCGACTGAAGCCGTCATGGCCGTCGCGGCACTAGAGAGTGGATGGGGTAGACGGATGCCGATCAATGCAGACGGCAGTCAATCGAATAATCTGTTTGGCATCAAGGCTGATGCTGGCTGGCGCGGTGAAATTGCCAATGCCAAAACCGCCGAGTTTGACGACGGACAGTACACCACGACGCGAGCCGGTTTTCGAAGCTATGGCAGCGCGACTGAATCGATCGCCGACTTTGGCGATTTCATACGCGACAATCCGCGCTATCAGAAGGCACTGGAACATGCCAGCGACCCTGAGCAGTTCATTCGCGAAATTCACCATGCCGGCTACGCGACCGACCCGGAGTATGCCAACAAACTCGTCGACATTCTGCACAGCATCGAGGCGATGAATCAGGCAGAGCGAACCTGAAATGCAACGCGTAAACCTTCAGCCGACACCCAGGAGCAGTAAACATGGCTAGCCCACTATCCAACGGCGTATCGGGACTGCTCGCCGCGCAACGTGCGATCGCCACGGCTTCGCACAATGTCGCGAACGCCAATACGCCTGGCTTTAGCCGCCAGCAGGTCATCAACACAACGCGCAACCCGGATCGAGCCAACGGTCTCACCATGGGCACCGGCGTCACGACCGAGTCGATCGATCGAGTTCATAGCGAATTCTCAGAATCGCGCCTGCGCAGCAATGCCACCGAGCTCAACCGGGTCGATACCATCAATGGTCTGAACGAGCGACTCGACAATTTGTTCGCCGACGCCAGCGGCGGCCTGAACACCGCGCAGGCCAATTTCTATAACGCCATCGCGGATGCCAGTATCGATCCTTCATCACCGGTCGCCCGAAAGGCGGTGCTGGCAGCTGCCGATGAGATATCGCGACGATTCCAGTTCTTTGACAGTCAGTTCTCGGGTTTGCAACAGGAACTGAATCAAAAGGTCGAGGCATCGGTCTCGCGCATTAATCAGTTGGCAACCAGTATCGCAGAGCTGAATCAAACCATCAGCAGCTCGGGCAGTACCAGCTCCGGCACGCCAAACGATTTGCTCGACAAGCGCGATCAGCTTCTGGCGGAGCTTGCCGAGCAGACCAGTATCCAGACGACGCGCACGGGTACCTACGGACTCAATGTGACGACGGGCAGCGGCATTACACTGGTGCAGAGCAATGAGGCAACCCTGCTCGTCACCACCCCGTCAAATGAAATCCCGGGTGATCTGGTCGCCGCGGTGACGACCGAGCGGGGCGTCACCGCCATTAACGACCAACTCTCTGGCGGCATATTGGGTGGAATCAACGATTTTCGGCGCGAGACTCTTACCCCAACCCGCAATGAAGTGGGCTTGCTGGCCACGGTTTTCGCACTGAATCTCAACGAACAGCACGCGCAGGGTTTTGACGCCGATGGTCTGGCCGGCACCCGTCTTTTCAACGTGGGTGCCATCACCGCACATGCATCGACAAACAACACCGGTACTGGCACCGGGCGCGCCGATACGACTGATGTCAGTCAGCTGCAGGCCTCCGACTATCGCATGAGTTACGATGGTGTTGAGTACACACTGACGCGCCTGACCGATAACCAGCAGATCACTGGTGGCAACAACCTGATCATGGATGGCATCGCGTTTACCATCGATGGCTCGGCCAGCGCGGGAGACAGCTTCCTGTTCCGCCCTACCGCCGACAGTGCCGGCACGTTCAGCAGTGAGTTGAACAGCATCGACAAACTGGCACTGGCAGCGTCCGCGACCACAGGCGTCGGCGACGTCGACAATGCCAGCGCGCTCGGTGAGCTGCAAACCGGGCAACTGTTCGACAATGGCCAGAGCACCTTCGCGCAACGCCTTGCCGGTCTGGTGACAACCATCGGCGGCACCGCCGAGGCAAGCTCACTGCAACTGGACTCGATGCGCCAGGTCTGGCAATTCGAACAGGATCAGCACGACAGTCTTTCCGGCGTTAATCTCGACGAGGAAGCGGTCAATCTGGTGAAGTACCAGCAAGCATACGAAGCATCGGCGCAGGTGATCACCGTCGCCAGCCGCCTCTTTGACACCCTGATCGGCACACTTAGCAGGCTGTAGACCATGAGAATATCCAGCAATTTTTTCAACAACCGGCTGGCCGGCCAGATGATGGACAGTCAGTCCAGGCTGGCTGGCATTCAGGAACAACTGGCGGCAGGCAGTAAGGCATTGCGACCGTCAGATGATCCGGTCGGTGTGGGTCAGACGATTCTGCTGCGCGAGGCCGAATCCCAGTTATCCCAATATCAACGTTCCGGTGAGCGCGCAGAGTCGATACTCACCAGCGAAGAATCGGCACTGGCAACACTTGGCAATCTGGTCGTCTCAATCAGAGGACTGGCGCTGCAGGCAAATAACGACACGCTGGGTGACTCGGACAAATTATCACTGATGACCGAGCTTGGCGCCAACAAGGAAGAACTACTGGCGATCATCAACTCAACCGACGTCAACGGCAACTATCTGTTCTCCGGCAGCCAGGTCGATTCAAAACCCTGGCCAACGCCTGATGCGAATGGTTATCAGGGTGACACCACCCAACGCGCCGTCACCATTGGACCGGGCAATACCCTGCAGATCGGCACGCCGGCCACTGAACTGATGAACTTCAGACATACCGATAGAAGCGGTGTCACCAGCACCGTCAATCTGCTGGAAACCATTGAGGCGTTCGAGACCCAACTGACCACACCGCTGACTGACGCCCAGGCTCACACCGACTATCACGCCGCAATCGATACGGCACTTGATCACTTGTCGAGTGCACAATCGAATATCTCACTGCAGCGCAGCGCGGCAGGGTATGGGTTGTCGGAGATCGACCGATCGAGAGATAACAATATCGATTCGAATCTGCAGATACAAACCGAACTGGCCAGAGTGGAAGACCTGGACTACGCCGAGGCCATAACCCGCATGGAGTCGGAGCTCGCCTCGCTTGAGGCATTGCAGGCCACTTATTCACGCATGCAGAACCTGTCACTGTTCAACCGCCTGTAAGTTGTTTGCACTACCCGGTGCGACTCGTCGCGCCGGGTGTTGTACCTTTCTACCTCCCACACACGACGCCCCCACGTCACCAGCGCGCCGATATTCACGTGCGCTCAGCCTGAACCGCAGCCCTACCCT
>CAZYDV010000414.1:0-1348 GCA_964646405.1 uncultured Granulosicoccaceae bacterium | reverse complement strand
CGTCACCAGCGCGCCGATATTCACGTGCGCTCAGCCTGAACCGCAGCCCTACCCTGACATCGCTCACTGACAGGCATCAGCCTACCCGTTGAAGCAATAATCACAACCCGAAATTCACGCTGATAGCAGAACGTTCTGCCTGCGCCTGTTGCCTGCGTTTGATTCGGCGACTCTCTCTATGCCCCCTTTTTATCAACTCTGTTGCAGGGCTTGCGATATGTACGCGCCATAATCTAGAATTCACTTTAATAATACTTCATATACCACTAATATCTAAAGCGCTATTGCCGGTCGCCGATATCATTTTTGTGAGTCGTGTCATGGATCAACACGCACTTGCACACAATCATAATTAAGGGATCAGAGTAAAATGGCACAAACAATTAACACCAACCTGATGTCAATGAATGCGCAACGGCATTTGAACAAGACTCAGGTACAGATGGAAACTGCGGTACAACGACTCGCATCAGGACTCAGAGTCAACAGTGCCAGAGACGACGCGGTTGGCCTCGCAATGGCCGAGCGCATGAACGCCCAGGTACGGGGCATGAACGTAGCGGTGAGAAACGCCAATGACGGCATCTCACTGGCGCAGGTAGCCGAAGGTGGGCTTGCAGAAATAGGCGTAATGCTGCAGCGGATGAGAGAACTGGCCGTCCAGTCTGCGAACGGCACCAATGGTACGTCAGATCGCGCTAACTTGAACGCGGAGTTTTCACAACTCGATCAGGAGATCACGCGTCTCACTCAGGTAATCAAATTCAACGGCCAGGCAATACTCGGTTCAGGTGCTGGCACCTTCACCTTCCAGGTGGGCGCCAATGCCGGGGAACAGATGAGCCTGACCACAACGCCTATCGTTGCGACCGGGCTGACGGTGTCTACTGCATCCGGCGCCGGTGATGCCATTACAGGTATCGATGCGGCCATCGATATCATCACGACATCACGCGCCACCTACGGCGCGGCACAGAGCCGCTTCACCAGCGCGATCAACAGTCTGGCAATTGCGGTTGAGAATCAGGAGGCGGCACGCAGCAGAATTGTAGACGCCGACTTCGCGGTTGAAACCACCAATATGACCAAAGCACAAATACTCAAACAGGCTGGTATGGCGATGGTCGCCCAGGCCAACGCACAACCGCAACAGGTCCTGTCACTTCTACAGGGCTAATCATCCACCAGTAAAGGTGCTGTCCCGACAAGCACCAGAAAAAAAAACCCGGCAATCGCCGGGTTTTTTGTCATAAGCAGCCATCCTCTCCCCATCCACGTTCAATCGCGAACAGCTCACCTCCATTCGGCAACCCGCTGACAGCCTCGCTGTCGACGGAAAATGAACCCT
>CAZYDV010000413.1:0-5031 GCA_964646405.1 uncultured Granulosicoccaceae bacterium | reverse complement strand
TGGTGTCTGCCTCACCGTTGAATCTCAATACGCTGCTGTTTGGTGTGGTGCCGTTGCCGCATTTGCCCATCGATGTTTTTTCAATGGACAAAGAAAGCCTGGCACAGCTATTTCTCGATGCGCACCACCTGCTCTCCAGTGTGCTACTGGCTATGGTACTTTTTCATGTGCTGGCGGCGCTCAGGCATCAGTTTATGCTGCGTGACCCTATTGTCTCGCGGATGTTGATTGGTGAGCAACACCGTGGCGAGAACGATTTGAGCCACGGCTTGATCTATGGCAGTGTGCTGGCCGGTTTGGGGTTGTTGGCACTGGTTGCCATGACGGCAGGGCGAGAGTTACCAGCACAGGCAGGCGACGATGCGCCGAGCGCGGCAGGTTTGCAGGTAGCGTTTGTAGCCACCCAGCTTGGTGAGCCGTTGAATGGTTCATTCGATCAGGCGCAGATCGATGTCAGGCTGGATGCCGATGATCCGGCGGCCTCTACGATGCGAGCCACAGTCTGGACGGCAACTGCCAAGACCGGTGACTCACAGGTGACCATCACTTTACCGACGGCCGACTGGTTCGCCTCTGAAGCGTATCCGCAGGCTACCTTCAACTCGACGTCCATCGAGCCGTTGACTGCGCAGCGATATCTGGTGCGTGGTGAGATGCAAATTAAAGGGGTCACCAACGTGGTGGAGTTCGAAATGAACGTCGATGCCGGCATGGCCAGTGGCGCGTTCGACATCGACCGCAGTACCTACGGCATCGGCAGCGCCGACCAGGATGGTTTTGTCGGTGCGATGGTGAAAATCGTTTTCAACTTTCCGGTGCAATAGCGGGGCACATCCATGGCCATACTTCGAAAGACGTCTCTCGTCGGTCAGGTGCAATCTGTGCTGCTACACGGCGGCGATAGTGACGATATCAGTTCGGCACAGGTGGATAAGGTCAGCGCCGGTTTCGACGGGCTGGCTGACGATTCACACCGTGGTCTGAACCGCGCATCGTGCGTGCGAGTCGCAGGGCAGTATGTTGAGGGCACACAGATTCGCAACACGCGACAGATTTCACTGGTATCAGCCGAGGAGCTCGCACTGATCGCCGAGGCGATGCAGATAGAGCAGATTTTGCCTGAGTGGCTGGGCGCCAACCTTTGTCTGGTCGGTATCCCGGATTTCACTTTGCTGCCACCGTCCAGCCGGCTGATATTTGAAAGCGGCGCCTCGGTGGCGATCGATATGGAAAACGAGCCCTGTCGCTATCCGGCCGATATCATCGACCAGCACTTTCCCGGCAAGGGGAGAATGTTTGTGAAAAACGCCATGCAGCGTCGTGGAGTGACTGGCTGGGTCGAGCGCGAGGGAGAGATTGCCGCAGGCGATAAGGTCGCCGTGCACATGCCACCCAATCGGCTCTATCCCATGCCTGGTGTCTGATCGGCTGGTGGATCAGTGGCCAGATCAGTGGGATGCGGTGCAAAGAGTTTGTCGAGAAATTCGCGAAACCATGCCGCCTGTGCCGCACTGTGCAGCAGGTTATCGCGGGTCTGCTCATCCCGTGACTGCGCGCCCGGCATACGATTGAATTCTGCGGCCCAATCGGCCACCTGCCACTCGGCAAACATCTGCTCGCTGACCTCCGGGTGAAACTGCAGACCAAATGCGATCTCGCCAAATCGAAACGCCTGATGGGCAAACTGTGCGCCGCTGGCGAGGGCTACGGCGCCGGCTGGCAGATCAAATCCTTCGAAATGTGCCTCCACCATGCGAATCGGCCGTTGCAGCCAGTGTCCGGCGTGCTCAGTCGGGAAGATTTCCGTGTAACCGAACTCGCAGATACCCTTCGGGTGGGGTCGTACCGGTGCGCCCAGCGTGTGTGCCAGTAGCTGCGCACCCAGGCAGATGCCGACCACGGGCCGATTCACCTCCATGCAGCGGCGAATCCAGTCGCATTCAAGCTCCAGATACGGGTATTGATCGATTTGGCTGACATTCTGCGCGCCGCCCATCACGATGGTGCCGGCCACACGATCGCTCAACAGTGGTATTGACTCACCCTTGAACGGATAGCAGTGGGTGATGCGATAGCCGGTTTGTTCCAGATGGGTGGTCGCCAGATCGTGCAGATCTCCCTCGTGGTGTCTGATGATGACTAGGTCGCGCATGGTCTGGCAGGTCAAAAGGTCGAAGTTACCCAGGTAAAAAAAAGGCCGGCGCACCTGAGTGCGCCGGCCCGGTCGACTGATGTCGAGCTAGCGAGCGCTATTACATGATAGCGCCGAGGATAGCCTGACCGATACCGCCTGCGCCAGCACCGCCCAGCAGACCGCCGATGATTTGCTTGGGGTTGATTGAGCCGCCCGCTGCTGCTGCACCCGCCGCGGCCGCATCGGCACCTTTGCCCATCATTCCGCCAACGGCGCTACCACCAAGCAGACCGGAGACGATACCGATGATGGAGTCTGTTCCGCCGGAGCCAGCTGTAAGACCTGTAAGGCTTGAGATAACGCTGCTGCCGAGCCAGCCGCCGCCGCCGCCGATTACCGCCGAGATGATTGTTCCGAGCATGAATATTTTCCTGTGTTTGAAACTTCTAGATAAGCCGCCGTGGGCGGGCAAAAAACGTTGAAAGAACGCCTGGTGATGACTACGCCAGAGCGCCTGATTTCAACGACCAACGCAGTATAGCCCGGAGGAAATTCCCTATGTTGCTGATAATTTTGAATAAATGTGAACAGTTGTCTGCGCAATCGCCAAGATGGGACGGTTTTGGCGAATGGGAGGGGGTCACCCCGGCCTGTCGATCACGGCCGGGTTGAATCAGGCGTCAGATGGTGGCGGTGCCTGAAAACAGGCCCGGATAGTGCAAAAGTGTGACGCAGTTGGGAAAAATGGCGCGCCCCGCAGGATTCGAACCTGCGACCTCGCCCTTAGGAGGGGCACGCTCTATCCAGCTGAGCTAGGGGCGCATGCGGTTGAGTGTATGCCTGTACCGAGCATTCTTCAATCGTTAGGGCGGAGTCTTTGTGCTAAAGCATCGCGCTCACCAGCCGAAACAGTGGGGGGTCTCGCGACCCGGCAGCGCAGCTGCGCAATTTCGAGCAACCTTCCAGACAAGGAGCCCTTTTCTTATGAGTGGCAATTTAGCGGTAAATCAGTTCGAGAAGCGATCCTTTCGACGGGTGTCGGATGCGATTGCACTGGTCGTTTTCCCAGAGCACGATGATCGTGCCGCCAGTGGCTTCGAGCAACTGCCCATTCACCCGACGCACGTCGTGAGTTTGAGCGGCAGTGGTATGCGGTTCTATCACCCCGAGCCTTATGAGGTTGGCGAGCGTCTGCAGACGGCGATCCGATTGTTTCCATCCGGGCAAACGATCGAAGTGATGGCCGAAGTGGTCAATGCCGGCGAATCCCCCGGGGCTGCGAAAACGCTGCGCTATTTTACCGGCATTGCATTTCGCGATATGGCGCAGGACGATCAGAAAATTCTGTTGGCTCATCTTGAGAGCGTCGCCGCCAAGGCCTTCAGCGGTGTGGTGAAGCTCGTAAACTAGCGCGCGGGCGACAGGTCTTTGCCAAAAGCCTGAGACAACAGTTGCTGCAAATGTGGTGTCATCCAGTCACGGCCGATCAGTGGCCAGTTGCCGCTGACGAAGCCGACGTGTCCGCCGTGGTCGGACAGTTCAAAGGTCACCTGGTCCGATAATTCATCGGGCTGTGGAATACAGTTTTCAGTAAAGAATGGATCGTCACGCGCAAACAGAATGTGCGTCGGCGTGCGAATCGTATTCAGGTATTGCCGCGCGCTCGCGCGAGCGTAGTAATCATCGACACCATTAAACCCGTGTATCGGAGCGGTGATCTGATCATCGAACAGTCGAAAGGTGTCCAGCGCGTCGAGATCTTCCGGATAGTGCGGCGCCAGCTCCGGCCGAAGCGCCAGCTTTCTTTTTATTCCCCGTTTCAATTCTTCCAGTAACGTGCGTTGATAGACGCGCGAGAAACCCTGCTCAAGACGGGTCGCACCCTCTGCCAGCACCAGCGGCGGCGATACCGAGATCGCGAAATCCAGTGGGTTGTCGCGCGCCAGATAATTGAGCAGTGCATTGCCTCCCAGTGAGTAACCGATCGCGGCGAGTGGTTGCGCGGGGAAGCGTGCGCGCAGGGTGCGAATCACAAACGCGATGTCGTCGGTGTGCCCCGAGTGGTAAGTCTGCGGCCTAAGGTTGGGCTCGCCGCTGCAGCCGCGAAAGTGCATCAACACGCCCTGCATGCCAGCGTCCGCCAGCATCTTCAGCACCGCACTCGCATAGCGCGAGTGGATTGAACCGCCGAGTCCGTGAAACACAACCACCAGCGGCCCCTCGGTGGTAGGCGTCCAGTTTAAGTCGAGAAAATCACCGTCGGGCGTGTCGAGGCGTTCGCGCTGCGTCTCAACCGTGGGTGGTCGGCTGACTTTTGCGGCCCAGATGGTCTGTGCATGGGGATTACGAAGCCACCATGCTGGACGAAATTTACTGCGGATAAGCACGTGGCGTTAAGACCCGAAAGGCGGTTTTGATAACATTCTCAACCAGCACTACGACGCTGGCAATAACAACAATAATAAGCATGAAAATCCTCGTTTCAAACGATGACGGTTGGTTCGCCGACGGCCTGGTTGCGCTCGCTGATCAGATGAGAGCGCTTGGCGAAGTCCGGGTGGTTGCACCGGATCGCAATTGCAGTGCAGCCAGCAGTGCGCTGACGCTGACACACCCGATCAGAGTGACGCAGCAGAGCGATGATGTCTACTCAGTACATGGCACGCCGGCCGACTGTGTGCTGGTTGCGCTGAACGGCATGATGGACTGGACACCGGACCTGGTCGTCAGTGGCATCAACAATGGCCCCAATCTGGGTGACGATGTAATTTACTCTGGCACCGTTGCCGCCGCGTTCGAGGGCCGACAGATCGGCAAGCCCTCAATTGCTTTTTCTCTCAGTAGCAACGGTGAATTCGACTACGCCGGCGCTGCAGTGACGGCGAGAGAAGTGGTCG
>CAZYDV010000412.1:0-5054 GCA_964646405.1 uncultured Granulosicoccaceae bacterium | reverse complement strand
GTTGCCAGCAATTCAGCGTTCTCACGAGCCATTCTCAGTTGCTCTGCTACCTTTTTCATCAGCAGAAGGTCGGAGTGCCGCAAGGGTGTCGTCACACTCTCGATGATCAACACGGCCGGTGGGCTGTTGCTGCTGCGCAGGGGTATGCCCAGCGTCGAGCTGAGCGGCTCTTCAAGGCAGTCTTCACTCCTTTTCGACGCCGTGTGTTGCAGCAGTGGTTCACCGGTTCTAACGACGGTTTCGATGATACTCGCAGTCATGGGATGAATAGTGCGGTGTTCTTCGGCGACACCGGCGAAATGGTCTGACTCTGCGCCGTTGGCCACGTGGATCAGAACAATGTCATAGCCAAAGATATGGATGATTGCGTTGACCGCACTGTTGAAAAGGTCTTTGACTTCAAGCTTGTTTGAAATGGCCGCCTGAAGTTTATCCAGCAGCAATAGTTCCTTGTGATTGCGATTGGCTGCAGTGTAGAGTTTTCTGAACCGACTTTCGTTTTCGACAAGCTTTTTGCGCTCGCCGAGCAGATCGAGCTGGGCGTTTTTTAAGGCTGTGATGTTGTAGTAGGTCAGGATTCGTCCACCATCATCCAGCGGCGCCATGGTAAATCCATAGATCTGGCCGTCCGCCCGTTTTATTTCACAGCACTGCCGGTCATGACGATGGTACATTTGCTGTCGCTGCTGAATGTGCTGCTCCAGTTCGGATTCCGAAAAATCGTATACGCCCTGGGTAAAACAGTAGCGAACGGTTTGTTCGGCGGTAGGCCTGGTGGCGAGAAATTCGTCGTCCAGTTTCCACAGCCTGCGGGCAATTCGGTTGCTGCCGACCACGCGCAGTTCGGTATCGAGAATCAGTATGCCCAGATCGATGTTGTCGAGCAGGCGCTGCTGCTCCTGTAGTTGTCTGGTGAGCTGCCTTTCGCTGCTCGCCGCTTTGCGGATGGCATGCCGCAGCGATTGTCGGTCGGCAACCCGATCGGTGACGTCAGTGATGAAACCCTGATAAAAAATCTGACCATCGGTGTCAGTCCTGATTTGTGCCGTATCCTCGACCCAGCGATGTTCACCCTTTTTGGTCAGTATGCGATAGCGCAGGCGATAGTCAGGGCTGCCATCCCGCATGCGCTCATACAATTGTTGGTGCGTTCGCTGACGATCGTCCGCGTGCATCAGATCGAGCCAATTGACACGGCCACTCAGAAACTCATCCGAGCTATAGCCGAACCGCGAAATGTTCTGCGAGATGTATTCGAATCGAATACCGATGTGTTCATCCGCTCTCCAGCGGTGCAGCATGATTGGGCTGTTACCGACCACTGTCTGCATATCGGTGGCACTGGCACCCTGTTGCGATGCGGCATCGCGAATCGCCCAGCAGCGTCTGGCGTGGCGTGCGATTGAATCGGCGTTGAGTTCGTCGTCGAACAGACAATGCGTCGCGCCTGCCGCCATTGCCGGTGTGATTAGTTCCACGTCGCACTCATCGAGTACAGCCAGCAACGGGGAGCACTGTTGACCCAAGTGCGCAATCTCGGCGATGCCGTCCGCATCGCGTAGACGGTACAGGTAGACGTGGCGCTTCTGCACACACGCCAGCGGCGCCAACGGGTGCGATGTCTCGTTAAGCCATGACCAGCTCACATCAGCGTAGTCGCTCTGCTCAACGGGCTGGTTTGTGTTTGCAACCATGTTACGGCTTTCCATGGATTCTCTCGTCAGCGGTCCGGACACACGCCCGGCGCTCAGCACTCCAGCAGACTGTGTTCCACTTCACGGGATTTGTGTCGATTCGGTCGCCTTTGGTACCTGAAAAGGAGAAACAGGTCACGATCTGTAGAGAAGAGGGTGCCGGCGGGTGAGCCTGTACTACGTCTAGTCGATTTTTCAGCGATGTCAAAGGGGTTCGCTGGGTGGGCAGATAGATTTGTACGGCCGGCTACAGGTAGAGATTGCACCAGTCAGCCAATACTTCGGCGTCGATAATATCGGCACCGAGGCCGCTTGCCTGCCGGCGCAGCGCGTGGTCGTTGCTGATCAGAAATGTCGGGTGGCGATTTTCTTTGGTGGCGAGGTATTGCAACTGCTTGATGATCTCGTTATCCGCCCGCTGATCGCCGATTCCGCCCGAGTACACGACGATGACATTGCTGGAAACACTTTCCTCGTGTCGATCTTCGCCATCAAAATAGAGTGTCACTCGAGCGTGGATGGCGGTATCGAAAATTGTCCCGCAGGCCCGCGAAAGCCAGCGGCGACCCGCTGCACCGGCGGCTTGTTGCTGATCGGGAAATCGGCGGCTGATCGCGTCTACAGCCAGCAGACAGTTGTGACCGTCAATGAGTATCTGGGCGTGGTCGGTGGCCGCTATGGCTCTGCGCGCGAGGATGTCGGCAGGAAGCTTGGCGGGATTGTCCGGGTTGGACTGCTCAAACATCACCTCCATGCGGCTGGTACGAGCTGTGCGAATGCGATCGGCCTGGGACGAATCCAGTGCATCCAGTTGTTGTAACTGTTCAATCAGCGTTGTCAGTTGATCGATCGTCGCGGGCGAATCGGCTGTCTGCATTAGCATCTCCAGCCGCGCCAGCGTGTCATTGCCCGGCGCGGGGCGCGGTTCGATCAGCGCTTGCAGTTGTGTCAGACGTGACTGCGCACGGCTGCGCAGTGGCAGCAGTTCTCGATCGGGGTTCAGTGCGTTCAGCACTGCTTCATCCAGGCGCTGTACCGCGACTCGCAGGGATGCGATTTCGGTTTTGATCTGCAGTCGATTACCGTAATGGCGGTCTCGTTCGGATTGGCGCAGCAAAGCCTGATCGATTTGCCCAACGAGATTTTCATCGGACTGCTGCAGCGACTGTTCTGTAGCGGTGGGCGCCTGCAGCCAATAGCGTGACAGGCGGCCAGTGGCAGTCTCCAGCGCCGCGTCGAGTCGCTGTGAAAAGGATTGTTCCAGCAGCGCGAGTTCGGCCTGTGTGCGCTCCAGCGCCTCGCGTGATTCGTGCAGGCGGGTGCGCAGCGTGTTGCTGGTGTGTTTCTCAGCCTCGGCTGTCGACTCAGCGCGCGTGAGTTGTTCTCGCAGTTTGTCCTGCACGCGCGTTTGCTTGCGTAGTTGAGCATCCAGAGATTGCAGTCGCGATGCATCCGGGGTGCGGGATTCCGCCGGGGCGTTTTGCACCACTGGGGCGTCGGGTGCAAGGGCACAGATGTGCACCAGAAAAGGGGACAGATTGTTTGCCAGATGGCGACGACAGGTCTCTCGTGGTGGCACTGAATCACGTTTGTGCGAATCGTCAATCCACAGTTCGGCCAGTTGCCGGACTTTCAGGCGTCGATCGAGCAGGGTGGCGAGCAACCAGCGCTCCGTGCCGAAGTAGCCAGTCAGCCATTCAAACTGACGCTGAATCGCCTCTTCGGACAACACGCGCAAGACCTGCCCATTGAGATCGTGGCTACGCAGTTCATCCAGTATCGCGGCCGTGCAATCGGCGTTGCCTTCCAGCAGTGCTTGCAAACGCTGACGCAACACTACGGCACTCGCGGGCTTTAGCCTGAAGCCGCGGCCAATGGTCGGTTCCGATTTGGCCAGCGACAGTACCCGATCGACCGGCAGTTGCGAGATTAGCCGAGACAGCTCCGCGTGCAGCCAGTCCGGCAGTTCTCGATCAGCCAGTCGTAACATCGCCGCCCGAAGGGAATACGTAATGCTGGCTGAGTGGTATCCGTCGCCGATCGATTGATGAGGGGTGGCGGTTCATGCCGACGATTTCGCGTTCAACAATGTTGGCAGTTGTTCGAGGAATGTCGCCACATCCGCTTCGCTGTTGAACAGATGGGCCGACGCACGCACTCGTTTGCTGTCGCCCCAGATCAGAGTGCCCAGGTCGGCCGCGTGCCGAATGATATCCATGTCCTGGTAAGAAAAAGCTGCGCTGGCCGCGCGCTCGTGATCGGCCAGCGGGGTGATGACATCGAGCCCGAGCGATTGCATACCGGCGATCAGTTGCCCACTCAAAAGGCGCACGTGGCGAGCGATCTGCTCGATACCGAACTGCGCCAGGTAATCCAGAGACTCTCGCAGAATATAGGTGCCAAGGTGATTGACGTTGCCGTACTCCGCGCGCTTCGCCCCGGGCTTTGGAGTAAAGCTCAGTGGGTCTTCACCCGGCTCTGCTGACCACCACCCCGCGCTAGCCGGAAGGTAATCGGGCCAGCGTGCTGAGTTCCACGCCAGCACGCCATCGTGCACGCCCAAGGCGAACTTGTAGCATGAGCTGACGGTGAAATCTGCAAGGTCAGCGCGCACCGGGACCACGCCCAGGGCATGGCTGGCATCGACCAGCAATGCGGTGCCGCTGTGTTGCAGTGCGCGTGAAAGCGAGGCGATATCCAGGTGCTGTCCAGTGAGTGATGTCACCTGGCTGACATAGACCAGCCGGGTGTGCTCATCACAGCGCTGCAGCAAATCAGCGATCTGTATCGTCCAGTCGCTTGCCGGGACGAGCCTGATCTCAACGCCGTGGCGTTCAAGCCCCGCCAACGCGTATCGACCCGATGCATAGTCCAGCGCCGAGACCACCACGTTATCGCCACGAAGCCAGTCAAAGCTTCCGGTGACTCTGGCGATCGCGTCAGAACAATTGCCCAGTCTGGCGATTTGCGATGCCGGTACGTGCATGAATTGACCGAGTTGTTGCCGTACCTGTTCGGCTACCTGCCAGTGGCGGTGGTAACCATCGAAGCCTGCCGCCTTGTCAGTACAGAACTGTTCAAAGCTCATTCGGTGGGCGATCAGCATCGGCGGCTCGCCGCCGCTGGCGAGGTTCAGCACACCGCGCAGCCCGATAAAATCCGTTTTGGCCGCAGGCAGCGTGGCGGATATTCGATGTTCGCTGGCGTTATTCACGATGGGGCGGGGCTGAAAAGTCTTGCGTCTGCATCGCGCAATTGTACCAGCATGTGGTCGAGCATAGCCTGCACTGGCACCTGAGACGCGGGTCGCGATCGTTGCATAGCATGCCTGCAGCGAGCAGACGCGGCCAACTTCCGGTT
>CAZYDV010000411.1:0-5117 GCA_964646405.1 uncultured Granulosicoccaceae bacterium | reverse complement strand
GATGCGACATCGCTTTAACACGTCAATGTGTGATCGGTACGAAGAACGTTCCTATGCAGTGATAACAAGGTTGGCATTCAGTCGCGCTAAGATGCATAGTCGCTGCTGGTCTGAATGGCGAAGCGAAACGTCGTACTGTTTGACCTGAATCCGATCCGGGCAGGATAGCAAGGGCGCCTGAGGAGTCTGGGCGTGCGTCGGTGAATCGGCTTACCGCAGCCATCGTGGCGCACCTACTTCAGATCGGATATGGTTTGCCGGTATACTGCGGTTGATCGGATCTTGATAAGGCGCTCTACGGGCAGGCACAGGCTCCAACTACAAGTGCTGGACAGCTAGTACTACCTCTAACCGAAGGGACCATTGCTGTTTCAAGCAAAACAATCGCGAATGCGCGATCCAAAGCGCTGATAGATTTTTTGTGTCGTCACAGTTCACGGCAAGACCAACGATATTGCCCTAGTGGGTATTAGACGGGCAATGAAGATCTGGTTACGGCCTCGAACTGTGTCCGGGGGTGTCGTCCCCCGACGGGACTTGATAGAATCCTACCTGGCCTCCCAAGAAGCTATGACTGCTTTACCAGTTTCACCAGGTCGGTTGTTTTAAGCCTTCCAGGCTCAATGGCCAGATAGGCTTTTGCCGATGGTTGTGTGGGTGATTGAAAGTCAATTTTTACATGATGAAGCCAAAAGGCCAGAACGCTGACCTGGTCTTCACCCAGCAACGCCAGTTGCTGATTGAGTCGCTTCGGCCAGGCTTCAGGATTGGTTCTGCTGTGAATCAGGCCGTTGAAATTCAGTAGTGCAGAGGCTTTGGCATCGTCTGTGAGATTAAGATCCAGGCATTTACGTAAAAAAACATCCACCAATTCTAATCGGGAATCATCGGATTCGAATGAAAATTCCAAACCTGCTTTGGAGCCGATAGATTCGCCAATATCAAGATCGATGTCGACTTTAGTAAACGTGCCTTCGAGCTGTTTCAGCGTAGCTGATATCTCATCGAGGTCGCCACCGTAGCCCACTTTTTTCAGAAAACTGCACACGGCTTCAGCGGCAATCCCACGAATGCAAACCCGAATTGCCGGCATTTTTCGAGACAGCATCACCCCGACTTGAAATAACTCTGCAGACGGTGGCAGTTGGTTTATTACAGATTTCAGTTTTTCTGCTCTAGTGGTGGATGTCGCAGCGTTGTCAATGTGAGTCAATGCTTCAAGCACCAAATCACAGACTTCATGCTTCGATGGAGAGTGGTCGTGATCGATGCCGAAAAACAGACTGGGTTGCCACGGTGGGGCAGTGTTTCCAACATCGAATTCAAGCCAGATATTGTGAATGCCATCGTGAAGTCTGGTGGTAGAGTCTTCCCATGCACTGCAGAAACGCGCCACGATACTCCAGGCGGGGGAAGTCTGAAATTGCTCGGCCAGGGTGACTCGAGGGTGTGCGCCGGCAATCATTGCTGAATGACCTTCGCTTCGGGTCGAACAAAACAGAAAGTCAGCGTCGGTTCGACCGGCCTCCATGGGACACTCCAGCCCGAAAAAAGTACTTATCTCACCTGGCAGCGGGTCAACGAGCTGATGAATGCGGCTGACATTGTCGGCATTGATAATATCAGGGCAAATGATGGCGTGGAGTGGCTTCAGGTATTCGCCGAGGTGGAAGTCAGTAAACGGCTGGAGATGGTCGCGTCTGTGAGATTTTTGAATCATGAATTCGGTGATGTATGGCCCGTCTCGCTAGAATGGAGAGGTTGGAGTCACTGATTAACTCGGTCAATTGCTGCAATGCATTACTGCTGTTACCTGGGCACTTCCCTGTGCCCGGGTAACACCTGCTCGTTTTCCTACCAGGGTGTTCTGGGAATTGGCACACGCGGCCAGGTAGGTCTTGGAATGCGAATCGGAATGCGCGGAGGCCATCCGCCGCCTGGCCATGGCAGTATTGACAGACCACCAGCTACCATCTCCAGTTGCTCATCGCTGAGTTCCATTTCTGATGTTTGCGGTGCAACAGGAATGACAATCGAGCCGACCTCTTCCGGTACAATCTTGATTTTCACATCCTTCAGTGAGCCGCTCTCAAGTCCGTACAACTGTTCGATGGTTCCATTCGGATCGGCCATCAGGCTGTCACGAAACTCATCGCTTCTCGCACAGTTGGCTGAGATCTGGTTTTTTACATCGTCAATCTGTTCGCGAATTTGATCTACATTCATAAGATGCTCCTTTTAATATGGTGAAACCCTGAGACCAGTACCAGCCTCCCGGGTGAGTCCCTGACTGCGTACTACAGAGTTCGTCAAATGCACTTAGACAATTACCGAACTCAGGGGTAAGTTAACACAGGTGATTATGTGCTCCAATCACTGAAATTGGTTAATATTCACCGTTTTTCAGTCGAGATTTGAGGCATTGATATAATCAACAGTTATGCTTTGAACAGAACGGTGTCACACAGTCCCAGGTGCGGTAACCAATTTCGGGGAGGGGTACGTAGTAGAGAGTCGATGCCGGCAATCGCGTCGGTGCTGATCACGATAGATCGAGAGGTCGATTGGCCAATCCGCTGTTTCAAGCCAAAAACCGCGTGAGCAGGGCGATTATCAGATGTATTTGTCATGCCGGGAAACGACGTAGGCACCAGTAGATCCGCCAAAGCAATGACAGACGAGCGACGATTAGTTGGGCTTGCGGGGATGTTCTAAATTACATTTTGCTATCGATGCCATGGGCCCTTCGCTTGAGCCCAAAGTTTGCTTACATTGATTTGAGGCAATGAACAGTCCCGCCATGGGATTTGAATCGGCTTTCGAAATGCGTGGCCAGTGAGCGGGCGATAATTCAAGTCGTTGCATTGAGGGGTATTCACTTTGCGGTTTCGTGTTCGCCAGGCGGTATTGCTCTATAAATCCCATTATTTTGCCGCGTTGCCCTGCCTGAGCTTTGAGTGATGAACGTAGAACTGTACCACCTGATTAAGCGTAAACGAGGGGCTCTGATCTGTGAGCGTAAGGAGGGATATTTTTCTTCCGTTGGTGCTGCAGCCGCCAGTTTTGGTTTGCATGGAGACGATAGTTGTTATAGAAAAATCGAACCAGATGATGCCGAACGCATACTGACTTCAGTGTTATGGAAGGGCATGGCGTATGGTGTAGAGCTAGTAGCATATGAGAGTGCACGAGCACTGGCGCAAGGGTTTTTAGCAGTTGAAAGTCTGGCGTCGGATTTCTATACCAACTCTGTGTGGTCGGCCGCGCCGGATGGAGAGTATCTGCTTAGATCCTGGTCACCCGGAACTGACGCGACGTTTAATGTCGGTATCATTGTGCTGTCAGTTGATTCAGTAGCCTGTGTCTGGGTGGAGGACGAAGACTAACTACGGATCGCTGCCTGACCCGCTAAAGTGCAATGGACGTCTGGCTCGTCGTTTCCAATCTGTCTGGCTCGCAGTGCCTGACGTCATTGGCAGCCCGCACCAGACAGATTCGGACAGGAAATCGGTGACAATCGGGACTGCATGCCAGTCGATCTCACATGATCACCCATTCGTATTGATGCAGACACAGGTCTGGGTGCCACGCCGGTATCTCGCAAGAGGCTAACGTGTGCGACAACGCCGGGTCTGGCCATATTATTCTGCCAACAGCACTCGAATTGTCGTTACACCGCTTCTGCTGTTATCCATGTAAACATCGGTGCGGGCTCGCCGAGTACCTGGTGATAAGACCTGCTCCATAAGCCCGCCTGACGTTCCATTAGCCACATGTCGTTCGGTGAAATCTCTGCTCAAACACTGGCTGCCATCTCCGGCTCGCGCGCATGCCGTTCGCGCACGGCACCTGCCAGCGTCTCGAGGCAGTGCAGTGTGTCGTCGAAACCCAGGCATTCATCGGTGATAGAGACGCCATAGCGCAGGGTTGATGGATTGTCTGCCGCCTGTTTGCCGCCGTGCAGATGACTTTCGATCATGACGCCGGCCGGGGCTTTGGCCCGGGCACGTAGTTGGCGACCAAGGTAGTTCACTACATCGATCTGGCGCTGTGCGATCTTTTCGCTGTTGCCATGACTGCAATCGATGATCAGGCCGGCGTCGATGCCGCGTTGCTGCAACAGCTCACGCGCTGTGGTTTGTTGTTCAAGATGGTAGTTAGGGCCTTGTGCACCGCCTCTGAGTACCAGTGCGGTGTGCGGATTGCCGGCTGCAAGCGTACAGGCCACACGCCCATCGTCAGTCACCTTGAACACCGACTGTCGGCTGCTTGCCGCCACAGCGCCGTCAGCGGCAATCGCGAGGCTCCCGCAGGTGGCGTTCTTGATGCCGACCGGGCAGGCTATGGCCGCCGCCATCTGGCGATGGGTCTGTGACTCGCTGGTACGGGCGCCAAGCGAGGTGAAGGACAGCAGATCTTCGACGTAGGGCACGACAAACGGGTCGAGGCTCTCGGTGGCGACTGGCAAGCCGCGCTCGATAACACCCTTCATCACTCGTCGGCACTCGTTCAGGCCGACGTCCGGGCCCAGGCTTTCATCGAGTGCAGGATCGAGTGCCAGTCCGCGCCAGCCCACTGTCGTACGTGGTTTTTCGATATAGACGCGCATGGCGATCAGCAGGGCATCGTCGAGTTGCGGGCGGGCCGCCGCCAGGCGATCAGCGTAGTCCAGCGCCTGCTCGACACTGTGGATCGAGCACGGGCCAACGATCGCGAGCAGACGTTTGTCCCGACCCTGCAGAATGGAGCCGATGGCACAGCGTTGTTGCGCGATACGGGCGGTATCCA
The DNA here is from genome assembly GCA_964646405.1 of uncultured Granulosicoccaceae bacterium. Taxonomy (GTDB): domain Bacteria; phylum Pseudomonadota; class Gammaproteobacteria; order Granulosicoccales; family Granulosicoccaceae; genus CAKZSB01. The sequence continues at coordinate 329 of CAZYDV010000411.1, read as the reverse complement.
GGTCAGACAAAGGTTGACTGGCGCGACAACTGGCGGGTGTTGGCAGCTCCATCGATCGATTGGATTCGTGGATGGATGGCAGGGATTGTGTGCTAGAGGACATGCTGAGCTCCGGTTTGCCAGCGGAGTTCAGTTTGGTTTGAGGTTTATCCGATGGCGGTGGGTGGGAATCGCCGTCGGACAAAGCCGATCAGGCGGTTGACCAATACGTAAAATAAAAAAAGCCTTGCCACACAGACGCAATCGCTGCAGCGCACGCACGGGTGCTTGCAGATTGCGACTGGATTGACTGGCTCGTTTTCACGAAATGTTTCGCCTGATATCGGTTG
>CAZYDV010000410.1:0-5132 GCA_964646405.1 uncultured Granulosicoccaceae bacterium | reverse complement strand
ACTCGATTAAAAAACGCCTGGTTCGTGGCGCCGGCTAACACCTGCCACTGTCCGGTAGCCGGGTCGAAAACCTCTGGTACCGGCGGAATGGAAATATCGGTTGCGCCACTGGCGGTCTTGTTACGATATTCGCGTCCGCCCAATACCAACTGCCGTCCATCCGGCAGAGTCAGCAGTGTCGGATACCAGCGTGGAAAAACCATCGACGGCCCGTTTGTCAACACGTTGGTTCGATAGTCGAAAAAGGTGGTGGCATCGACGCCATCGTTCTTCAACGTTTGATCATTGACCTGATTGCCATCGCCACCGGAAATCAACACATTGCCATCGGGCAGAACACTTTGTGCGCTACAGAACAGATTGGTCTCAATGCCGGTGGGGGAAGTCTCGTGAGAGTTACTGCCCTTCCCACGCCAGCGCATCCACTTGTCGAATGTGAAGGCGGTGGCATTTTGTGCATCGGGATTCGTGCCGTAGCTAAGCACCGTGCTATCTGGCATTAACGCCATGTGGATCGGGCTGACCGGCCAGTTAAAAACACGAGTCCAGGCGCCCTCCTGTTTCCTGATCGCCCTGTCCGGAAGTGCCGCACCGATCTGAGGCTCCTCGACGATAACCCCGTCGCTGTCGATTTCGTAGTCGCCCGGAATATATGCCAGCGGCTCGGATTCCGAGTTTCCATCATCGATCGGCCCGATTTCATCATCGAGTTCAAGCTCGTAGATGTCGTCACCCAATGCAGTGTCACTCGTTACCTGTACACCCGAGTCACAACCCACCATCAGTGCCGAGGACAGTACCAGTGGCATCAGTCCGGGCAAGGGACAGATCTTAGCGACGTTGAACCGGTCAATAGACACAGTAAAATCAAACATGTTCCGACGACGTCTTATTACCTGGAGATATCAATTTATCGACGCGGGATCAGGTCGCTTAAATTTGACTGAACGTTGTGGAAAATTGGGCAGTAAACTTGTAAAAAAGTGCATTCGCACACCATGACCCAGGCGAACCGGCTTTCCAGTTCTATCAATCAATTGACAGGTTTTTCTCGCAGCCTACCCTGGCAGATGCCACATGGCCCTCACGCGACAAAATACCCGGTGCGTTAGAGGCATGCCGACAACTGACCGAACCCATCAAGTCGGATTGTTCTGCGTCAAAGACAATAGGTTTCCATCAGGGTCCCTGAACCAGGCTACCGATCCACCATCCGGTGTATTCCAGATTCCAAGATCGTCCTGCGACAAAGCCTCGTAACGCTCAAACTGCACATCCCGGCCTGACAACTTCTGAACCATAGCAACAATATCCACCACCTCCCATCCTGTTACGGTGTAGGCAGGCACGACGACTGACTCGACTTTTTGAATTCGTAGCGTGACGCCGTTGGCGTCGTAGACCAGTGCAAACGGTGTTTCTTCGCAGAGTTTTAGCTCAAGAACCGACGAATAGAAATCTCGCGCTTGCTCGGGCACCGCCGTTGCCGCAAACGCGACCAGTTTTGAAGCGGACAACATATCGCCGTACCTTTGAACTTTGAGTCGCTGTAGTTTGATCGATTAGACACTGTCGCGTATACAGGCAACGCTGACAATTCACGCGATGTTATGCTGGCGATTGATCAAAACCCGCCACACTTTCACACCAGGCAGCAATCGCCAGCAGCTCTGCTTCACGATGCGCACCCGCCATAATCTGCATGCCCATTGGCAAACCACCGGTATTGAGCGCAATCGGGTAGGTCACCACAGGCAGCCCAAGGTAGCTGCTTGGTACGTTCATTATTCGTTCACCGGTGTGACCCAACCCTTGCGGTGCCGCCTCTGCCGCAGCCGGGCACAGCAACCCATCGACATCTGCGAGCGCCGCCTGCATCTGCTCGATCGCAAGACGTCGATGCTGACGCGCCTGCAGATAGTCGGTGGCGGAGATCGTCATTCCCTCTTCAATTAGCGCCTTGATCTTTGGCGGATACAAATTCGCATGCTCCCGATAGTTTCCACGGTGACTGGCAGCCGCCTCACTTGCCATAATAATCTGGTGAAATGCGGGAATATCATTAAACGAGGCAGGCAACGCACGCTCGATAATCTCGACACCCCGATCACGCAAAGCTTCGCAATGCAGCTGCATTGCCTCCGCCATGTCTGCATCGGCCTGCTCCTTAAACAATCCTCGGGCCCGCCAGAGACGCGCAGGCGCCGCCGCCGCGTGTTTTGTTGCTTTAGGGCTTGCACCCAAAATACGCCACAGCAAAGCGGCATCTTCAACATCGCGCGTCAGCATCCCCACATGATCCAACCGCCAGGCCAAAGCAATAACCCCGGTAATATCAATGCCACCATGCGTGGGCTTGATACCTGCCAGACCATTAAAACTGCACGGGCGAATCACCGACCCCGCGGTTTGAGTACCCAGGGCCGCCAGACACATGCCGTCGGCAACCGCTGCCGCCGAACCGGAACTGGAACCACCGGGCGTATGCTCGGCATTCCACGGATTGGTCGTGGCACCGGCGTCGCCCATCGCAAAAGCCGTTGTCACCGTTTTACCGAGGATAATCGCCCCTTCAGCCCGCAACAGAGCGACCGAGCGGGCATCCTGATCGGCAACGCGCCGCGGGTAGGCACGCGTGCCGGCAGCAGTTGGCATTTGAGCGACATCGAAAATGTCTTTAATACCAATGGGAATACCGTGCAAACGTCCGGTCGATTGACCCTGGGCCGTAGACTTGTCGGCCTGCGCCGCCAGACTCAGCGCAGCATCAGCTTCCAGATGGGCCCACGCCTTTACCACCGGCTCTCGCAACTGGATGCGATCCAGGCAAGCCTGCACCAACGCGGTAGACGACAGTTCACCCGAAACGATTTGACTGATCGCCCGGACAATCGACAACTGACTGACATTTGACATCGCCTGCTCCTCCAATACCTGACAACCCGGAATTACAATGGCCGAACCATTCGCTGCTGGCAAGATCCACCAGTGCCATCGCCTGGCGACTAGTGTACTCCGAACCCGACCGGCCAACAGGACGGCGAAACTGCGTTATCGCGAGTCGCTCAAGCAGCACTGCTCGCCACCTGCGATTGATCGCAGCAACGCTTACGTTGCTTCATTTGGATCGCCAGAAAGAGAAGCGGCAAAAACATCCTGGCCGTCTGCGCCGTTTTAACCCGCATGCCGAATTCGTCATGCAGGAACAGGGCGAGTACGAAGTTGGCATGCTGCGGCCGCAGATGTATCAGCGCATAGCCGAAGCAATCGCTACACAGGCACTGCGAGCACCCAACGTGGTATCACTGCACCCGGGCAGCGCACTGGTGGTTGACAGCATCACCCAGAAGCTCGTGCGAATTTGCCACGAGCGCAGACTGTCGCTCAAAATCATTCCTGGTGTATCGGCGGTAGAGGCCGTGTTGGCAGAAATGCAGTACGACGTCGCCAACTGCGTTCAAGTAATTCTTGCGCAAAAACTGGTCCTGCACGATCAATCTCTGAACCCGCAAATGGCGGCCGTTGTGATTCAACCGGGTTACTACGATACACTCTACTTTGCTGGCGCCGCCCGTTCCCGACGACATCGTTTCGATCGGCTGCAGAAAACACTTTGCCAATCATTCGACGATGATCATCCTGCCTGTCTCACCATTAACCCGATGCACACCGGTGCACAGGCGACCAGTTTCTGGTTTCGACTGCAGAATTTATCAATGCTCAGCTCATTCATCGGCCCGTTTCACACGCTCTTTGTGCCGCCTTCAGAGCCGGTCGTTAACGATGCTGATTTTGAGCAGCGAATCACTAGCTGGCCAACACTGACCGAACACCTCTACTGTGAGGACGATGGCAACCCGCAACAACAATCTCCGGGTAACTGGTTCAATCCGCAGATTGCTGCCGTCAGAAGAATCATTGATTACAGAATCCGCCCAACTGGCCCAAACCTGGCACGAACAAAGCCATGGGTATTAGCGCAAGCAACCAGGAGAATCTGCAACAGTTTGATAACAACGGCTGCGCCCTGTTGCGACAGATAATACCTGATGACGTACTGCAACCGATCCGGCAACTGATCGCAGTTGAAGTAGATCAGCGCATTCGACAATACTACGATCAAGGCCTCATCACTCAACTGCACGAAAACGCCTCGTTCGAGCAGCGACTGGCACTGGCCTACAAGGGCAGCGCGCTGGACGAGCGCAAATGGAGTGATTTTCTGTTTACCCCGGCCATGCATCAACTGGCCACGCATCCAGGCATTGTTGCCAGCCTCGCCCCGATTCTGGGCGACAGCATCATGTTTCACGGCGATTTTCAACTGGTCGCAAAACTACCGGGCAGCGAGTGGACAGCGTTTCCAGGATACCTGGTACTACGGCGAACCTTCACGCCATATGCTCATCATCACCGTGTGGATGCCGCTGGTTGAAACAACACCGCACAATGGATGTCTATGGGTCATCCCGGGCAGCCATCGATGGGGCCTGCTACCCGCAGTACGAGGTGACAACAGCAACGTACAGACCTACGAAGACGTTGAGCAAAAAGGCGAAGCCTGTCCGGTTCCAATGCGACCGGGTGACATCCTGTTGCTCACCAACATGACGTTCCACGCCAGCCGTGTGAACCACAGCGACGGGGTCCGCTGGAGTATGGATCTGGGCTATAGCAGCAAACCGGATATCGACAATCTCTTCACGCTGGAACGTCGCTCATACCAGTACATATATGAGACGCTGCGCCGCAGTGGCCGCACCCCACTGCAGGTAAGCGGTCGTGGCAATCAATATCCGGAAACCTTTCAACAGTGGCGAGCGCGCGCAGACCAACAGGAGAGCTAGTTGAATGTTCGAAGACTGGGCTGTTGTTCCACTCGATCTACCGCCACCACCGGTGGACATCGACACATTCCGCAGCTTCACCCAAACACACTGTAGCCAATGCGCATTCAGCAACAACGAGATTCGGCATGTCGACTACCACGCACGCCATCCCGTTATCGACGGCCACGCCATCATCGATACAGACGACCCGCGGTGTGCAGACATAAACGACACCACGCCGTTTGAATGGTCACCGGCATTCAGCAGACTATTCCCCGACCTGACTCACTGGTTCGAGGCACT
>CAZYDV010000409.1:0-5178 GCA_964646405.1 uncultured Granulosicoccaceae bacterium | reverse complement strand
CAGGATTGTGATTCCTGTGGTCGTGGGTTCAAATCCCATCGTCCACCCCACTTTTTCTGGCCACTTTTTATTCCGGTGCGGTCCGGTGGTTGGTTGTGCAACTCTGCGGCACCGTGCTGTTTGCGGTTCGCCGCGTTGTGGTGAAATACAGCTGCCCGGTTTCTCGCGAGTGTGGCGGAATTGGTAGACGCGCTGGATTTAGGTTCCAGTGGGGAAACCCGTGGGAGTTCGAGTCTCCCCTCTCGCACCAACACAGCAGACACTTTCGTGTCTGCATCCAAGCGTCGGATATTCTGGCGCGTTCTCATCCTACGTAACTGATGCCGCTGAGCGGCCGATCGAGGTGATCATGCAAGTTGTGGAAGAGTCGGCGAACGGCCTGGAAAGGAAGATCAAGATCCAGGTACCGGCCTCCAGAATCGATGACGCGGTCAACGGCAAGCTGCAGGAGCTGGCAAAAACTGCCAGGCTCAACGGCTTTCGCCCGGGCAAGGTGCCAATGGCCGTGGTGCGCAAGCGATTTGGCGGCCACGTGCGCCAGGAAGTCCTTGGAGACGTGATCAACGAGAGCTATCAGCAGGCGTTATCGCAGGAGAACTATCGACCGGCCGGGGCGCCTCAGATTGAGCCGGTGGCGGCGGAGCCTGCCGAAGATGGAGGCGATTTCGAGTACCGCGCCACATTCGAGGTTGTCCCTGAGGTTGAGATTGCAGATCTGGCCGGTGCGGAGCTGGTCAGCACCACCGCCGCGGTTGCTGCCGATGATATCGATACAATGATTGAAACGTTGCGCAAGCAACGGACCGAGTGGGCAGAGGTCGATCGGCAAGCCGAGAATGGCGATCAGGTGACGATGGATTTCGTCGGCAAGATCGACGGCGAGGAGTTTCCCGGCGGCAGCGCCGAGGATGCGCCACTTGAGCTTGGCAGCGGTTCGATGATTCCGGGTTTTGAGGATCAGCTGCTGGGATCAGCCAAGGGTGAGGAAAAAGTCATCACCGTCAATTTCCCGGATGACTACCGTGCCACCGAGCTGGCCGGCAAGGAAGCGACCTTCGATATCGTCGTCAAGGCGGTGAAAAAACCTGAGTTACCCGTGGTCGACGATGAGTTTGCCAAAGCATTTGGTGTCACTGAGGGTGGAGTGGACGCTTTGCGTGCCGATATCCAGAAAAACATGGACCGCGAACTCGAGCAGGCGCTTGAGGCGATGAACAAGCAGGCGGTCATGGAGCTGTTGCTGGATAAGAACGAATTCGAGGTGCCGCGTGCGATGGTGACCGAGGAGTCCGGCCGCATGAGGCAACAGTTGCAAGAGCAAATGCAGAACAACGGTGGCCAACAGATGGACATGGGTCTCGAAATGTTCGAGCAGGACGCGACCCGACGCGTGAAACTGGGTTTGCTTATTGCTGAGATAATCAAGAAGCATGAGATTAAGCCGGATCCAGACCGGGTTCGCGCCAAGATCGAGTCTGTGGCCTCTTCGTACGAGAGTCCTCAGCAGGTCATCGATTACTACTACGGTAATCAGGAATACATGCAGAATGTTGAAGGTCTGGTTCTGGAGCAACTCGTCGCAGAATGGGTGCAGGAGCAGGCATCAGTTACAGATCGGACCATGACTTTCCAGGAAGTCATGAACCCCGAGAACAAACAAGCAGATAGCTAGCCTTACGGCTGGTGGAGAACCGCGCAGAATGACCAATCGTCCGCTGGATATGTTTGCAATGCCACCGCAGGCCACAGGCTACGTGCCAACTGTGGAAGAAGTGACACCTCGCGGTTCCATGCGTTATGACATTTATTCCAGAATGCTCAAGGAACGGGTGGTGTTCCTGGTGGGGCAGGTTGAGGATTTTATGGCCAATGTGGTCGTTGCCCAGCTGCTCTACCTGGAGTCCGAAAACCCGGACAAAGACATCTCTCTGTACATAAACAGCCCTGGCGGTTCGGTCACTGCCGGGATGTCGATCTACGATACCATGCAGTTCGTCAAGCCCGATGTGAGCACACTTTGCGTCGGCCAGGCGGCCAGCATGGGTGCTGTGCTGCTGGCGGGCGGTGCGAAAGGCAAACGCTATGCGCTGCCACACAGCCGGATGATGATCCATCAACCACTCGGCGGGTTCCAGGGGCAGGCAACGGATATCGAGATCCACGCGCAAGAGATTCTGTCCATTCGCGAACGATTGAATCAGGTGCTGGCCGACCATACCGGCCGTGCGCTGGAAGATGTGAAACGCGACACTGATCGTGACAACTTCATGACCGCACAGCAGTCGGTGGAGTACGGATTGATCGATCGCGTTGTCGAAAACCGTGACAAGGAAGCCGGACAGGTAACCGGTGGTTGAGGTATTCTTGCCCGCTTAGCGATTGATTGATCGAGTGGACGGGAAGTGAGTTGTAGCAGCGCGATGTGAGATACGCTCGCATGGTCGGTCAGCTTGCAAAATATACCAAAAACCGGCAAGGTAATCCTTGCGTGAACTGGATTGTGATGATCGATGAGTGACGGCGAAAACAAGAATCAAGATGACAGCAAGCTGCTGTACTGTTCATTCTGTGGCAAGAGCCAGCACGAAGTCCGCAAACTGATTGCGGGCCCCTCGGTATTCATCTGTGATGAGTGTGTAGATCTCTGCAACGACATCATCACCGAAGAGATGCAGGAAAAGGCAGCGTCGGCGACCAACGAGCTGCTGAAACCGCAGGACATTCGCGACACGCTCGATTCTTACGTGATCGGTCAGGATTCCGCCAAGAAGATTCTGGCGGTTGCCGTTTATAACCACTACAAGCGTCTTGAGTACCAGAGTACTTCCAAAGACGACGTTGAACTCGCCAAGAGTAACATCCTTCTGATTGGCCCGACCGGATCGGGCAAGACCCTGCTGGCTGAAACGCTGGCCCGGTTGCTCAACGTGCCGTTCACGATGGCCGATGCCACCACACTGACTGAAGCCGGTTACGTGGGCGAGGATGTCGAGAATATCATCCAGAAACTGCTGCAAAAGTGCGACTACGACGTCGAGAAGGCGCAGACCGGGATCGTCTACATCGACGAGATCGACAAGATCTCTCGCAAGGCAGACAACCCCTCAATCACCCGCGATGTCTCCGGTGAAGGCGTGCAGCAGGCGCTGCTGAAACTTATCGAAGGCACAGTGGCATCGGTACCGCCGCAAGGTGGACGCAAGCATCCGCAACAGGAATTCCTGCAGGTTGACACGCGCAACATCCTGTTCATCGTCGGCGGTGCATTCGCCGGGCTGGACAAGATTATCCGCGACCGATCCGACAAAGGCGGCATTGGCTTTGGCGCTGAGGTCAAGACCAAGGACGAAACGGCCAAACTCGGCGAGCTACTCGAATCCGTTGAAGCAGAAGATCTGATCAAGTACGGTCTGATACCGGAATTTGTCGGTCGCCTGCCAGTGATCGCGACACTGAAAGAACTCGACGAAGACGCGCTGGTACGTATCCTCACCGAACCGCGTAACGCCATCACCAAGCAGTACCAGAAACTTCTGAGTATGGAAGACGTCGAGATTGAATTTCGCGAAGACGCCCTGTACGCCGTAGCGGAAAAAGCAACCGAGCGTAAAACGGGTGCTCGCGGTCTGCGGACCATTCTTGAGAATGTGCTGCTCGACACCATGTACGATCTGCCGCATCTTGAGGACGTCAAGAAAGTCGTTGTTGACGGCGCTGTGGTACGCGGTGAAACCAAGCCGCTGCTGCTGCTGGCAAGCAACGAACCCAGCATTGAAGGCGAGCAGAAGGGCTTTAAGAAAGCCGCGTCTGACGAATAAGACTCGTCCTGCTGTTCTCGCTAGCAAAACGCCGCGTCACGCGGCGTTTTTTGTTTTCGGCGAGGGGCGTCGATTCGCCGTGTGTGCCGCAAACCCTGTTCCGATGCAGTGGTGCGCAGGCGTACTGCCAATGGGCAGATTTTTTAATACCGATCGCGGCGCACCGGAACGCAATTGTCTGGCAGCGATATCGATGGTGCAGTTGCTTGTAAATTCCCCGGCTGGCCTTAAACTCTAGGTGTGAGCACAGCCCGTGCGCACATTGCTAGCACCCGCGAGGCAGCATGGCCGACAAGCCTGATACGACTGATACCCCTACCGATGTCTCTCTCATCGGACTCCCCCTGTTACCCCTGCGCGATGTAGTGGTTTACCCCCACATGGTTATACCGTTGTTTGTCGGGCGAGAGAAATCCATCCTCGCACTTGACGAGGCGATGGGGCGCGACAAACAGATTTTACTGGCGGCGCAAAAGCGCGCCGATGTCGATGAACCTGACATCGGCGATATCAACGAATTCGGCACACTCGCCGACATCCTGCAACTGCTTAAACTCCCTGATGGCACGATCAAGGTTCTGGTCGAGGGTAGCGTGCGCGCACGCATCTCTTCGATCCATAAAACGGATGACGGTTATTTCGCTGCCGATGCAATTGAGGTCGGCGGAGACGATGATCTAAACGAGAAGGAAGTTGAGGTACTGATTCGCTCAGTGACCGGCCTGTTTGAACAATACGTCAAACTCAACAAGAAGATTGCGCCGGAAATTCTGGCCTCACTCGGTGGTATTGATGATCCGTCCCGGCTTGCGGACACCGTGGCCGCACACCTGGCGCTGAAGATTGACGAGAAGCAGAAGATTCTGGAAATGGAATCCAGTGTCGATCGTCTCGAATATCTGATGGCGCTGATGGAATCCGAGCTCGACATGCTGCAAGTCGAGAAGCGTATACGGGGCAGAGTCAAGCAGCAGATGGAGAAGAGCCAGCGCGAGTACTACCTGAATGAGCAGATGAAAGCCATTCAGAAAGAACTTGGCGAGATGGACGACGTGCCGAACGAGGTCGATGATCTCGGCGAGAAAATCGAGACCGTCGGGCTGAGCAAGGAGGCGCACACCAAAGCGACTTCTGAACTACAGAAGCTGAAAATGATGTCTCCGATGTCGGCCGAAGCCACGGTGGTTCGCAACTACATTGAAACCCTGGTCAATCTGCCGTGGAAAAAGCGCACGCGGCTGAAATCTGATCTCAGTGGTGCGGAGGCGATTCTCGAAGAAGATCACTACGGTCTGGAGAAGGTCAAGGAACGCATCCTCGAGTTCCTCGCCGTGCAAAAGCGGGTGAAAAAATCCAAAGG
>CAZYDV010000408.1:0-5217 GCA_964646405.1 uncultured Granulosicoccaceae bacterium | reverse complement strand
GCTGATATAGGCCGGATAGGTATCGACCTGTGGCATCCGCGGCGCGATGCGATCCGGCCCCAGCAGGGTGCCGTTCAGATCGAGCAGCCAGGCCTCGACGCCAAGCCTGTGCCTTGCGCGGCGCAAAAATCGCGACATCTTGCCGACCTCGTGCGCATAGATCGCGTTTTCGGCGATTTGGGCGATCGGAAAGCTGCGATGCCGCTGCTGCTCCATGCGATCGCTGAACAGGTGCGCGAGCGATACACCCGCGCTGAACAGCACGCCGTTGACGATCCAGAACAGGAAAAAGATTTTCCAGAATAAACGATACATTCAGTTACCAGATAGCTGGTCCGTTGAGTTACTCGTCGTCTTCATCTGCACCGATCATATAGCCGATGCCACGCACCGTCCGTATCAGTTGCTCACCTCCTTGTGACTGACCCAGCTTGCGGCGCAGGTTGCTAATATGCATGTCAACACTGCGATCGTAGAGTTCCAGTTTGCGTGCCAAACCTTTTTCGGTCAGCTCTTCCTTGGTCACAATACTGCCCGCGGCGGACATCAGCGCTTCGAGCATATTGAACTCGGCAACCGTCAGTTGTACCTGTTCGCCGTCCAGGGTCACCGTGCGATCGCTGTTGCGCAGCGCCAGCCCGCCCACTTCGAGGGAGTCTGCGCCGACCACAGCAGTCGCCTCGCTGCGGCGCAGAATAGCCCGTATACGCGCCAGCAGCTCGCGCGGGTTACAGGGTTTGGGCAGATAGTCATCCGCGCCCATTTCCAGACCGACAATCCGATCGACATCCTCGCCCCGCGCGGTCAGCATCAGCACCGGCACCTTGCTTTTGGCGCGTATCTCACGCAGTGCGGCGAAGCCATCGAGCACCGGCATCATGACGTCGAGTACGACCAGGTCGATATCGTCTCGCAGCGCATCGACCGCAGCGCGCCCGTCCATCACCTGCTCGACCTCAAGATTCTGGCTCTTCAGGTACTCGGTCAGCAGGTCAGACAGAACCTGATCGTCGTCGGCTAGCAGAATTCGGTGCATGGTCGTCGCAGTGGGCGCAAGGTTTCGAAGACAATATGGTGCATTCGCAACGCCACAAGGTAGCTGCCGATATTTCTTCTGGCCAGTGCGTTTACAAGCCGTTTACATTGCCACCGCCATGGTCTGGGCCCAGGTCAGGCCGGCCTCAGGCCGACGCGCGCTCGGGTCCGAATGGCTTTAACAGTACGATCAGTCGCGGCAACAGCGTCAGCACCGCCAGCAGTGCGACGAACATGGCAAGTGCGGTCAGCAAGCCGAACAGGATCGTCGGGATGAAGTTCGAGAACACCAGGATCGAAAAGCCGAAAATGATTGTCAGTGAGGTGTAAAGTACGGCCCGCCCAATGTTGGCGTGGCAGACATCCATCGTCGCGTGATAGCTGCCGGTCCTGGGAAATTCCTCTCGAAACCGGTAGATATAGTGAATGCTGTTGTCGACCGCGATGCCGATGGTGATGGTGGCGATGGTGATCGTCATCATATCCAGCGGTATGCGGGCAAGCCCCATAATGCCCATCACCAGTGCTGCCGCCAGCGCATTGGGCACAATGCCGATCACCGCCAGCGACAGCGAGCGAAACAGCACCATGAACATGATGGCGATTCCCAGCAACACCGCGCCGACGGTCTGGATCTGCGATTGAAACAGGCTCTGCAGCATGTTGTTGTAGAGCACCAGAATGCCACTGACGCTCGCCTTGTCTTCGGGAATCTGCAGCTCACCGTGCAAATCACTGCGGATTTTTTCCAGCAGCTCACGACGCCGCAGATCCGGCTGTGAATCGAGAATTCGCAGCGCAATGCGCGCTTCGTTTTCGTCTATCGAGATGTAGGGATCGATCATGCGCACGCGAATGTCTTCGGGAATCCGCTTGTACAGGATGCCCAGTTCAAACGGCGTAAACGGCTGGTTGCCGTTGATCAGTTCACCGGTGCGCAGAATCGACGACAGCGACAGCACCTTGCCGACTTCGGGCAGTGAATCCAGATAGTCATGGACCTGATTGATGCGTTCAATCTTGAAGGGGGTGAACCACACATCGGCGGCGGATTTGTCCTCCTGCAGAAATTCGATCTCCTCGCAATATTCCAGTTCATCCGCTGACATGCCGGTGGTATCAGCACACTCGTCATCCTCTTCCTCGCTGACGTCGAGTAGAATTTGCAGCGGCGTCGTACCACCGAGCTGCTCATCGATCAGCTTCATGCCCTGATAGATTTCGGTGTGTGAGCGAAAATAGTTGATGAAACTGTTTTCCACCTGCAATCGCGAAATGCCGATCGCGCTGAGCACGGCGATGATCAGCGCAAGACCCAGCACCAGACCACCGCCGCGCTGGGTAAAGCGTGCAAGTATCGCGGTGGCGGCGACTGGTCGATCGGCCATGCCATCGTCCGGCCGTGGCCCAATCCAGGCCAGCAGCGCCGGGAACAACAAAAAGGATGTTAAAAACGTTACGCCCAGCCCGATCGACATCATCCAGCCAAAATCCATCACCGGCTTGATTCCGCTGAACACCAGAGAGCTGAAACCGATGATGGTCGTCAGCGCGGTGTACAGGCAAGGCCAGAACATACGACGGGTGGTCTCGAGCACCAGATCGCGATGCGAATCGTCGGGTCGGTCGTGGCAGAGCTGGCGAAAGCGCACCACCAGGTGGATGTTCATCGACATCGTGATGATCAGCATCAGTGACAGAAAATTCGACGAGATGACGGTTACTTTCCAGCCCACCAGACCGAGCAGACCGAGCATCAGCAGGCCGGCAAATCCGCAACTGGCCAGCGGCAGCGCCACCCAGCGCAGACGGCGAAAAATCAACGCCAGCATGATCAGGATAAAAAGCGCCACGCCCGCGCCGAACGTCACCAGGTCGCGACCGATATAACTGATCATGTCGTCCGAGACCATCGGCACGCCGCCCAGATGCAGTTTTGCGTCGTCGCGGTAGTCGCCAAGGATGGCGCGGATCGCCGCGATATCGTTGTGCCGCTGCTCGCCAAAAACTGCACGCGCCGCATCGTATTGCTGATTCACCTCATCGAGACGAACGGCGTCTGATGCCGCCAGTTCGCCGTTGAGCTTCTGCAGCCGCAGTGCCGAGCGCTCGGCATGCAGAGCGCCGAGTTCTTCATTATCCTCGAGTGTCAGCAACAGCGCGGTGGTGGAGGCGTCGGCGCTCAGAATCAGGTTGCCAAAGACCGGACTGGTCGCGATTTCTGCTTTTACGCGCTCCGGGTCGTAATCGCGGTGGGTGGTCAGGGTCGGCACATCGACGGTCAACTCGGCAAGTTCGATGTCGGCGCTCGTCATCAGCGGCACATCGAGCAGCGTAAACGCCGACTCGACCGACGCCACCCCGAGCAGCTCGCCGCGCAACGCCGCCAGTCGATCGAGTGTTTTGTCGTCGAGCATGTCGGCCTGCGGGCTGTAGGTGACCACCAGCAGTTCCTGCGACTGATAGCGCGCCTGTGCGGCGCGATAGAGTTGCAGATCCTTGTCGTCTTCCAGCAACAGCGCATCGGCTGAGGCGTCGAGCGCGAAGTGCCGCGCCTGCAAGGCGAAAAAAGCCAGAATCGCCAATAACACGGCGATAATTACGGCCGGATGATCCAGCACGGTGCGGCGATAGAAGCCGGCGACAGAATTCAGGGTCATGTTGTACGAGGTTTGCTACTAATTTCAATGAAACCGAGAGTGTCGGGGAAGCGGCAGCCGCAGGCCAGTCGCTTTACAATGTGTATACCCGTTCGCCCTCGTTTGCGCTGCACAATTGCCGAATGTTCATCCGGCCGGCAGTGACCGCCCTCTCCACAACCAGTGGCCCACCATGCAATTTTCACGATTTGGCGAAAAATTCTCGACGCCCAGCGGCATTCTGACCCTGATGGAAGACATCGCCGCCGCACTGGCCGGGGATCCCGATACTCTGATGCTCGGCGGTGGCAATCCCGCCTCGATTGAACCGGTCAACGCGAAGTTTCGTGCTGCACTCGCCAGGCTCGCCAGCGAGCCGACGCTGTTTTCGCAAACGCTGGGCGCCTACGACGGCCCGACCGGACACGCGAAACTCAAATCCCGGCTGGCAGAATACCTCGCAAGCCGCTGCGGCTGGCCGGTGAGCGAGGCCAATATCGCGATTACCAACGGCAGCCAGAACGCGTTTTTCACTATCTTCAACATGCTCGCCGGACGACACGCCGACGGCACCTTGCGGCGCATCGTGCTGCCGCTGGCACCCGAGTACATCGGCTACGAGGCGCAAGCGATCGACGAGCCGTTTTTCGTTTCGCGCCGACCGCGCATCGACCAACTGAGCGCGCGCGAATTCAAGTACCGCATCGACTTCGACGGATTCGAGCTGCCCGACGATGCGGCCGCCATTTGTGTCTCACGGCCGACCAACCCGTCGGGTAATGTGCTGACCGACGACGAAGTCCAACGGCTCGGCCAAATTGCGGCGGCAGCCGAGATTCCGCTGATCGTTGACAACGCCTACGGCGCACCGTTTCCGAACATCATTCACGCCGACGTCAATCCCGGCTGGAACGATGACACCATCATGTGCCTGAGTCTGTCGAAGATCGGTTTACCGGCCTGTCGCACTGGCATTGTCGTTGCCCATCCGCAAGTGATCGATGCGATCGGGTCGATCAACGCGATCACCAATCTTGCACCCGGCAGCATCGGTGCCGCCCTCGCGCTGGATCTGCTGGAGAACGATGAGCTCACACAAATGTGCCACAGTGAAATTCGACCGTTCTATGCGGCGATGGCCGCACGCGCGCTGGCGTGGTTTGACGAGGCGATGGGTGAGACACCGGGCCTGGCCCACAAGCCTGAGGGCGCGTTTTTCCTTTGGCTGTGGTTCCCGCAGCTTCCGATCAGTTCACAGCAACTCTACGAGCGGTTGAAACAGCGCGGGGTGATCATTGTGCCGGGGCATCATTTTTTCCCGGGCCTTGCCGACGATGGCTGGGCGCATCGCCACGAGTGCATTCGCGTCTCCTACGCACAACCCGAGGAACACGTGCGGCGCGGCATGCAGATAATCGCGCAGGAAGTCACTCGCGCCTATGACGGCGATTGATCGAAATCAGCGCCCTGCTGGCGCTGCGGTGCTGGCGATAGTCGGGTTTACATATTAAACTGCCGCGCGGCCGGTTCACAGCACACCAGT
>CAZYDV010000407.1:0-5235 GCA_964646405.1 uncultured Granulosicoccaceae bacterium | reverse complement strand
GGCAGACGAATTCAAAAAGGAAAATGGCGTCGATCTGCACAATGATCCGCTCGCATTGCAACGATTGAAAGAAGCGGCAGAGAAAGCCAAGATCGAGCTATCTTCCAGTCAGCAGACCGATGTCAATCTGCCGTACATCACAGCAGATGCGTCTGGCCCCAAGCACCTCAACATGAAGGTGACGCGTGCCAAGCTGGAGTCACTGGTCGAAGAACTGATCAAGCGCACCATCGAGCCGTGCAAGGTGGCGCTGAAGGATGCCGGTTTCAGCGCATCGCAGATCGACGATGTGATTCTGGTTGGCGGTCAGACCCGTATGCCGAAGGTCTTCGACGAAGTGAAGGCATTCTTTGGCAAGGAGCCGCGTCGTGATGTAAACCCTGACGAGGCAGTTGCCATGGGTGCGGCAATTCAGGGCGGCGTGCTTGGCGGTGACGTCAAAGACGTGCTGCTGCTGGACGTCACCCCGTTGTCTCTGGGTATCGAGACACTGGGTGGCGTGATGACCAAGCTGATCGAGAAGAACACCACGATCCCCACGAAAGCACAGCAGGTGTTCTCGACCGCAGACGACAACCAGACTGCCGTGACGGTGCACGTATTGCAGGGTGAGCGCGAGATGGCGCAGGGCAACAAATCGCTTGGCCGTTTCGACCTGTCAGACATACCACCGGCGCCACGTGGCATGCCGCAGATCGAGGTCGCGTTCGACATCGACGCCAACGGTATCCTGAACGTGTCGGCCAAAGATAAGGCAACCGGTAAAGAGCAGTCGATCATCATCAAAGCGTCCAGCGGTCTGTCGGATGAAGAAGTCGAAAAGATGGTCAAGGATGCCGAGGCCCACGCCGACGAGGATCGCAAACTGCGCGAACTGGTCGATGTGCGAAATCAGGCAGAAAACATGATCCACGCGACCGAGAAATCGGTCACCGACCTCGCCGATAAGGTCACCGAAGACGAGAAAAAAGAGATTGAGTCTCGTATCGCCGATCTTCGCGAAGCACTTAAAGGCGACGACAAAGAGGCCATCGAGGCCAAACTGCAGGCGCTGACTGAATCATCTGGCAAGCTGGCTGAACGCGCCTATGCGCAGGCCGCAGAAGAAGGTGGCAACACCGATGCCGACGGTGGCAGCGATGATAGCAAGCCGGCCGATGACGTTGTCGATGCCGAGTTCGAAGAGGTCAAGGACGACAACAAGAACTAGCGGTTTGGCCGCCAGCGCCTTCGCTGCGGCAGTTCATAATCAGCGGTAAAACAGATCCGGTGGCGTTTTGCGCCACCGGATTTCTACGTCTAAGGGTAGTCACCAAACGTGCTCGAACGCCATGTCTAAACAGGATTACTACGACGTCTTGTCGGTCTCCAGGGACGCAGACGAGGCCACGCTAAAAAAGGCCTATCGCAGGCTGGCGATGAAGTACCACCCGGATCGCAACCCGGGCGACACAGCGGCCGAGGAGAAATTCAAAGAGGCCAAAGAGGCCTTCGAAGTACTCAACGATTCGCAAAAACGTGCCGCCTACGATCGTTTTGGGCATGCCGGTGTCGACAACTCGGCAGGCGGTGGACAGGGCGGTTTTGGTGGCGCCGATTTCAGCGATATTTTTGGCGATGTGTTCGGCGATATATTCGGTGGCGGTCGCGGCGGTGGTCGAAGTCGCGCATCGCGTGGTACCGATCTTCAATACAACCTCGAGCTTTCGCTCGAAGAGTCAGTCACGGGGCTTGAGAAAACGCTCAACATCCCGGCCCAGGTCAGTTGCGATCAGTGCAGCGGCTCAGGCGCCAAACCGGGCAGCACACCTGCGCAGTGTGACACCTGCGGTGGCGTGGGGCAGGTGCGCATGCAACAGGGTTTTTTCTCGGTCCAGCAGACGTGTCCCAGTTGTCGTGGCAATGGCCAGATCATCAAGGATCCGTGCAGCAAGTGTCGCGGTGCCGGCCGCGTGCAGGAAAAGAAAACGCTGTCGGTCAAGATTCCTCCCGGTGTCGACACCGGTGATCGCATTCGATTGTCGGGTGAGGGCGAAGCGGGTGAGAAGGGTGGCCCACCAGGCGATCTGTACGTCATGGTGCAGGTGCGCAGCCATGCGATCTTCGAGCGCGACGATGACGATCTGCTCGCTACCGTGCCGATCGATATCGTTACCGCAAGCCTCGGCGGCGAGCTTGAGGTGCCGACGCTGACCGGTCGAGTTAATCTCAAAATTCCGGCCGGCACACAGACGGACAAGGTCTTTCGTCTGCGTGGTATGGGCGTCAAGCCAGTGCGTGGACACGCAGCCGGTGATTTGCTGTGCAAGGTGGTGGTAGAAATTCCAGTCAATCTCACCGCGGACCAAAAGCGGCTGTTCGAAGAGATCAAAGAGAGCATGTCCGGCAAGAAGGCATCGAAACACAGTCCCAGGCATCAGGGCTGGCTGGATGGCGTGAAGCAGTTTTTCGATGACATGCGTCCCGGCGGTTAGCAGGCGCGGGTAGTGGGCAGATACCGAGCGCCACAGCCGGCCGCTACAGCTATTATCTCAAGTGCTGGTTTCGAGCGCTTAACGCAGGAACTAAAAGACTTGTGGCAGCGCCGGCGCATCGTCACAGAAGCGCTGTCGGCGGCTGCCGCCGAAGGCGATCGCTCCGAGAACGCCGAATATATCTATCGCAAAAAAGAGCTGCGAGAACTCGATCGGCGTCTGCGCTATGTGCAAAAGCGTCTGCCGGTGTTGAAGGTCGTTCGCGAACAGCCCAGTGATACCGGCAAGATCTTTTTTGGTGCGACCGTCGAGCTGTGCGATGAAGACAGTCAACACTCCACCGTGCGCATCGTCGGCCCGGACGAAATCGATCCGGCCACCGCCTGCATCAGCATCGATTCGGTGATGGCCAGAGCCTTGCTCAAAGCCTCGGTTGGCGATGAAGTCGAAGTGGTGGCACCGCGCGGTACGCAGGTGTACGAAGTGATGAATATAAAATACTAGCGGTTGCGCCCATGCTGGCAATTGTGTTTCGGCGGTCGTCATGACACAATGACCGAAGGAAATAGCACCCGGTACGGTAAGACATGGCTCCAAAACTTGTCCGCGAAAAGACCCAGAAGATCGAACTTCGGGTCACTCCCGAGACGAAAATCCTGGTGTTGAAAATGGCTCAGGACGACGAAATCACCGTCACTCGATTTCTCGAAGGGTTGATTCAGCGCGAGTTCGATCGGCGCTCCACGCACGAGACTGACGAAGCCGTCTAGCTCGCATGAGAGCAGTCTACGCGCCCGACCAGGCGCTGCATGATCCACAATTTTTTCTCGTCCAGGGCAAACTGCAACCCAGTGCCGAGCAGCCCGAACGCGCGGATCGGCTGCTGGCAGCGCTGGAGCGCCTGGGCGTTAGCAGCGAAACCCCGTCAGATCATGGCACAGCGCCACTGGCGGCGGTGCACAGTGTGGAATATCTGGAATTTCTGGCCAGCGCGCATCAGCGCTGGCAACAATTGCCCAATCCCTCGGACGAAGTGATCGCCAACATTCACCCGCTTCGGCACGCGGCAAGCTATCCACAGGGCATCGTCGGTCAGGCCGGCTGGCATATGGCGGACACCGCCTGCCCGATAGGGCGCCACACTTGGGCGGCCGCACAAAGTTCTGCCAACACCGCGCTTTCCGCGGCTGACATCGTGATCGATGGTGCGCCATCTGCCTACGCCTTGTGCCGCCCACCCGGGCACCATGCGTTTGCCGATATGGCCGGTGGCTTTTGTTTTTTAAACAACTCGGCGATTGTCGCCCAGCACTGTCTGCGCGATGCCAGACGCGTGGCGATTCTCGATGTCGATGTTCACCACGGCAACGGCACTCAGGGCATTTTCTATCAATGCGCAGATGTCTATACCGTGTCACTGCATGCCGATCCGGCCAATTTTTATCCGTTTCACTGGGGGCACAACCACGAGCGTGGCGCCGGTGCCGGTGAGGGCTATAACCGCAATTTCGCGCTGGCGCGCAACACCGGCGATGCCGCCTACCTTGAGGCGCTCGATGCCGCGCTGCAATCCATTGGCGTCTATGCACCGGATGTGTTGATTGTAGCCCTCGGCCTCGACGCCTCCGAACACGATCCACTGCAGGGGCTGTCTATCACCACGACGGGTTTTGAGCAGATCGGCACGCGCATCGCCGCAGCCGGCCTGCCGACGGTCTATGTGCAGGAAGGTGGCTATCTGTCCGATGCCTTGACCAACAATCTCGAAGCCTTTCTGCGCGGAGTCAATCAGTGACAACACTCGCCAACGACCCCATCGAAAACGGGCTTGCAGATTATGCGGCGCGGCTGCGTAACGGGCAGACCACCATCGCTGCAACCGTCGAGGCCTACGCAGCTCGCATTCAGGCGCTCGATGACCGATTGCAGGCATGGCAGCAGCTGGACATTGAGCGCGCACTGCAAACCGCCCAGGCGCTCGATGTGATGCTCGCCGGCGGCCACGATCTGGGGCCGCTGATGGGGGTGCCGATCGGCGTCAAAGACATCATCGCCGTTGAAGGGCTGCCCACCACCAACGGATCACTGCATCCCAGTGAGCACCTGACCGGCAGCGAAGGCACCATCGTCCAGCGTCTGAAACGCGCCGGCTGTGTGATTCTGGGCAAAACGCGAACGGTTGAATTTGCCCTCGGCGCGACCGGCGTCAACGAGGCGCGTGGCACTCCGGTCAATCCCTGGGGCGATCAGCGCCACCGTATACCGGGCGGTTCATCCAGTGGCTCGGCGGTCGCCACCGCGGCCGGTATGTGTGCGTTTGCACTGGGTACCGATACCGGCGGTTCAGTGCGCATCCCCGCCTGTTTTAATAACCTCTATGGCCACAAGACCACTGTCGGACTATGGCCTACGGACGGTGTATTTCCGCTTTCGCCCACGCTTGACTCGATCGGCCCGCTTTGCCGCACGGCAGATGATGCGGCGATCGTACACCGCGTTGTGACGGGGCAGAGCATCGCGCCAGTTCAGAGCGTTGCTGGCCTGAAGTTTGGCCGTCCCGGGCAGTGGTTCTTTGATGAACTGGACGCCGACGTCAGTGCCGCTTTCGAGGCGGCCATAGGGGAGTTGATCGCCAACGGCGTGGAAATCGTCGACATTAACCTCGCAGAATCGGCTGAGCGCACCAAACTGTTTCCGCAGATCGTGCCGCCCGAATTGCTGGCCGCGCTCACGCCTGAAGGGTTTGCCAGCGCGCGCGACA
>CAZYDV010000406.1:0-5237 GCA_964646405.1 uncultured Granulosicoccaceae bacterium | reverse complement strand
TGATACAGCGCGCCCGCCTCGACAGTGACGTGCGTATCAGTGATTTCGACGATCCCGTTCATCTCACTCATGTCGACAATGGTGCCACCATCGGCGCTGACACAGGCTGTGGTTGAGTGAAAGTGTCCCATCGCCCGAACCGGTGAAGGGTAGTGCGATTCATCGTTCATGATCGCAACGACCTCGGCTTCGCGTTTGGGCTTGGCGATGGTGGCTGGTCGGGTCTTGACGGTGCCAGCCCAGTTTTTGATCGTCTCTGCGTTCATGCTGTGTTCCGCGTGTTGCAAGTGCTCTGATGATCCCAAGGTGACGGCGCTGGATTCAATCGGTTTGGCAAACCGCCAGTGATCCATGGTGGTGCCGGATACGCAGACGTGTCGTTGCGGCTGATTGCCGGCAATCGATCGGTGACCGACGTCTTCGCGCAAGTCCCATACGTGTGCGGTTGCCCAGTGAATGATCAATTCAGTCAGCCAGCTGAACCAGCCCTTGCTTTGCAAAAAACCGATCACTCTGATGACCCACCACGCAAGCGTGCCGACCAGCCGCTCGTACCAGCGAATGTCGAGATTCAACACCTGGCTGATTTCCTTGCCTGACAGTTTTTCGGTCAACACCTTTGGCGTCAGGCTCATCGGGTTCCAGCTGCCAAGGGTGATCCGGTTGATGATGTTGTTGCGGATATAACCCAGCAGGGTTCCGAGTAGTGCCTCGCCATCGCCCGTGGTGCCGCGGTAGCGTTGCATGGCAATGTCATACAGTGCTGAGGTGTCGTCAAAGCCTTGAAGATTCTCAACGATCTTCGGTTCGATGCCCAGCATCAGTCCGACTGCGTTCCAGCGATGCAGATAGGTCTCGATGAATTCATCCTCGAGCAACATGCCCATGCGCAGCAAGCCGGCGACCACCACATGGTGAAACGTCAGCAGCGTGTAGGCCATCAGTTCCTGTGACAGCGGCTGGGTGTGGGCGTCGGCCCACTGACCGGTAAATGGCATGGTGCCGGTGTCGTCACGCGCATTTTTTTGATTCATCTGGTGGCGAATCACCGAGTGGATCAAACGGATCTTGTTGCTCGCTGCGATGCCGTTGCCGTTTTTCTCAAACGCGCCGTCAGCGACAACATCGAGTACGAATTGAGCTGTTTCCGGCAAGCGCTTGGGAATTTCTGCCGGGTCGTCGAGGCGACCGGTCTTGCCCAGTTGCTCAGCCTCAGGCATCCAGCAGTAGCAGGAGGGCAGGCTCGCAAATGCCAGCACCATGAATGACAGTACGCCTCGACTGCGAAAGAACTGCCCACCGGTTTTGAAAATTGCCGGATCGATCCACGGCGCGTCAGGCAGTGTTTGGCGCGCGCGAAAAAACTCGCGGATTGGCTCGTTGATATGACCTTCGTCTAAAAGGTAGTCGAGCCGTTCGCTGTGCAGTTGCTTGCCGTGACGAAGGTGTGCGAACAGAATCGCGGCGCGATGATTATCTGTTGAGTCGCCGAGAAAATCGGCGACGATTGGATCGAGTTCCCGATCCCCAATGGTCGCGAGTTGATCCAGAAACGCTGGGGTGAATACTGCTGCACCCATCGGCCTAGAACCCCACTAGTTTTGCCAGACCCTGTCCGACCAACCGGATGGGCATCCAGATCGGCCACCAGTTGCTCCAGGGCTTCTGTTTGAAGTAGCGCTTGCGATCATATTCGCGAAACGGCTTGAATGCCGCGGGCTCTTCCAATGCCCATACTTCACATCGTGGTTGTTCTGATCCGGTTTTATCAAGCAGTGCGTTGACGGCGTGGCGTGCGGCCTCGTTGGCGCCTTCCATGGTTGCCAGATCGGTTAGCGTTTGCACATAGTCTGACGCGAGCAGCAGGTTGTCGATGCCGGTTTGCGCCTGTGGCCGGAGTCGCCAGGTGCTGACGCGGTTGACCAGCAGCGGTTCTTTGTTCTGCAGGATGGCCTCCTGGTTGCGCACCAGGCCCTCGATCTTGCCCAGGCCGGCGACACCGGTATCGAGCGCGTAGACGATGTCGTAGTCGAGACACCAGTGGACCAGGTTTTCATCTTCAATTTTGGCTTGCGGCCAGTGGCGCAGGCTGGTTTTTACATCGGTCCAGACCTCCTCCATCACTTGCTCTCGCGTCAGTTCGAAGGCCGGTTTGTTGTACAGCCGGCCGCGCCCGTCGACCCAGTCGGAGATATCGACCGAAAGAATGTTCTGCACCGTGCCATCGCCGTAGTCGGCCATGTTGATTTCAGGCCAGTAGTGCACGCATTGGAAGATTGTGGTCAGTGCAAACGGTGAATCGACGTTAATCGAATGGCCGGGCATATCCGGCACGTGTGGCTGGCCCGGTGATGGTTTAAGATAAAACTGAAGGCCGTTCATCCACGCCACGCTGTGACGCAGTTGCTCTAGTTTTTTCAGTGCCGGGTCGGCGTTGGCCAGTGCTGTCCACTCGGTCACCAGTGGTGTGGTGTCGGCCGGGTCGGTATTGCTGCAAAGTAGTTTCGCCATCCGTTCGACCGGCACGGCGCTGATGTAGTAGTCGCCGCTGACGTGAATTGATTCGGCGTCAATGAAGTCGTACTCGGTGATGCCGTAACGATCACAATCGAGTACCCGGGCAATGCGCTCGATCTTCTTGCCCGGTCGCACATTGGCGCTGCGCTCAACCGTCACACCACTGATGCGGCCGTTATCTATATGAAACTCGGTACCAGTGGCATTGATGTGATATTTCAACCCGCGTCCGATCAGATACTTCAGCCACGGATGAATCCACATTTCATTGGTGGGGCCGCGCAGGATTCGGTCGGGGTACTCATCCCAGAACCCGAGCAGTGTCTGGACCCATACATTGCCATTGGTGCGGGTGCTGACCTTTCGCGGATCGGCAGCGACCAGGGTGCGCGTCATATTGGCGAGATAGCGCTGATAGTTCAGCGACTTGTTTTCGGCATCAATAAAGTGCCACCAGGCGGTTTGTTCGTATTCGTCGTCGCGGCGTTCCTGGCAGCTCGTCATTATCTGCCAGATACGCATCGCGTAGAACAGGGGCTCGCCAAACTTGAATTTGATCTTTGGCTGATCGCGTACGAACTTCCATAGCTTGTAGAAACCGCTGGCGTCGTGCGGCATCTTGGACGGTACGATGTTCGGTCGATGGCGAAAGCTGTTGAAGGAGGCTTTCTCAACCATGATCAACTGGTCGACGATATTCTGGTCGGTTTCCCAGTAGGGGGTGTTCGCCATCGTGTCGATGATGTGGCGATAGTAGGCAGGGAAAAAGCGAAAGCCATGTTCTGCCGGCAGATCGTGACGCCCGTCGACCCCGGTGTCGGCACAGCCCAGGCTGCGGGCCTTACCCCCCGGGATGTCGTGGTGCTCGTACACTTCCACCTCGAAACCCTTGTCAAGCAGATGGTGGGCAGCACTCAAACCCCCTATACCACCGCCGATCACAACCACTTTACCGGCCACTTCACTCCCCTGCATGGTTGACTATAAAGCACCAAGCGTAACGCTATCGGGGCAGCGGTGGAAGATCTGGAAAGCGGTGTTATTACCGTCTGTTAGACGCGTAACCGGGCGTCAGGCCGGTGGCAATCGACGGGCAGTTGGGTTACTTTCAGCCGGGAAGCGTCGCCAGAACCTCTGCGGCGTGTCTGAAGTAGGGCAGTTCGTGACCCTGCGACGCGGAATCGATTTCATGCCGCAGCGCAGCGGTGGAATCGGCTGTGCGGTCATTCCAGGCGAGGCTCGCCGCACATTTGAGGCGCCATAGCGGGGTGTCGAGATCACAGGCGAGCGCGTAGGCCTTGCGCAA
Organism: uncultured Granulosicoccaceae bacterium; assembly: GCA_964646405.1. Taxonomy (GTDB): domain Bacteria; phylum Pseudomonadota; class Gammaproteobacteria; order Granulosicoccales; family Granulosicoccaceae; genus CAKZSB01. The sequence goes on along the minus strand of CAZYDV010000406.1, from coordinate 1,414 downwards.
GCTCTGTATGGCGGTGTCGAGCCCGGCGGCGTCGCGTTCCGCCTGGCGGGCCTCGATCTCTCCGCGAATGCGCCAGACTTCCGGGGCATCACAATCGTGACGCAGGCGCGCCAGCGCCGCATCGGCAAGGGTGAGGTTTTCAAACGCTCTGTCAAAATCGTTGTGATCGCAACAGGCATCGGCCAGCACCGCGTGATAGAACGGTGATGAGATCGAATTGCCGACGTTGATCAGCTCGCTCAGCGCCTGGTCGATCGACTCGAGCTGTGCAGTTTGCAGGTGCTGTCGATACTGTGCCGCCGCCTGGTGAAATCGGCTCATGGCCTGAAAATCGGGATAGCCGTAGTCGGCAGACAGGCTGATGGCCTCACTGGCAAGCGCTTCACAGCCAGCGTAATCGCCGCGTTTAAAATGGCAGCGCGCACCGTTGGCCAGCGCAAATGCCAGACTGCGTTTGTGATCGAACTCGCGCGCGTGGGCGATCGATCGGGCGGTGTGTTCGCCGGCGGCATCCAGTTGCCCCAGGCCACACAGCGCCATGGCCGCATACGAGAGGCTTGCCATCAGCGGGTCCTGACCGTAGAGCGAGGCGTGCGAGGCGTGCAGGTCACGCTGATACATCGCGCTCGCCTGTTGCGAGTGATGCAGTGAGTCGCTCAGCGGTCCGGTGTATGACAGTGTGACACCCATTGCTACGTGTACTTCCAGCAGCAGGTCGTCGTTTTGCAGTTGCTCGGCCAGGGCGAGCAGTTTAGCGGCGTAGTTTGTGGCATTGTCGAACTCGCCACTCACCAGATTGTAGGCCCACAAACCGCTTAGCACCTGTGCGTGTGACGGGGTGCCGGCCACCGAATCGAGCAGTGCTGCGGCACGGTTGTAAGTGCTCAGCACCTGTTTGCTGCTGTAACCCTTGGTGGCGATCAGCGCGGGTCCCTGCGCCATCCGCAGACCCAGCTCCAGTGATCTCTTCTGTTCTGTGGTCGGCATTCGCGACAGGGCATATTCGCCGTGGCGCAAGTGTTCCACCGCCTCGCGATTCGCACTGGCAGCACTCGCCTGGCGACCGGCCCGGGTCCAGTACTGGATGGCCTGGACGTATTCCTCGGCGTCGCGAAAGTGTGTCGCCACCAACTCCGGGCGCGCGTTGGCGGTTTGCGGAAAGTGCTCGACCAGTGCATTGGCGATGCGCAGATGCAACGTCTGGCGCTGACGCCGCAACAGGCTGTTGTAGGCAGCGTCGCGTATCAGCGCGTGTTTGAAAACAAACCGCGATGTCGTAGTGCCGGGTAGCTGCGCCAGCATATCGTCCGCGACCAACAGATGCAGTGCGCGATTGACTTCATCGGTGGCGAGTTCGGAGACCCGCAGCAGCAGGTCGCTGGTGAACTCCCGACCGATCGCGGCACTGGTCTGC
>CAZYDV010000405.1:0-5244 GCA_964646405.1 uncultured Granulosicoccaceae bacterium | reverse complement strand
CCCGGCAGCGCGCCCTTGAAGGCACCGAGAAAATTCTCATCGTCCTCCCACGAGATGGTGATTGGCTTGCCGACGATGTGACTGCGAATATCCACATCCGGATAGATGTGCCCCAGCGCCTTCAACGACAGCTCGACCCGCCGCTCGACCGGCAACGGCAGCATTTTCAGCGCGTCTGCCATCCAGGTATAGGTCAGGCAGACGACCGCCGGCTTACCCTCGCCGTGATCAAACAGATAGGTGCCGCGCGTCAGCCGATCGGTCAGCGTCATACTCATTCGCTGCTGGCCGCTGGCCGGATCGCGGTCCTTCCAGAACGCGCGATCGACCATCACGAAGGTTTTTGACGATTGCATATAGCTGGTGCGATCCAGTGCCATCCAGTCCGCGTGCGAAAACAGTGACTCGTCGGTGTCGATGCCAGTGGTCAGCAGCCAGCTCTGGCAGGTGGCGATCACGGCCGGATAGCTGCGATAGTTGCCGTATTGATCCACCACGCCAATGCTGCCGTCGTCGTTGCGCAAAACCTTTTTGACCCCGGTTCGCGTCGCCCCGCCATGCAGGCTGGACAAACTGGTGCCCTGCGGCCAGTGACGAAGTTCTTCAGGCTGGTGCGCCCACAAGCCGCGCGGCAGTTGCTCGGCACCACCGACGATCAGCTGCTGGTGGTTGTCGCAATCAGTCAACACCACGCGCAGGATCTCGAGCATCGAATTGCGAAAATCCGAGTCCCATCCACCACTGCCAAAACCGACCTGGCCAAAGATCTCGCGATGTCTGAAGCCAAGCTTTTTAAAAGACGGTGCAGTGGCGATGAAATCATAAAAAGTACGATCGTCCCAGTCGCGCACCAGCGGATCCCACAGCGCCTTGATGCGCGCGCTGTCGCGATCGCGAATCGCCTGCTGCAATTCAACAAAATGCGCCTGGCTGTCCAGCGCCTGCTGCCAGGCGTCAGACACTTCGTGAAAAATTGACGGCAGATCCGCTGGCGATTCGGCGTAGTGGCGCTCACCAGCCAGATCAATCACCGTGCTGCCGGCCGCTTCGGTCAGCGGGTTGGGAAATGGCAGAGTCTGCAGGCCGAGCAAATCGACATAGTGATTGAAGCTGGTCGCGGAGATCGGAAACCGCATGCCACCGAGTTCGGCGACGATACCCTGGGCATTCGGAAACTGCTCTGATCGCAGCCGCCCGCCGATTCGACCGGTCTCGTAGACCACCGGCCGTAAACCCAGCTTCATGAGTTCAAGCGCGCTGACAAGCCCTGAGACACCGGCACCGATGATCGCCACTTCGGCACCCATTTTGTCCGCCGGCAACTGACCGAGCCCGGCCGGATTGGCCAACCAGTTATCGTAAGCAAACGGAAAGTCAGGACCGAAAACCGTGATTGGAGCACTCATATTAATTCGTCGCTTACCTGATGCAGACGAGTATACAAGGCGGGCCTGCGATCACGGTGATATGGCAACTGCTCGCGCGCCTGAGTTAAGACGTCGCGCGCCAGTGTGGCGTGCAGCAATACAGCCGATTGCTGTGCCTGCGCCAAGTCCTCGCCGTTGGGATCAACGATCACGCTGCGCCCCTCGTAGTTCAGATCGCCCTCACTGCCGCAGTAGTTGGCGTAGGCGATAAAGAGCTGGCTCTCGTAGGCACGCACTGGCACCAGTTGTTCGGCAACAAAGCGCCACGGATGCATCAGCCCGGTCGGCACCAGTATCAGTTCCGCGCCCTGTAGCGCAAGCTCGCGCACGCACTCGGGAAATTCGACGTCATAGCAGATCAAAAGCCCGACCTTCCAGCCGTCGATCTCGACAATCGGTGCGAAGCCATCACCGGCGGTAAACAGAGTGCGATCCAGATCGCCCCAAAGATGCGTTTTGCGGTATTGGGTCAGTCGCTCGCCATCGGCATTGATGAGCTGCACGCAATTGTAAAACCTACCCTCAAGCGACTCGGCAAAGCCATAGGCGATCGCGATCGAATGGCGCTTGCAAATTTGCCCGATCGCCTGTGCGAGCTCACCATCGGCAGTCTCTGCCACCTGGGCCATCGTCTCATACGGGATGTTATAACCAGTGACACTGGCCTCCGGCACCACCAGCAGGCGCGCGCCCTGCGCGGCGGCCTGACGTGCCGCGCCATCGAGTCGCTCCAGTGCAGCCTCGGTGTCGGCAGGCACCGGCTCATGCTGTAGCAATGCAATAACTAACGTGTCGGTCATGTTGGACTTAACAGATGAGAACTGCCGTATTGTGCAGTAATTTGCCATTGCACAGATTTACAGAACGGATCGCATTGCGTTGACCGGTGGGTGCATATTAACCGTCGTGCCAATCGGGTTACTAGCTAGCTAGAATCACCCACTCAGACGGCGGAAGGCAAACTGAACGGCAGTTATGCGCCCCAAGCAGTCGCTCAGATACTTGTAATTCGCCTCAAAAACTGGACGCCTGGCCAAAGATTCTGTTCGACGGTGTTCATAAACGGTCGCTATTTCTGCGATCAGACCACACAGGGTGCAAACCCGATCATCAAAGGTGCCCCGGGCCGCCGCTATTTTCTGTCGAACCCGCATATTAGACAATCTGTTTTCGATTCAACAAGCTGCAACCCTCACGTGAAGGAAAATGGCAGCCAGGCACGGTGACTGAAATCGAGCTGTGCATCCTGGCGCTCAGCCATCGCGAATCCCGTACCCTGTTCCTGTAAGGGAAAAATACCATTGTGTGGTATTGCATATTCAGTATTATTGTGAGCCTGGACTGGAACGCAAAGATTAGGATCGTCGTGAAAGGTATACACGGAAATGAGCAGAAAGGCTGCTGCCAGGCGTGCAGGCGAGATTTGGAAAAGCTGCAAGCGTCACTGGCCGAACGCTTGGCATCTGCAATGAGCACGTTAAAACACATCGTGTATGCCGGGCTGCTAGCCGGGTTGTTGACTACTCAGACCTACGCCGCCGAAACTTACCGTGTGAGTGTCGGCCCAAATGGTTCAAATGGGCCCGCCTCGTCCCCTTCAATAAGCGGTGATGGCCGGTTTGTGACGTTCGACTCCGCTGCCTCCAATCTTGTCCCCAATGATGGAAATGGTGCGCGAGATATATTCGTGCACGATCGGGTGGATGGAAGCATTGAGCGCGTAAGCGTCAGCTTTAGCGGTACGGAGGGCAATGTCAATTCTTTTGCCCCCTCAATAAGCGGTGATGGCCGTTTTGTAGCGTTTAGTTCCTTTGCCACCAACCTTGTCCTCAACGATGCAGGTGGTAGGAGTGATATATTCGTGCACGATCGAATGGATGGGCGCATTGAACGCGTAAGCATCAACTCCGGCGGTGAGGGTGGCAACAACAGTTCTTTTACCCCCTCAATAAGCGGTGATGGCCGTTTTGTAGCGTTTAATTCCTTTGCCTCCAACCTTGTCCGCAACGATGGAAATGGTAAGGAAGACATATTCGTACACGATCGAATGGATGGGAGTATTGATCGCGTAAGCGTGAACTTTAGCGGTACGGAGGGCAATGGCAGTTCTTTTGCCCCCTCAATAAGCGGTGATGGCCGTTTTGTAGCGTTTAATTCCTTTGCCTCCAACCTTGTCTCCAACGATGGAAATGGTGAGAGTGATATATTCGTGCACGATCGAATGGATGGGAGTATTGAGCGTGTAAGCGTCAACTCCGGCGGTACGGCGGGCAATGCTGGTTCCCATTCCCCCTCAATAAGCGGTGATGGCCGTTTTGTAGCGTTTCCTTCCTTCGCCACCAACCTTGTCTCCAACGATGGAAATGGTGCACAAGATATATTCGTACACGATCGAACGGATGGGAGCATTGAGCGCGTAAGCGTCAACTCCGGCGGTACGGCGGGCAATGCTGAATCCTTTTCCCCGTCAATTAGCGGTGATGGCCGTTTTGTAGCGTTTCATTCCCGAGCCGCCAACCTTGTCCCCAACGATGTATTTAATACGCAAGATATATTCGTGTACGATCGAATAGATGGGAGCATTGAGCGCGTAAGCGTCAACTCCGGCGGTACGGCGGGCAATGCTGGTTCCAGTGACCCCTCAATAAGCGGTGATGGCCGTTTTGTAGCGTTTGATTCCACGGCCACCAACCTTGTCCCCAATGATGGAAATAGTAGGACAGATATCTTCGTGCATGATCAGGGTGCTCTGTGCGATGTGAACGATCCGGCTAACCAGATTACCCTGGTAAACAATCAGTGGGCGCAATTGGCAGTGCCGTGCCTGCCCCCCGACGGTGCCAGCGTAGGGGATGTGTTTGGCAGCCACATCGACAACCCGGCTGACTATGCCGTGTATTTCTACAATGGGGTAAGCTATATGAATGCCGATGCCGATAGCCCATTGACACTGGGACAGGGCATGTGGGTTATTCAGAAGAGCGGACGTGATGTGACTGTGACACTACCACCGGGTAGTCGCAGCGGTTCGAGCAATTTCAACACAGTTGCCTGTACAGACGAGAACATCGGTTGCCAGTCTATCCCAGTGAATACCCCCCAATGGCTGATGGTGGGTGTGCCTTTTTCGCTTAATGGCGGGATTCCACTCGACGATGTGCTTGTCACCACGACAGATGCGGCTTGCCCGAATGAAGGTTGCACCGTCGCGCAAGCAGACGGCCCGTTACTGGACACGCTGTTCCATTTCCAATACCCGGCTTACCAGACGGTGACTGGTGCAGACCCGCTGGAAAGCTGGGCGGGCTACTGGGCCGCTGTCAATTCAGATCCTGCCCCCGCGAATCCAGCGCTGCTGTTTCCGGAAATGCGTGTGCCGGAATTGATCGTGCTGGATGGGACGCAAGTAGTCGACACAGGTATTTTTATTTCATTGGCGCAAGGCGACAGCCTGTCATTCACTGTTAAAAACATCGGCGATGCAATGGCGGCGAACATCGCATTCAATGTGGGGGAAAACGATCAACTGGTTAATACCAGCGGAGTTCTGTGTGGTTCACCGTCCGGATTTCTGGCACCTGGCGCGAGCTGCGAGGTGATGGTCAGCAATCCTTCCGCACTGGGGACCTACGAACAAAACAATATAAAGATCAGTTACGAGAATCTCTTTCAAAATACGCCGTTCGAAACGGGGTCATTTTCTTTAACGCTCAATAACTGCCCCGCTGGCAGCAACGATCCATTTTGTATCTAACAAAATAAACCAGGAGTCTGTGCGGTAGAAGTCGGCGTAGCGAGAGTGTGCCCGGTTGTGACT
>CAZYDV010000404.1:0-5268 GCA_964646405.1 uncultured Granulosicoccaceae bacterium | reverse complement strand
GTGTACCGGTATCGGAATGTCATCAAGCGTCAGACCAGACTCGCCCTGCAGTACCGGCGCATCCTCGACCAGCACCGGCGGCATCGGGGACTGCTGCCAGTGCTTGATGCTGTCGGAGACATACTGTGGCAGCGCTTCCGGGTCTTTGCGCATCAATTGACCAAGCAGATCGCGCGACCAGTAAAGACCGGTAAACACTGGCGCACTGTGACCTTTGACATTGTCGAACATCACTGCCTGGTGACCGCCCTCCAGATTGGCCGCGATGCCCGCCAGGTCGTGCTCCAGTGAGACTTCGCTCTTGACGTGGGCAATGCGGCCTGCGCGGTCCAGATCATCGATGATCGTGGCGAGATCGGCCAGGTGATTGGCAGCCATTGATATTCTCCGAGGGCGGCAGCAAGCGCGGTAACGCCGCTTTCCGACTATGTGTTATAGCAGCTAACTGTAACGCCAGTCGACGATCGCGCGCAGCGCGGCCGATCACACACTAACCCCAACCGCTGTCGAGCGCCGCGCCGATCTGCCGATAGCCGCTGGCGAAGAACACCAAAGGTGGTTCGTCACGGCGAATATCGACCGCCTCTACCCGGCTGAGCAGAATCTGGTGATCGCCAGCGCTGATCGATTGCACCGCCACACATTGCAGACAGACGCTGCAGTCGGCCAGTATCGGCACACCATTGTCGCCCGCGCTCCATGCCGTATCGGCGAATTTGTCAGCAGCGGGGTCGGCAAATCGATTCGATAGCGCAACCTGTGACTCACCCAGCACGTGAATGGCCGTCGCTTTTGCCTGACTAAACACCGCGTATTCCGGCGCGTGCTCGCCCACACTCCACAATACCAGTGGTGGCGATAGCGATACCGAGCTGAAACTGTTGACCGTCATGCCGACCGGCCAGCCATCGCCATCTGCGGTGGTGACAATCGCAACGCCCGTTGCATAGCGTGCGAGTGCAGTGCGCAGTTGTTCAGTATCCGGTTCGCTCAATGTTTCGCTGCTCTGGTGGGATTGAACAGCAGTTTAACCAGATTGGGGAACGGCACGGCGAACGCACACGTGCGATTACGCGCTGCTCGACCGCTCACCCGTCATTGCGGACTTGCTCCGTTTCGCGCAATACCTGCTGCAGTGCTGCAAACCAGCGCTGGGCCATTTTTTCCTCGCCCTGAGCGTTCGGGTGATACTCGTCGTGGTTGTCGGCAACCGGGTCGTAGCCCGTGTACTGATCCACCAGCACCAGCGGTGAGGCCTCAGTCGATTGTCGCGGTGCCCATTCGCGCAGCGCGGCATTGAAGGGCTCGGTGTCCTTGCTGCGCATCGGGATAATCTCTGCGATCAAAATGCTGACCGCCGGATTCTTGCGGCGAAGTGCTGCAATGATCGTTTCCATCTCCACCAGCGTGCTGTCGATAGACTGATCGCGATCAAAGTCGTTGGTGCCCAGATGTATGATCACCACGTCCGGGGTGTAGCCGAACAGCCAGTGATTCAACCAGCCGTCGATTTTCGCAGCGATCTCGCCCGTCTCCCAGGCCCAGTGACCCTGGTGGTCAAGGTCAAAATCGCGCTCGGCGCGCTCGGGGGCCTGAGCGTAGAAATCATCCTGCCCACCGACAAAGTCCACGCTGTAACCGGCCTGGTCGAGCTTGTGCCACAGCGCCCGACGGTAACTGGGCCAGCCCAGACCACCCTGTGTGATCGAATCACCAAGCGGCAGAATGCGCACGCGATCAGACGACACCGCTTTCTGAGAAAACTGCCACAGCAACCCGATTGCCACTAGCAGTGCGATCAACGCGATCGACACACCCGCCCGTTTTCGGCTGTTCACGTTCAACACCCTGTCAACATAAAAGGCCCATGCCATCGCAATATCCGGTCCGGTATCAGCGCATGACGAGCGTATATTTCACCGCTAAACCGACTCGCGAGCACCCGCAACGAGCGCCCGCGAGTGGCTGACAATCAAGCGTCGGCCAGGGCCTTCTCGTGGCGAGCAGTCGCCTCTTCGACAGCCTTCATCTGTTTTTCTGCCAGAACGGATCGCTGAGCCTGCGCGCGATCCGCCGCGGCCTGCAAACCACCGCCGGATGACTGAAAGTGCGGCATTACTTCACGGGCGAAGAGTTCGTAGCTCTTTTGTGTCGCCGCGGTATTGGCCCAGTTGTGGGCAAGGGTGAGATAGGTGCCAAAGCCACCGTTGGACTGTTCGATCAGGTTTTCAATCTGCTCGATCATGCGATCCGGTGTGCCGACAACACCCAGGCCACCATTGACGAAATCAATCATCTCATCGACATCGCCACCCTCAACGGCCATTTGCGGGAACGCGGCGACATTCTGAAAATAACGGAACCACTGTTCCATGCCGTATTTCATGTCGTCGCGTGCCTGCTGTTCGGTTTCGGCCAGATGCATCAGGCCAACCAGTCGCCACTTGGCACGATCGGCAACCTGGCCATACTGCGCGGCCATCTGCTCCTGAATCGTCCAGTGATGGGCCAGCACATCCATGCCGACAGCTACCGTGGCACCCAGTGACAGCAGTCCCGCGCCATATCGACCGGCAAGCCGCGCGCCCGATGGCGAGGCCACAGCCGCCACGGCGACGTCGAACAGCGGATCGGAGTAGGGTCGCAGATGCAGTCGGGCATCTTTCAGGGTGAGGCGTTCAGACTCGTAGCTGACCGGCTCCTCGCTGGTCAAAAGCCGCATGACAATATCCATGTAGTCCTCGAGCAACGGCCGCATTTGCGGCGGCTCGAGCCCAAGCATGGCTGCATCGGTTGGCAACGCGCCGGGCCCCACACCCATCATGATGCGCCCGCGGGTCAAGTGATCCAGCAGCACCATGCGCTCGGCCACCCACAGCGGGTTGTGATAGGGCAGCGATACCACGCCGGTGCCCAGTTTGATGCGCTGCGTGCGCGCGGCGGCAGTGGCCATGAAGATCTCGGGCGAGGCGATAATCTCGCTGCCGGCCGAGTGGTGTTCGCCAATCCAGGCCTCGTCGTAGCCGAGCCGGTCCAGATGCTCGAGCAAGGTCAGGTCGTCTTCCAGCGACAGCGTCGGGTTATGACCGGGCGCATGAAACGGCGCCATGAATATACCGAAATTCATTCTCATCGTATTCCTCCGGTTTAGCGGCGGGCCATCCCAGCCGCCACAGGCATCATACCGCTGTCACCGGCCCCGATTGCAAGTTACCCGTGACGCAGACCAGGCTACTTTGCAAACGGATCAAATCCGAGATTGTCCATCAAACGTTTCACCACTCTGAAAACCGGTGCACCAGGTGCGAACAATGGATCGTAGATGGCCTGCAGCAGCGCACGATCGTAGCGGGTGATCGACTTGGGGGCGACCACGTTATTGAACGAGAAAAAGCGAGAACCACCGGCATCGTTGAACATGCCAAACGACTGGTATATCTCTTCCTGCAGGCAGGTTCGAAGCATATCGCTTGCAAGATCGTCGCGCACATAAACCAATGCCTGTCGTATCTCCATGTAGCCGGTTTGAAACGGCGAGAAAAAACACAGAGGCGTGGGGTCGCGTTCGAAGGTGCGTTGATACACCGGCCGCAGCGGGATCGCTTCGGCAATTTTTTTCATCGTAGCCGCACTGGCAAACACCACGACGAAATTACTGCAGGGATCCGGCTTTGTGCACTCGCCTATCGTGAAAGGCGGTGATCGCTGCAGCTCGGCCAGATACTCTTGCGCACTGCGTGCGGGTGCATCGTCAAGCACATATCGACGATTGACCAATTGCGTGACTTCAGCGACGGTCTGTTCGGCAAGCGTGGCAGATAAATCGCCGGCACTGCCCACTATTCTTAGCCGCACGTCCTGCTCCCAGCGACTGATCACATTGACATTGCCACCCAAAATATGAATGGCCTCGTCGTAGACCTGCCCTTGCTGCTGTTGCGTCAACGCCTCCTGTGCACGTGCCGCGGATTGAAAAGCGCCCAACAGCATCACAGCCAAAAGGCCAGGCACAAAGCCTGGCCTGCACCAGGGGTTATTGATCGGTTTGCTCAACGTTTTTTTTCGCACCGGTACTCACCAGGGCCACCAGCAAGACAATCGCAACAATCATCATACCCATCCCCTCGCGCGCGGTTTCGACTTCCCACCACACTTCCTGGCGCCACCAGCCAGGTGTTGTGGGCCAATACCAGACCATCCCGACAAGCGCGAGCACAATACAAATTGTCAACACCACGCGAAGCGCAGATCGGCTTAACCAGGCGGGAAAAAATCCCGCTACTGCCGCCCAACCCGCCGGCACCAGATAAATTGCCATCCACAAAAAGCCATCCGGGTCATTCAGTTGCACCGCAATAAACAGCAACATCAGCAGACAGAGGAAGATGTTCAGATAGCGCATGGCGTTTTCCGTAAAGGTTGCACAGCCCAATTGTAGACCGACCACACAACCGAGAATAGCGCTGCGTTGACAACGACGTCCCCGTCGTTATGATGAAGTTGCGGCCGTGCGCCTGACGGCGGCGGCAAATGAGGAATCCTGTGCCAGTTGCCGGGCGAGGTCTAACGGACGCCGGCCACATAACACAGTGTCTGGTGCAGGCTGTGGCCCAACCGGGTCGTGATCGGCGGACAACAACCCCTCACTCCATTTTCCAGTGCCACCCAACAGCCAGCCGGAACTCTATGTCACAAGCCAGCGAACAACCGCAGACTCACACCACCACCGCCTGGCAACGTTTCAGCGTCCCCTACGAGTTTCCGGTCTGTTTCACCAGCGGTCTTTTCGATCCGGCCAATCCGCTGCTGCGCGATACGCTATGCCGCCTGGAACCGTCAAAGCGGCACCGAATCGTCATTTTCGCCGATAGCGGCCTGCTGGAATCGATCACGGATCTTGGCAGCCGAATACAGGCCTACTGCCTGGCGCACGCCGAGCACATTGATCTGGTCACTGAGCCAGTGCCGATGCCGGCGGGCGAAAAGCTGAAATCAGAACTGCATTTTGTCGAGCAGATGCAAAAAGTACTGTTCGAGCATCACATCGATCGCCACTCCTATGTGATCGGCATGGGCGGTGGCGCACTGCTCGATGCGGTCGGCCTGGTTGCCGCCACATCGCACCGCGGGATTCGCCACATTCGCATGCCCTCGACGGTGCTGTCGCAGAACGATTCTGGCGTTGGCGTGAAAAACGGCGTCAATCTGTTTGGCCAGAAAAACTATATTGGCACCTTTGCACCACCGTTTGCCGTGCTCAACGATTAC
>CAZYDV010000403.1:0-5287 GCA_964646405.1 uncultured Granulosicoccaceae bacterium | reverse complement strand
CATGCAAGGCCTGCGGCCACCACCAGCGCATGCAGATTCACATCGCTGCAGGCGCCGGTATGCGCGCGCGAATCGTAGCCCAGGGCGCGCAGATAGTTGGCCAGCACGATCGCGTTTTCGGCGGCTAAAAGGCAACCACGCGCCCGTTGCGCATCGGCCAGCCACTCGGTGCCGGGTTCATCGGCAGAAGGATCTCGCGGATGCTGCACGAGGATCACCAGCGCGTGGGTGTGGCTGACGATGCTGGTCTGCGGCGCATCCATGCTGTCTTTAAGATCGGCCATGATCATGTCGATACCGGCCGCCAGCGTTTTGGTTTGTCGGGTGCGCAGCGCTTCGGCCAGCGGCCCGATATCCGGATTCAGGATCGCTTGTGCCAGCCGGGCCTGATCTGGAATCTCGCAGATGCCGGCCATGCTGGCGTCGTTGAAGTAGGCAAAGCCTTTTAGATTGTTGGCGCGCTGCTGCGGGTCGGCCGGTATGTCGCCGGTCGCCTTGTTGGTAAATCCGTTGCGAATCGCATCGAGCATCGCCTGGTAGTCGCGCATTGCGTTGACGATTGATGCAGGGGTGTCGGGTCGGTGGAATGATGTTGGCTGCATCTCGGGTACTGCCGCCAGATCCGGTAGCTGATCCTGCCGCGCCAGCAATTCCAGCGGATAGCTGCCCAGGTGGACCGGCCGTTTTTTATCGGAAAAGTATCGGGTCATGGAGGGTACTGTGATCGGATCAGTTCACCGATAGCCTATCACTGGCGGGCATCGCCGTGTTCAACCAATCGCTGTAGCAGCTCGATCAGTTTTGCCAGTGACTCGGGGTCATCGTTGCCGAGCGCATCGCGCTCCTGTTGGCTGCACAGTGAGAAAAGGTGCTCGACGCGTTCGTGCCCTACCCGGGTGCCGGTGATGGTGACCTCGGCGTCAGCGACTCCGGTGCCGGCGTTAGTGATACACAAACCCTCGTCCTGCATCGTCATCACCGTATCCAGCAGCGACCAGTCTTCAATGAAGGTGCGAACCGCCAGCTCGTGCAGCGAGTGGGTCGCCTCGCCACGCAGCGAGGCCAGTATTCGCCACTGTGGTACCGATAATCCGCTGGCCCGGACCACGCCGTGAAACTGATCCGCCATCAGCCGATAGGAGCGTGACAGGTTATAAAACAGCAGGTTGTCGACTTCGGCGTCGGCGTTGGCGGTGTGCTCTGAATCAACCGATGTTTTGGCAATGGGACTTGCCGTGGCATAGGAGCCGGCGCTGAATACCAGGCCCTCGGCTTTCGCGTGTTCCAGCTGCAACACTTCGCCCACCAGAATCCAGTGATCGCCGCCCTCGTAAACCTGCCAGTTGCGGCAGTCAAAACGGGCGACAGCACCCGGCAGTACCGGTATTCCGTATACGTTTGTGGTGTGATTAATCGCGGCGAATTTATCCGCACCGCTCGTGGCGAAGCGGTTGGACAGCGCTACCTGATCGGCTGCCAGAATATGCACATTGAAGTGCGAGGAAGTTTTGAAAGCTTCGGCAGACAAGGCTGCCTTGGTCACGCTCCACAACACCAGTGGCGGATCCATTGACACCGAGTTGAAACTCGATGCCGTCATACCGATCGGTGCACCGTCGCCATCGATAGTGGTGACGATGGTGACACCGGTGGCGAAACTGGACAGCGCTTCGCGCAGACTTCGTTGGGTGAAAGGTTGCGCGCTCATGATTTGACGTCCGGTCGTTTAGCTTTTTAACAGGGTATCGACCCGATCGATCATATCGTCCTTGTTGTACAGATCAAAGTAGGCCGACTGCATCAGAATGGGCGGGCCAAAGAAAAAGCGCTCGTACAGGGCCTGGCGATTGCCAAATCCGGACACCGCGACATCGTGCGCCAGTCGATAGAGTGCGACGCGGTCGCGCGATTCCAGATTGGCGACCTGAAAATACTGCTCCACATCGCCGGCCATGGCATTGCTGAAATCCGCCTCACACGGCGTGGCCATCAGCGATGATGAACCCAGCAGTTGCAGAATCTCCACCATACGCGGATACATTTTCGGAAACAGGTTGCGCGAGGTATCCAGCGGGCGGCGCAGCGGAATAAAGTTGCCGTATTGATCGACGTGCGCCTGCGTTTCAGCCGAATGCAGAAACGCGCGCACGCTCTCCGTCATCATCATGACTTCCGAGATCAGGCTCTTGGTGTGCATGTCCTTGTCTTTGCCGGTGGCTTTCGCGATCGCGCACATAATGCCAACCATGAATTCCGATTTCGCAAGCTTGCCGGCCGCCACCTGATGCGCCATGTGTACCACCGCGTTGGTGGCGCCAAATGCCTGGTTGCAAAGCTCGGGCTGGCCGTACATGAATATGCGTTCCCACGGCACCAGCACGTTTTCGAAAATCACTACCGCATCCATCTCCTCATAGCGAGATGACAGCGGGGCGTCGAAGGTAGACTTGCCGTGGTCGTAGGTGTCGCGACAGATCAGTTTCAAACCTTTGGTTGCGATCGGTATCGCGAATGCGAAGGCAAACGGAATGTTGTCTTCAGAGGCGCGCAACACGGTGGAAGGAAACACCTCGATTTCATCCGCCAGCGGCCCAAGGGTTGCCAGCAGCCGCGCGCCGTTAACGATAATGCCGGCGTCGGTTTCGCGCACCACGTGCAGTGCGACCTGATCGTTAAATTTGCCCTGCGATGCCTGCTGGTGCGAGACCGATGGATTCACCAGTGTGTGGGTCAGCACCTTGTCATTCTTGCGCACATACTCGTAGAAGTTCAGCATGTTCTGGACAAAATCTGCCTGTCCTTTAGTGCCCTGGGCCAGAAAGTCCGTGGCGGCAGCAAATGCCATGACCGACGCGTTTTTGTAGTCCGGTGTGCGGCCGAACATACCGTTCGACCATTTGGCCCACTCGTAGTAGGCGCGGCCCCGCGCGGCGATATCGTCGGTGGATTTGGGAATTTGATAGGCCATGCCGCAGCGATCGCCGTCGGCATCGACATAAGTTACGGTATCCTGAAATTCGGACTCGTGCTGTTTGTCTAGAAAGGACGCGAGCGTTGCCGCGCCGCGATCCATGCCGGGCTCGGCGGTGACATCTGCCACCCGCTTGCCTTTGGTCCAGACTTCGCGATCATCGCGCAAGCCGGCCAGATATTCGGCGCCGGTACGGATTCCCTTGCCGCCTGCATCGTTGGTTTTTGTCGAATTTGCCAGTGCCATTTTTTCAGATTCCAGCGTTGGTTAATCAGGAGTTGGCTGCGTCGTCGAGTGCTTGATCACTCGATAGCCGGGATATTTTTTCAAGCGTTGCCTGCATGGACTGCCATTCGTCATCGCTGACGCTGGCGCGAATGCGTGTCTGTATGGCGAGTACTTCCGGCGTTACCACCGCTTCCAGTTCACGTCCGCGTGCACTGGCCAGCACGTGCACCGCACGCCGGTCTGTCGTGGAGCGCACGCGGTTGATCAGGCCCTTCTTTTCCAGCCGGTCGAGAATGCCGACCAGACTGGCAGGAGCGAGCAGAGTGCGGCGGGATAACTCAATTGAAGTCACCTTGCCGTCAGTCCAGAGCACGCGCATGATCCGCCACTGCTGTTCGGTGAGGTCGTGGCGCGCGAACAGCTCGCGGTACGGTGGCATGATCGAATCGAGGGTCCGATTCAGGATCATCGGGAGTGAGTTGTCAAAGCCCGCCATCGCTGATAGTTGATCTATATATGAATGATTAATATATAAACTAAATTATCGGCCGGCGCAAAGCAAGGCTTGAGTCGGTAATGTGAGATCGGATACTGATGTTTCTGCGACATTGCGAGCCGTGCAGCGTTGGAGTGCAGGCTTTAGCCGCCCACTGCATTACTGGAAAAAGCCGGCTAAAGCCTACTCCAGCCTCTCTAAAGCACCGGCACCGGCCGCCTGCGCAAACCTGACAGCGCGTTGTAGCCGATGGCAAGCATCAACACCGCGCCGCCGAGCAGGGTGGCAAGCGACGCCTTCTCCGCCAGAAACAGCCACACCCAAACGGGCCCTAGCAGCACCTCGGTCATCGACAACAGCGCGAGTTCCGCCGCCGGCACCGATTTCGAACCATGGGTGTAGAGACTGAGCCCGATGCCAATCTGGCCGACGCCCAATCCGAATGCGATGGCGATATCTCGCGCCGGTATCGCGAACGTATAGCCTTGCCAACCGCACATCACTGCACCGGTGATGGTGGCAAACACACCGGCCAGAAAAACTGCCGGCAGCATGTCTTCGAGCTTGCCGTAGCGCAGTGCGACCGTGAAGATCGCAAAGCCGGCGGCCGAGGCAATCGCTGCGATATTGCCGACGCCATTGCCCGCGGCGAAGCCATCCACCACCATAATGCCAATGCCGGCGATCGCCACGATCATCGCAAGCCAGGTCGCACGCCGCACCGACTCACCCAGTACCAGCAGGCCCAGTACCGCCGCCATAAACGGTGCAGCGGCAAACAGAAACATCGCATTGGCCACCGTCGTTTGCTGAATCGCAAAAATACCACCGGCAAATGCCAGCACCAGCCCGAATGCGCCGACTACTGCAGGTAGCCCGGCGCGATGAATCACCGCCAGAGGCTTGCCTGCTGAGCGCACGGCGATAATGGTGAACAGAAACGGTGCAAACGCCAGTGAGCGGTAAAACAGGATCTGCCAGACATTGGCCACCTCCATCAACCGGATGCCAATCCCCATGGTGGACCACAAGGCGCCGGCCAGCAGCACCAGCATCACACCGTTGCGATAGCGGTTGTCCGATGCCGACGTCACGAGGCACGCACGCCGGTGGCGTGGCGGCGGAAGGGGGATTCGATCATGGCGGCAACACACTTAGCTAAAGCAGCGATTCTATGCGACTCGCTGGATCAGCGTGTTGTGACTGCGACTCAAATGGCGCGCATTGAAGCAACGCGTATACACCTCGCTTACGCGTCCGGTTACCAACCGCCCGCCAGCGCAGATGGAAACCCGACGCGTGAACGAGGTGCACTAAGGGCAGTGGTAAACACCCCAAGATGCACCTAGCTCACGCTGCGGGTTACCAACCGCCTGCCAGCACAGATGGAAACCCGACGCGTGAGCGAGGCGCACTAAGGGCAGTGGCAAACACCCCAAGACGCACCTTGCTCACGCTGCGGGTTACCAACGGCACTCCAGCACGGGGGAAACCCGACGCGTGAGCGAGGCGCGCGAAAGGAAGCGGTAAACACCCCAAGATGCGCCTTGCTCACGCTGCGGGTTACCAACGGCACGTCAGCACGGGGGAAA
>CAZYDV010000402.1:0-5290 GCA_964646405.1 uncultured Granulosicoccaceae bacterium | reverse complement strand
AATAGTGGAGACAATCGCAATGGCGGTCGGCACGCCGGCACCGAGTTTCGCTACCCAGAACATATCCACCAGTTGCGATGAATAGGACACCACATAGCTGATGGTGGAATACCAGGCGACGCGCAGGGTGTTACTACAAAATGCGTGGGTATCCAAACAGACAGACTGTGATTGTTGAACAGACAGACAAGACTAGCACGGGCACCTTAGACGCGCTGACCAACTCACAGACGCCTATTCAATAAAGCAATGCTGCCAATCGATATCATCAATCGTCGTAGTCGCGCGCCGACTTCAGCCGACAGACTGCTTACGCAGGGTATCCTTGATCCAGATCTTGCCATCGCGCAGATGAAAGATATCGCAGCCGACCACCGATGCGGTTTTGCCGTTGGTGTCTGTCCATGAAAACACCCATCGAGTAATGGCGCGATCACCTTCAATGATATGGTCGGCCTCACCCCATTGTGCGTCGGGCATTTTTTCGATCACCGTCGCGAACGCCTGGCGCACGGCGGCCTGGCCTTCGATGCGCTTGCCGTCGACCTCCTCGCCTGCGGATGCCAGAAACACGCAGTCGTCGGTCATCATCGACATCACGGCGTCGAGGTCGTGGCGATTGAAGGCGTCGGCGAAGTCATCGAGCAGTTGTCTGGTGTCGGTCATCAGGTGGCTCCATTGCGATTGACGAGTGGTTGGGTGATCATCACTCAGCCATCCTTTTTGTCCATCATCGCCTTTAGATCGGCAAACGGATTGTGGGTGGCGGCAGCGGCGGTTTTGTCTTCGCCGTAGGTGATCTGCTCGACGAAGCGCTGGTGTTCGTTGTCGTGACAGAACACGCACAGCAATTCCCAGTTGCTGCCATCCTCGGGGTTGTGGTCGTGATTGTGGTCGCGGTGGTGAACGGTGAGTTCTTTGAGGTTTTTGTGGTCGAACTCACGCATGCAGCGCCCGCACACCCAGGGGTAGAGCTTGAGCGCCCGCTGGCGATAGCCTTCCTCGCGCGACTGATAGTTGGCGCGGGCAGAGGCGACGAGTTCGTCTAGTTTATTGCTGTTGCTGGCCATGACAGGCATTGCTCCGACTGGGGCGACAGGTGCAGAATAGCGCGTGCGCGAGGCGACGACAAATGCCTGCTGTCACAGCCCTGCCCCAACACCCGGAGCCTCTGCCCCATGACCGCGATCATCGACGCCCGAACCGGTGAACGCAGCCTGTCGATCACGTTTTCGGACGGATACACCCGCGATTTCGACTATGTCTGGCTGCGCGACAACGCGACCGAGGCCCGCCACCCCAACGGCCAGAAGCTGATCGAAACGGCCGCCATCGCGCTGGATATCCGGCCCGATGCGATCAGCACTGGCGAACTTCTAAAGATTCACTGGCAGGATGATCCGCAGCCTGCAAGCTACGACCCGCACTGGCTGCGCTATCACCGCAAGCCACCTGCCCGACGGCAGCAACTCTGGAGCGGCGATATGCAGCATCGCCTGCCGCGCTACTCGCTGCTCGATTGCCAGCACGATGGAAAGGCGCTTGCCGACATGCTCGACAGCGTCTATCGCTCCGGCTTTGCGATCATCGATTCAATCCCCACGCACGATCAGGCACTATTCAGTGTGATCGATCTGTTCGGCTATGTTCGGGAGACCAATTATGGCCGCCTGTTCGATGTGAGAGTAGAACCCAACCCCAGTAATATGGCGTTCACCAGCAGCACCTTAAGCGCCCACACCGACAACCCGTATCGCAATCCGGTGCCAGGCCTGCAACTGCTGCACGTGCTGGCCAATAGCGCCGACGGTGGCGAGAACACTCTGGTCGACGGCCTGTGGGTGGCCGAGCTGATGCGGCGCGATCACCCGACCGAATTTCGTATTTTGTCCACCACTGAGGTGGATTTCCGATTTCAGTCTGAAGATACCGATCTGCACAACCGAACAGCGTTGATCGGAGTCGACTGCCACGGCCACGCCAGCGCTGTGCGTTTCAACAATCGATCGATGCAGGCACTCGACCTGCCCGCCGACGAAACCCATGATTTTTACGCCGCCCACCACTTGTTCAGTCGCCTACTGGAGAGTGAAAATCATCGTGTGATGTTTAAGCTTGCAGCAGGTGAAGCCATGTTGTTCGACAACACGCGCATCCTGCATGGCCGGCTGGGTTATGCCGGCGGCGGGCAACGGCATCTGCAGGGCTGCTACGCCGATATGGATTCGCTGTTGAGTAAACTGCGCGTATTACAGCGAACCACGGCGGAGCCGACATGAAGCAGACAGCAGAATCTATCGTTGATCATATTTTTTCGCTTTATCGTGAGCACGGTGACCTCGAATACGGCGAACGGGTGACGATCACCGAACACTGTTTTCAATGCGCGGTGTTTGCCGAGCGCGCAAAAGCGGATGAAACCATGATCGCCACCGCGTTTCTGCACGACATTGGCCACTTCGTACACGGCCTTGAAGAAGACATCGCGGAACGCGGAATCGATGGCTGCCACGAAGAGGTCGGCGCCGTGGTGCTACAGCGATGGTTTGGCGCGGAAGTCTGCGAACCGGTGCGCCTGCACGTGCCGGCCAAACGATACCTGTGTACTACCGATCCCGACTATTTTGACACCCTGTCACCCGCATCGGTATTGAGCCTGCAAGTGCAAGGTGGCCCGTTTAGCGACAAAGAGTGTTCTGCGTTTGAGCAAAATCCGCATTATCAGCGTGCGATAGAGTTGAGACGCTTTGACGAAATGGGCAAGGAGCCTGACATGCAAACACCGGAGTACGAATACTATCGACCGATGCTGGAAAGGCTTATATCGTATTGAGGGTGACCGACAAATGTCGGCATGTCACGACGGGCCAACGTAGTTAGGGCAAAGCCAGCTATGCGGTAGACGATTATCCAATGCCGGCACAACAATCAATTCACCACCACCGTCAGGATCGCGTGCCCAACAATGTCGAGAGGGGGTGTTTCATACCGAATAGCTGGCTACAACCGCAAAAAACCTGGCAACGCCTCAATACTATCGATTATCAAATCCGCATGACCCGCCAAATCGTCGTGGCTTGCCGGCCCGGTCAGTACACCAATGCACAGGCCTGCCCCGGCATTTCTTCCGGCATTCAGGTCGTGTGTGCTGTCACCGATCATGGCAACTTGCGCAGGGGCAAGCGAGGTCTTTTCGCAAAACGCCTGAATCATCCCCGGGCCTGGCTTGGATCCAAAACCCGAATCAAAGCCGCAGACAAAATCAAACAACTGATCTATTTTTGCCTCGCGCAACTGGCTGTGCGCGCCGGCCTCGAAATCGTTGGTCGCGACGCCAGTTCTAAGGTCTGCAGCTCTAAAGCGCTGCAGCAACGTCGGCAGATCGGTGACCGGCACCAGCGGCAAATCCTGCAGTGCGCTGATTCCCGCGGCCTGCACCTCGGCCAGCGTTTTATCCGGCAGCAGATCGGCCCAGATGCGATTGGTCTCTGCAGCCTCTGCGTTAACGATAGATGAGCCAGGCAAAAAGGAGCGCTGCTGCAGATCGTAGCCGGCAGCCACTGCCAGGCGTTGCTGCAATGACTGATCATCTGCGCACAGTTCTGCGAGTACGCGCTCACACCACGCGCCCCAGGACTCGCGAAATCCGAACAGGGTGCCGTCCTTGTCGAACAGCAGACCCTTGATCTGGTTAAATTGATCCAATGTCGTTCACGTTTCTTCGTATGCGTGGACGATAACAGGTTTGACATCCGTGCGGTGTAGTTGAACAATCCGTCGATGAGAGAAATCACTGTCGCGACCTCGCAGATGAGCTGCGGATGGGATGTCGCCAAAAACGTTGACCAGGCAGAGGCCATCGTCCGAGAGGCTGCAGGCTCAGGCGCACAGATTGTGCTGCTACAGGAACTGTTCGAGACGCCCTATTTTTGTATAGAGCAGAACCATCAACACATGGAGTTGGCGACAACACTTGAGGACAACGCTACCATTGTCCGTATGCAGCAACTGGCAGCAGAACTTGCGGTGGTATTGCCAATCAGCTTTTTCGAACGCGCCGGCAGTGCTCATTTCAATACGGTGGCGATGATCGACGCGGATGGGCAGGTGTTGGGACGCTACCGCAAATCACACATTCCGAATGATGTCGGCTACCAGGAAAAATCCTACTTTAGCCCGGGTGACACCGGATTCAAGGTGTGGGATACCCGCTACGCGAAGCTGGGTGTCGGTATCTGCTGGGACCAGTGGTTTCCGGAGGCGGCGCGCTGCATGGCATTGAAAGGTGCCGAGATGCTGCTCTACCCGACGGCGATCGGTTCTGAACCGGCGGGCTACGACAGCGGCTTTGATTCTGCCGTGCACTGGCAAAACACCATGTGTGGTCACGCGGCAGCCAACATCATGCCGGTGATCGCAGCCAACCGCATTGGCACGGAAGCGGCCACACTCGACCCATCAGTGACGCTCGATTTCTACGGCTCGTCGTTTATTGCCGATCACACGGGAATGAAGGTGAAAGAGGCGAACCGCACAGAACAATCTGTGATTTGCCACACGTTTAACCTGGACGAGATCACGCATCACCGAAAAGTCTGGGGCGTCTACCGCGACAGACGCCCCGACTTATACGGTACACTGTTGACGCTGGACGGATCGGCCTGAGCACACAATTACAAACAAGCGCCGCGGCACGCTGCAGACGTTACCTGCTGCGCCGCTACCCTCTATACGAGAACGGCCGTTAAAACCTGTGTTACAAATCACCAGTCACACCAGCATTCCAGACCATGAGATCGAGCTGACGGCGATTCGCGCCCAGGGTGCGGGCGGCCAGAAGGTCAATAAGAGCTCGACGGCGATCCATTTGCGGTTTGATATCAGGCAGTCATCGCTGCCGGAATTTTACAAGCATCGCCTGCTGAATCTGCGCGATCACCGCATCAGCAACGACGGGATCATTGTGATCAAGGCGCAGCAGTTTCGCACCCAGGAGCAGAATCGCGAAGATGCACTGCAGCGATTGCAGCAGTTGATCATCCAGGCTTCTGCGACACAAAAGCCGCGACGCCCAACGCGGCCCAGCAAGGGCTCGGTGCGGCGTCGAGTCGACAGCAAGACGAAAAGGGGCCAGCTCAAACAGTCGCGCCGCCGGGTGGACCACTAGCAGGTTGTATAAAAACGTCGTGAGCGACGGACTGAGTAGACAAATGACCGGGGCGCGCAGCCCGAGATAGCGCACCGGGCTGGCGTTCCACCGGGCTGGCGTTCCACCGGGCTGGCGTTCCAC